>NZ_LDSL01000099.1 GCF_001476815.1 Pseudacidovorax intermedius | reverse complement strand
AGCGCACCAGCAGGCCCGCCACCACCGGCAGCACGAGCAGGGGTGCCGACAACGCGATCATCAGGATGCCCGCCGCCACCTCGCCCTTGCCCTCGATGCCTACGAAGCGCAGCGGCAGCAGGATGAGCAGGACGACGAAACCGTAGGCGGGTGCGGCTGCCAGCAGCTGCACGCCGACGAAGCGCGGGTAACGAAAAAGCGAAAGATCCAGCATGGGATGCCGGGCCCGCCGCTCCACCGCGATGAAGGCCGCCAGGCAGAGCACCGACCCGCCGAGCAGCCCGAGCACTGTAGGGCTACCCCAGCCCTGCGCGGGGACGAGCAGCATCCCGCAGGTGAACAGCGCCAGCATCGCCGTGAAGGCCAGCGCGCCCGGGCGATCGAGGCCGCCCGATGCGGGGTCGCGGCTTTCCGTCAGCGCGACGCGGCCCAGCAGGAAGGCGAAGGCCGTCAGGGCAACCACCGCCAGGAAGATGCTGCGCCAGCCCATGGCCTCGACCATCAGCCCCGAGGCGACGGGCCCGAGCGACAGGCCGGCGCCGAAGCTCGCGCCCATGACGCTGAAGGCCCGCAGCCGGGCCCGGCCCTCGAATTCCTGGGCCAGCGCGGCCGCGCCGCCGGCATAGGCGGCCGCCGCAGCCAGGCCCTGACCACCGCGCAGTAGGTCGAACACGAGCATGCCCGGTGCAACGACGAGGCCGAGCGAAAAAAGCGCGAAGGCCAGGCTGCCCCAGAGAAACACGCGTTTGCGCCCATGGCTGTCGGCCAGGGCGCCCGCCACCATCAGCGCCGACCCGAAGGTCAGCATGAAGGCGTTGGTGGCCCACGCCATGGCGACGGGGCCGCCTTGCAGCGCCCGGCCGATCGCGGGCAAGGCGACGGCGGTGCCGGTGAAGGTCAGGGGCATGGCGGCGGCGGCGGCGCACACCGCGAGCAGGGCGAGCCCCTTGGTGGCGGCGCGCGGGGGTGCGGAAAGACGGTCGTTGGGCATGGCGGAATCGTCCCTGGGGTGGAGGAAGCAAATGCGCTGATTGCTTCGGGCCCTGCAGTCTAGGAACGCTCGAATCGGCCGATAAGATCGGTTTCGTTCCGCTGAATATGGAAGAAAACGACCGAATGGAAGCGCCATGGATCGATTGACGGGTCTTGCAGCCTTCGTGCGCACGGCCGACCTGGGCAGTTTCGTGGCGGCCGGCCGCGTGCTGGGCCTGTCGCCCTCGGCGGTGGGCAAGGCGGTGACGAAGCTGGAGAACCAGCTCGGCGTGCGGCTGGTGCAGCGCTCGACGCGCAGCCTGCGGCTGACGGAGGAAGGCCGCGCCTTCCACGAACGCTGCCGGCGCATCCTCGACGACCTGGACGACGCGCACGAAAGCCTGCTGCGCACACGCGAATCCCCGATGGGCCGCATCCGCGTGTCCAGCCCCATCGTCGCCTACCACCTGCTGCTGCCCGTGCTGCCGGACTTCATGGCGCGCTATCCGGACGTCGAGCTCGACCTCGATTTCTCCGACCGCATCGTGGACCTGGTCGAGGAAGGCGTCGACGTGGCCATCCGCAGCGGGCAGTTGCCGGACAGCCGCCTCATGGTGCGGGCGCTGCGGCCCTTCCAGCTGCTGCTGTGCGCCTCCCCGGCCTACCTCGAACGGCACGGCACGCCGACCTGCCCGCGCGACCTGAAGGACCACTGCGGCATCGGCTTCCGCTATCCCAACAGCGGCAAGATCCAGGACTGGCCGCTGCGGCTGCCCGAGGGCGAGGCCGAGGTGTGCGTCCGGCACGTGCTGACCTGCAACAACATGGAGGCGCTGCACGGTGCCGTGACGCGCGGCATCGGCATCGGCTGCATGCCGGACTTCCTGGCGCAGGCCTCGCTGGAATCGGGCGCGCTCGTGCCACTGCTGCTCGATCACCTGGATGCGCCGGGGCAGTTCAACCTCATCTGGCCGTCGAGCCGCCACCTGTCGCCCAAGGTGCGCGTCTTCGTCGACTTCGTCGCCGAGCGGCTCTTCAGCAGCCAGTGCCGCATCGGCATGGCGCCATGAAAAAAGCCCGGCCGGGGCCGGGCTCGTGCAACAGGGTCAGCCGCGTGCCTCAGCGGAACATGTTCAGGATCCGGTTGCGCTCGTCCTGCTGGCCCGGCGCGGCCGGTTGCGCGGGCTGTACCGGCTGGCCGGGCATGGCCGGCATCACCGGCTGGTTGCCCCAGGACGGCGGTGCGCCGGTGGTGGGCATGCCGTTGTTCACCTCCACCGGCGTGATCGGGGTCAGCGCCGGCTCCACGCCCAGCATCTGCACGCCCTGGCCGCCGGCGTACTCGTCGTACATCCACTCGCCGCTGGCATTGGTCACGCCCGGCGGCGGCTCCAGCTTGGCGACCGGCACGCCCTTGAGGGCGCCCTGCATGTAGCGCGTCCAGGCCGGCAGGGCCAGGCTGCCGCCGGTCTCGCCGCGCACGCCCAGCTGGCGCGGCGTGTCGTAGCCGATCCAGGCCACACCCACCCGCGTGGGCTGGAAGCCGGCGAACCAGGCGTCGTGCGAATCGTTGGTGGTGCCCGTCTTGCCGTAGAGGTCGTCGCGCCGCAGCGTGGTGTACGCGCGGCGGCCGGTGCCGTTCTTCACCACGCTGTTCAGCAGCGTGTCGATCACGAAAGCGTTGCGCGCCGGAATCACCCGGTCGGCGTCCGTGGCCGGCTTGGGCGGCGTGTCCTCCAGCACCTGGTCGCGGGCATCGGTAATGCGGGCGATGAGGCGCGGCTCCACCTTCAGGCCGCCATTGGCGAACACCGAGTACGCCGCCGCCATCTGCAGCGGCGTCACCGAGCCGGCGCCCAGGCCCATGGTCAGGTAGGCCGGATGCTTGTCGGCCGCGAAGCCGAAATGCGTGATCCATTCCTGCGCATAGGCCGGCGTGATGGCGTCCAGCACGCGGATGGTCACCACGTTCTTCGACTGCTCCAGCGCCTGGCGCAGCGTGATGGGGCCGGCGTAGCTGTTGTCGTAGTTCTTCGGCTCCCAGGGCGCGCCGCCGGTGGCCGCGGCATCGAAGGACAGCGGCGCGTCGTTGACGATGGTGGCGGGCGTGAAGCCCTTCTCCAGCGCGGCCGAATAGATGAAGGGCTTGAAGCTGGAGCCCGGCTGGCGCCAGGCCTGCGTGGCATGGTTGAACTTGTTCTTGTTGAAGTCGAAGCCGCCCACCAGTGCCTTGATGGCGCCATCGCGCGGATCGAGGGCCACGAAGGCGCCTTCGACCTCGGGCAGCTGTGTCACTTCCCAGCTGTTCTGCGGGCCGGTGCGGGCGATGCGCACGATGCTGCCGCGACGGATGCGCAGCGGCTCGGCCGCCTTCTCCACCAGGCCGCGCTGCACCGCCTGCAGGCCGCGGCCGGTGATCTCCACCGAGTCGCCGTTGGCGCGCACCGCCACCAGCTTGCGCGGGCTGGCCTCCAGCACCACGGCGGCCAGCATGCCGCCGCTGTCGGGCTTGTCCGAGAGCGCGTCGTCGACCGCGCTGTCCATGTCCTGGGCATCGGCAGGCAGTTCCACGTAGCCCTCGGGGCCTCGGTAGGGCTGGCGCTGCTCGTAGTCGACGATGGCCTCGTGCAGGCCCTCGTAGGCCGAACCCTGGTCGTTGCGGGTGACGGTGGTGTAGACCTTGAAGCCCTTGGTGTAGGTGTCGTCGCCGTACTTCGCCACCATCTGCTGGCGCACCATCTCGGCCACGTAGTCGGCATGCAGGCCCGAGGGCTCGGCCGCGTCGCGCAGCTTGAGCGGCTCCTGCCGTGCCTTCTCGGCATCGGCTTCGCTCAGGTAGCCGGTCTCGACCATGCGGTTGATCACGTACTGCTGGCGCGCCACCGCGCGGCGCGGGTTGGCGATGGGGTTGTTGCTGCTCGGCGCCTTGGGCAGGCCGGCCAGCATGGCGGCCTCGGCCACCGTGATGTCCTGCAGCGGCTTGCCGAAGTAGGTCTGGGCCGCGGCGGCGAAGCCGTAGGCGCGGTTGCCCAGGTAGATCTGGTTGAGGTAGATCTCCAGGATCTGGTCCTTGGTCAGCTCGTCCTCGAGGCGCCAGGCCAGCAGCGCTTCCTTGAATTTGCGGCTGAAGGTGCGCTCCGAGCTCAGGAACATGTTGCGCGCCACCTGCTGCGTGATGGTCGATGCGCCCTGGCGCATGCCGCCGTGCAGCGTGTTGGCGATGACCGCCCGCGCCAGGCCGATGGTGTCGAGGCCGCCGTGCTGGTAGAAGCGCGCGTCCTCGGTGGCCAGCACCGCGTCCTTGAGCACCTTGGGGATCTTGTCGATGGGCACCAGCTGCCGACGCTCCTCGCCGAATTCGCCGATCAGGTCGCCGTCGGCGCTGAACACGCGCAGCGGCAGCTTGGGCTGGTAGTTCTGCAGCATGCTCACGTCGGGCAGCTGGCGCGACATCAGGGCCGCGGCGATGCCGACGATGGCGGCGCCGCACACCACCACCGTGGCGCCGCCAATGGCGGTCCACATCGCGGCGCGACGCAGTCGGGGATCGGACAGACGGTCTTTGAAGGACATGGGATTCGGGCAAATAGGGGCTTGTCGCGGCACGGAGTATCAAGCCGCGGGCGGCACTGGCGGGCTGGACGCGGCACCGGCCGACAAGGCGTACCAGTCGAGCCGGCGAGTGGCCAGCATCACGGCCGAGAGCATGCCGAAGGCCAGCACCGCGCCGAGTAACAAGGCGTTGTTCTGCGAGGACAGCAGGCCGAACAGCGCACCGTACAGCAGCGCGACGAAGCCGCCGAGGCCCCATCCGCGCCGCCAGCTGCCGAGTGCGCCGCCGAAGTACAGACCCAGCAGCAGCACGCTGGCGCCGGCCGCCACGAGGTAGGCGAGGCCGAAGGGCAGCTTCTCGGACAGAGCCAGCAGCAGCAGGAAGAACAGCGCGATGGACAGGCCCACCAGCGCGTACTGGATCGGGTGCAGGCGCAGGCGCTGCAGCAGCTCGAACAGGGCCACCGCCATCAGCACCATGCCGACGAGGAAGGCGCCGTACTTGGCGGCACGCAGCGACATGGCATAGATGTCCACCGGCGCCATGAGTTCCACGTCGAGCTGGTCGATGCCGGCGGACAGGCAGGGGGCGGCGGTCCCGGCGGTGGCGGCCAGGCAGGCCGTGTCGCCGGCCGCGCAGGCGGTGGCGCCTGCGGCGCTGGCGCTCGCGACGGGGTTCTGCAGCCGGGCCTGCCATTGGCCGCGGGCGGCGCTCGCCAGGCTGCTGATGCGCCACCGGGCATCGAAGCCGTGGGCGCCCACCTGGCGCTCGACCGGCAGGAAGCGCCCGCCGAAGCTGGGATGCGGCCAGGGCGAGCGCAGATGGACCTCGGTCTTCTGGGCGGCCGGCACCACGCCCAGCCGCTTCTGGCCGGCCAGGCGCAGCGTCATGGCGAAGTCCACCGCTTCGCCGTTCCGCAGGCGCTGCACCGCGTCGGCCGGCAGCGTGGCCTGCAGGTTCTGCAGGTCGGTGCAGCCGGCCAGGCCGGCGCGGCCGGGCCGGAAGTCGAGCGGCTGGCCGTCCAGCTTCGCCGCCTGGATGTCCTCGATGCCGCGCAGGTCGGCCATGGCCAGGACCAGCAGCGGCGCCTCGCCCGGCTTCATGGCCGCGCCGCCGGCCAGCGCCGCGTCGTCCAGGCGGAAGCGGGCCGTGAGTCGGGCCTCCAGCCGGTAGAAGTTGACGCGGAACAGGCCGCGGTAGCGCTCCTGCGGCTGCATGTCGCCCTCGACCTGCAGCGCCTGCGGAAACAGCACCGTCGCGCGGGCCGGGGCGCCGCCGTCCGACACCGGGGGCAGCATCAGCAGCGGCCCGGCCAGCGTCTGCGCGCCGCTGTAGGTGCGGCCGAGTTCCTCTTCGGCCTGGGCCTGGCTGGCGCCCCGTTCCTCGACGAGGCGTTCGATGCTGCCCAGCGGAATGCACAGCAGCGCCCACAGCAGCAGGACGAGCAGGGCCTTGGCCAGGGCGGACTGGCGCAGGGTGGTGGCGACGGCGTGGATCAAGGCGGACTCCCTTCGGGTGTGTGGTGCGAAGGCCCGGATGCTCGCCAGCGCGGGGGAAGCGCGGATGAAGCACCGCGTTCGCGGACTTCACGCGGACTTCACACAGCGACGCCGTCTTCACGCGGCCTTCCTTCCGCCTTCCCGGGCGCTGGACACAGTGGCGGCCTGCATCGAACTGCCGAGGAAGGAATCCCACCATGTCCATCACCTGCCCCGCTCGTCCCGCCCGCGGCCGGCTGCTGTGGCTGCTCACCGTTGCCGTCGCGCTGGCCAGCTTCGCGCTGCTGGCCTGCCGGCCCCTGCATGCCCAGGAACGCGAGGCCGATGCGGCCACGCAGAGCCCGTACTTCGTCGTGCAGAGCGACACGCCCGGCACCGATCGCCTGCCGCTCAAGCGCACCGAGGTGGACGTGCGCATCGCCGGCGTCATCGCCGACGTGCGCGTGACGCAGACCTACCGCAACGAAGGCGAGCGCACGCTGGAAGCGCGCTACGTCTTCCCTGGCTCCACGCGCGCCGCCGTCGGCGGCATGAACGTGCGCATCGCCGACCGGCTGATCACCGCGCAGATCCGCGAGAAGCAGCAGGCGCGGCTGGAATACCAGGAGGCGAAGCAGGCCGGCCAGACGGCCGCGCTGCTCGAGGCCGAGCGGCCCAACGTGTTCCAGATGAACGTCGCCAACATCCGCCCCGGCGACGAGGTGCGGGTGGAGCTGCGCTACAGCGAACTGCTGGTGCCGCAATCGGGCCGCTACCAGTTCGTCTATCCCACGGTGGTGGGGCCGCGCTACGTGGGCGCCGGCGGTGGTGGCGGCGCCTGGAGTGCCCAGCCCACACTGCCTGCGGGTACGGCCAGCGGCACCGTCTTCTCGCTGCAGGTGCAGCTGGATGCGCCGCTGCCGCTGGCGGACATCCGCTCGCCCAGCCATGCGCTGGCCATCCGCGCCGGGCGCGACGCGCGTCAGGCCATGCTCACGCTGCGCGACGACGGCCGGCCGCCGGCCAACCGCGACTTCGTGCTCGACTACGGCCTGGCCGGCGAGCGCATCCAGTCGGGCCTGATGCTCTACCCGGGCAGCGGCCCGGACGCGGAGAACTTCTTCCTCGCCATGGTCGAGCCGCCGCGCGCCGTGGCCGCCGAGCGCATCGTGCCGCGCGACTACCTCTTCGTTGTGGACATCTCTGGCTCCATGCACGGTTTTCCGCTGGACACGGCCTGCGACATGCTCACGCGGCTGATCCGCGACCTGCGGCCCAGCGACACCTTCAACGTCATGCTGTTCGCCGGCAGCAACCGCATGCTGTCGCCGCAGTCGGTGCCGGCCACGCGGCCCAACATCGAGCGCGCGCTGAAGACGCTCAACAACCTGGAGGGTGGCGGCAGCACCGAGCTCATCCCCGCCTTGCGCCGCGCCTATGCCCAGCCCAAGCCCGAGGGCGTGTCGCGCAGCATCGTGGTGGTGACCGACGGCTACGTCACGGTGGAACGCGAGGCCTTCGCCCTGGTGCGCGAGCACCTGGACCAGGCCAACCTGTTCGCCTTCGGCATCGGTTCTTCCGTCAACCGCCACCTGATCGAGGGCCTGGCCCGCGCCGGTCGCGGCGAGCCCTTCGTCATCACCGATGCGGTGCAGGCGCCCGAACAGGCGGCGCGTTTCCGCCGCATGGTCGAGTCGCCGGTGCTCACCGGCCTGAAGGCGCGCTTCGAGGGCCTGGAGGTCTACGACGTGCAGCCGGCCCGCCTGCCCGACGTGCTGGGCGAACGGCCCGTGGTGCTGTTCGGCAAGTGGCGCGGTGCGCCGCAGGGCCGGCTGGTGATGGAAGGCCGCAGCGCCGAAGGGCCGTGGCGCCAGGTGCTGCCGGTGACGCCCGACAGCCTGGCGCCGCAGGCCGGCGCGCTGCGCGCACTGTGGGCCCGGGACCGCATCGCCGCGCTGGACGACCAGGAAGGCCTGGAAGGCGGCGGCGACCAGCGCGAGGCCATCACCGCCCTGGGCCTCAAGTACAGCCTGCTCACCACGTACACCAGCTTCATCGCCGTCGACAAGTTGGTGCGCGCCGCGGCCGATGCCGGCACGACGGTGGACCATCCGCAGCCGCTGCCCGAAGGCGTGAGCGAACTGGCGCTCGGCGTGCCGGTGCCCGCCACGCCCGAGCCGGAGACGCTGGGCGCCGTGGCCGTGGCGCTGGGCATGCTGGCCATGCTGCGCCGCCGCCTGCGCCGGCACGACCCGCGGCGCCTGACGGCCTGACGACACGTGCGAGAAGGAAACGACACCATGACGCTCGTCGACTGGGCCGCCCGCCATCCCCGCAGCCTGGAAGGGGCCATCCGCCTGGACCGCCTGCCGCCGGCGCTGTGGCTGCTGGCCACCGCCCTCGCGCTCTGGCCCGCCTGGGCCTGGATGGGCGCCCGCATGCTGGACCGCTCGGACGACCCGCTGGGGCTGCTGGCACTCGCCGCCCTGGGCCTGTTCGCCTGGCGCAGCCGGCGCACGCTGCGGGCCTCGCCGCGGCTGGGCCTGCTGTCGCTGGCGGCGCTGCTGGTGCTGGGCGCCGCGCTGGCCCGGGCCGCGGCGGTGCTGCCGCCGTTGCTGCTGGCACTGCTCGCGGTGCTGGCCCTGGCCTGCACGCTGCTCGCCTTCCTGCCGCCGGGGCAGCCCGCGCTGCCGGTGCTGGGCCTGTCGGCGCTGGCGCTGCCGCTGCTGTCGTCGCTGCAGTTCTATGCCGGCTACCCGCTGCGGCTGGTGGCGGCCGAAGCGGCGCGCTGGCTGCTGGCGCCCTTCTTCACCGTCGAGCGCGCCGGCAGCAGCCTGTGGATCGACGGCCGCCTGGTGATCGTGGACGCGCCCTGCTCCGGCGTGCAGATGGTGTGGATGGGGTACTTCACCGCCTGCATGGTGGCGCTGTTCCTGGCCCGCCTGGACGACCGCGTCTTCCTGCGCCGGCTGCCCGCCGTGGGCGCGCTGGTGCTCGCCGGCAACGTGCTGCGCAATGCGCTGCTGATCGGCCTGGAAGGCGCGGGCCATGCCGCGGGACCGCTGCTGCACCAGGCGCTCGGCCTCGTGCTGCTGGCCGCCGTCTGCGCGGGCATCGGCGGGCTGATGCGGCGGCCGCCCACCGGCGGCGCTGCCGATGCCCTGCCGGCGAAGGAGGACCGCCATGCGCTGGCCTGATGCCTTCTTGGGATCGCCCTGGTCCAACCACTTCGCGTACCGCGTGCTGCACAAGCTGGCGTTCGCGGCGGTGCTCGCCCTCGCCTTCGCCGCCAGCCTGGGCGGTGTCCTCCTGCGCTCGCCGTCGTCGGCGCAGGACACGCGCGCCGCCACCGCCGCGCCGCCCTGGCCCGTCGATCGCGACGGCCAGCCGCTGCGTCCGCAGGCGCTGGGCGAGGTCGAGGCCCGCTTCGCCCGCGCTTTCCCCGGCCGCATCGCCCGCTTCACCGACGGCCGCGAGGTGCTGGTGCTGCGCACCGTGGCGCAGCCCACGCGGCTGCTGCATCCGGCCGCCGACTGCTGGCGCGCGCTGGGCTACCGCGTGGCCCGGCTGCGGCTGGCGCACGACGCGCGCGGACGCCTGTGGCGCTGTTTCCACGCCGAGCGCGCCGGCAGCCCGCCGCAGCGGGTGTGCGAGCGCATCGAGGACGCCGCCGGCGGCGCTTTCACCGACACTTCCGACTGGTACTGGGCGGGCTGGAGCGGGCGCTCCACCGGGCCCTGGACGGCGGTGACCCGGGTGGGCCCGCCATGAACGACGACGACGACAAGGACGGCGGATGTGAACAAGGCGCTGCGTTTGCTGCTGTGGGGCCTGCTGGCCCTGCTGCTGACGGCGGCGGTGGCGGCGGCGGCGGTGCTGCGCATCGGCCTCGCGCCGGCCCGGGACGAATGGGCGGTGGACTGGCGGCTGGGTCCCGTCACCGTGCCGGTGGGCGTGCCGACGGTGCTGCGCCTGGCCACCTCGCCGTGGATCGGGCCGCGGCTGGATGGGCGCCGGCTGCAGACCGCGCAGGGCCCCGTCGACCTGCGCTGGGACGCGCCGCGCCGCCAGCTGGCGCTGCGCTGCGCACCCTGCCGCCTGGGCCTGTCCGCCATGGGCTCGCAGCCGCTGCAGCTGGCCGAGCTGCGCGTGACGGCGCAGCGTGACGTCGACCGGCTCGCCGGCGACGTCGACGCCGTTCCCGCCGCCGAGGGCGGGGCCGCTGCGGCCCCGGGCCTGCATGGCCGCTGGCAGGGCCGCCTGACCCAGCGCGATCTGCACATCGACGCCCAGTTCGACGACGCGCCCATCGCCCGCTGGTACGCGGTGCTGGCGCCCGGCCTGCCCGAGCTGGCGCGAGCGCGCATCGGCGGCATGGCCGGCGGCCGGCTGCAGGTGCAGCTGCCGGCCGGCACGCTGGGGCTGCAGCCGCGCGTGGGCGGCTTCACCGTCGAGGGCCTGGGCACCGACGCGCTGCTGGGCGCGCGCAGCAACTGCGGCCCGAGCGCCAACCTCAAGCCCGACAGCTGGCTCGCCCGCGCGGTGCTGGCGGCGGAAGACCAGCGCTTCTTCCAGCACCCGGGCTTCGACCTCATCGAGCTGCAGGCGGCCTTCGACCGCAACCAGCACAAGGGCGCCGTGGAGCGCGGCGGCAGCACGCTCACCCAGCAACTGGCCAAGGTCCTGGTGACCGGCGGTGAGCGCACCCTGCAGCGCAAGCTGCGCGAACTGCTCTATGCCGTGGACATGGAGCAGCAGCTGGGCAAGGCCCGCATCCTCCAGCTCTACCTGGACCATGCGCCCTGGGGCCGCGTCTGCGGTGCGGAGGCGGCGGCGCGCTTCTACTTCAACCGGCCGGCCGCGCGGCTGGAGCCGGCCCAGGCCGTGTGGCTGGCGGCCATGCTGCATGCGCCCAGCGCCGCCGCCGAGCGCTGGCAGCGCGAGGGCGGGCTGGATCCGCAGCGGGTGCAATGGGTGGCCGAAGGCATCCGCGGCATCGGCCGCACCCAGCGCGAGGCCCTGCTGCGCAGCGTGGCGCAGGCGCGCTATCCCTGGCCGGGCAGCACGCCCGCCCCGGCGCGCTGAGAAAGCGGCCACCCTTCTTCGCGGCAATGGCAGCGGCGCCGTCGCGCAGCGCGCCGGGTCGTGTAGGAACAATCCGACCTGTCAGCCGCCTGATTGTTTCAGGATCATGAACACCGCGTTCGGCGGAAGGGAGGGTTTTCCCTAGCCCCGAGGTCCACAATTCGTCTCACGGGCCAGCGATTGAACGCAGACCCGAAGCCGGCGGGGCGGGTGCCCTGCCAGCTCTGTTCAACGCATTGCCTGCCTACAGGAGAAAAATCATGACCAAGACCTCGAAGATCATCGCCCTCGCCGCCCTGTCGTTCGCCGCCGTTGCCGGCGCCCACGCCGAGGAATACCAGGGCGTCGTCGCCCCCGTGTCGGCCCTGAGCCGCGCCGAAGTGAACGCCCAGGGCGTGCAAGCCGCCCGCGCCGAGCAGAACCTGGAATACGTCGGCCAGCAGGTCGCCGCCGCCCCGGCCGCCCCGCGCAGCCGCGCCGCCGTCCAGGCCGAAGCCGTGGCCGCCGCCCACAACCCGACCTGGAACCTGGATGCCAAGGCTTTCGTGAACAGCACGATCCCCACGCAGTACACCCAGGGCAGCCTGGCCACCTACAACAAGGCTGGCCTGTAAATCAGGCGAGCATGCCGCGGCCGATGCGGCGCTCCGGCGCCCGGCCACCGCGGCTTCCCCGGCAGCACGGGGGGTGGACGGACTGGGCCTGACACCGGGTCCGGACAGCTCCCGCTCAGGCGGGCACCGCCTGTGAATGAGGTCCGGGATGGGGCCTGGGAGGCGCCTGACTGCAGCCGGCACGTGAAAGCGTGCCGGCTTTTTCGTTTCTGGTCGCCGTTAATGGATGGGCGCCATGACGCCCCTGGTCGCCACGGAAGCCGGTCGGGTCCAGGCGTGGCGGCGCCTGCCGCCAGGAACGCGCCGCACGACAATGCCGCCCGATCCGTCCCTTCTACCCTCCTTCACGGCACTCCTTATGAAAGTCCTGTTCCTCGGCTACGGCAACATGGGCCGCGCCCTCGGCGACGCCTGGCGCGACAGCGGCCGCGTCCAGACCCTGCTGGCCATCGATCCCGCGCCCCTGCCCGAAGGCGCCGTGCCGGTGCCCGGCCGCCATGCCAGCGTGCAGGCGCTGCAGCAATCGGGCGAAGCGGCGGGCGGCGTCGACCTGGTGGTCGTGGCCGTAAAGCCGGCCATGGCGGCCGATGCGCTGCACGGCCTGCCGGCCGACTGGCTGGCGCGCGCCGTGGTGGTGAGCGTGGCGGCCGGCGTCACCGTCGCCACGCTCGAAGCCGCGCTGCCCCTGGGCACGCCGGTCATCCGCGTGATGCCCAACACGCCGGCCATGCTGCGTGCCGGCTGCACCGGCCTGTTCGCGGCGCCGGGCGTGGACGCGGCCCGCCGCGACCAGGTCGGCGCCCTGTTCGCCACCGTCGGCAGCGCGCACTGGGTGGACCAGGAATCGCAGATCGATCTGGTCACCGCCATCAGCGGCAGCGGCCCGGCCTACTACCACCTGTTCAGCGAAGCCCTGGCGCAGGCCGGCGTGGCGCTGGGCCTGGCGCCCGATCTGGCCCGCGCGCTGGCGGCCGACACGGCCTGGGGCGCCGCTGCCCTGCAGCACCAGCCCGATGCCGACTTCGCCGCCCTTCGCCGCGCCGTGACCTCGCCGAATGGCACCACGGCCGCGGCCATCGCCGTGTTCGAGGAGGGCGAGGCGCTGCGTATGCTGGTGAAGAAGGCGGCCGAGGCCGCGCACAAGCGCGCCGTCGAACTCTCGGCCGGCGGCTGAGCGAGCCGGGGCGGACCGGCGGCCCCGCCTCGGTGCCGCTTGGGGTGCTGCCTCAGGCGGCGCCGCCCGGCGACCGCTGGCTCAGGCCGCGCGCCGGTCCAGGAAGTCCAGCACCGCGGCGTTGAAGGCCCGCGGTTGCTCGAAATAGGCCGAGTGGCCGGCATCGGCCACGACCACCAGCTCGCTGCCGGTCACGCGCTGGTGGAACTCGCGGGCCACCGCCACCGGCACGATCGGGTCCTGGTCGCCCACCACGAAGAGCGTGGGGCAGGCCAGCGTGTCCAGCGCCGTCAGCGGGATCCGCTTGCCCGGCGCCATCAGTCCCTGCAGCGCCGCGCCCCAGTCGGCGGCGGGAATCGAATGCGCGCTGGGATTGAAATGGTTGATCTGTGCGTAGAGCGCCGCCTTCTCCGGCTCGTTCGCCAGGAACCAGCGGCCCAGCGAGCGCTGCTCGATGCTCACCGCCTTCTGCGACAGCTGGCGCGTGGCCAGGATGTCCAGCAGCACCGGATGGTCCACCGCCAGGGAGGTGTCGCACGCGGCGAAGGCCGACAACCGCGCGGGATGGGTCAGCGCCAGCTTCAGGCCGATCATGCCGCCCAGCGACTGGCCCACGAGCCGCACGCGGTCGATGCCTTCCTGGTCGAGGATGGCGACCACGTCGTCCACGAACAGCTGCAGGTCGAATTCGGCCAGCG
The DNA here is from genome assembly GCF_001476815.1 of Pseudacidovorax intermedius. Taxonomy (GTDB): domain Bacteria; phylum Pseudomonadota; class Gammaproteobacteria; order Burkholderiales; family Burkholderiaceae_C; genus Xenophilus; species Xenophilus intermedius_A. The sequence goes on along the minus strand of NZ_LDSL01000099.1, from coordinate 1,316 downwards.
GCGCGGCCGACCGGCCGAAGCAGCGGATGTCCATCGTCAGGCAGCTGTAGCGCCCGGCGAAGGCGGGCAGCTGCTGCCACCAGGTGGCGGCATTGGAGCCGGCGCCGTGGCAGAACAGCACGGCCGGGCCGTCGCCCTGGCGTTCGTAGTAGATGGCGCGGCCGTGGGAGGTGACGAAGGGCATGGTTCTCGGAAGCGAAAGGAGGAGGAAAACGCTCAGTTGGCCTTGAGGTTGAGGCTGCGCACCAGCTGGCCCCAGCGCTCGGTGTCGCTGCGCACCAGCTGCGCGTACTGCTCGGGCGTGGTGGACAGCGCCGTCATGCCCTCGAATTCCAGCTGTTTGCGCGTGGCCGGATCGGCCTGCGCCGCCGCCAGCGCCGCATGCAGCCGCCGCACGATGGGCGCGGGCGTGCCCTTGGGGGCCGACAGGCCGATCCAGGAACTGATCGTCAGCTGCGGATAGCCCAGTTCGGCGAAGGTGGGCACCTGCGGCGCCAGCGGGCTGCGCTGCGCGCTGGAGACGGCCAGCACCTTGAGCTTGCCGGCCTGCACCGGCGCCAGCGCACTGTTCAGCGGAATCACGGTCAGCGGCACCACGCCGGCCAGCACGTCCTGCAGCGCCGGGGCGCCGCCCTTGTAGGGCACGTGCGTCAGCCTGGTGCCGGTGGCACGCTGCAGTTGCTCCATCAGCAGGTGGCCGGTGCTGCCGGCGCCCGAGCTGGCGTAGTCGAACTTGCCGGGCTCGCGCCGGGCCTGCTGCAGGAAGTCGTTGAAGTCCTTGAAGCCGGCATCGGGCCGGGCCACCAGCCATTGGGCGCCCTCGCCGATGGCGCCGATGTGCTCGAAGTCGCGCACGATGTCGAAGCCGATGCCGTCGTACATGGACTGCGCGATGGTGTTGAGCATGCCGGTGGCCACCAGCGTGTAGCCGTCCGGCGGCGCCGAGGCGGCCATCTGTGTGCCGACGATGTTGCCGGCGCTGGCCTTGTTGTCGATCACCACCGGCTGCTTCAGCACCTGGCCCATGTGCTGGGCCAGCGGCCGGAGGGTGCGGTCGTAGGGGCCGCCGGCCGGCGCCGGCACGATGAGGCGGATCGGCCGGCTGGGCCAGTCGGCGGCGCCCTGGGCCTGTGCGGTGGTGGCGGTGGCGAGCAGGGCGCCCAGGGCGGCAAGCGCGCGCCGTCGGTCGGGGGAATGCATGGTCTTGTCTCCTGGAGGTCGGCGCGTGGTCGCGCTCGTGTGTCGGCGGATCGAGCCCGCATCTTCATCGCCGCTGCGATCAGTGACCAATTAACTGGGGCGCCGCGGACATGCAA
>NZ_LDSL01000098.1 GCF_001476815.1 Pseudacidovorax intermedius | reverse complement strand
GGGCGCGCCCCGAACAGAAGCCACCAAGCAATTCATGCAGCCTTCTTCTCGAACGTCTTGCCAGACCCGAAGTACACCTCCTGCACCTTCGGATGGTCCCGGATCTCCAGCGGCTTGCCCTCGGCGATCAGCCGCCCGCGCGCCAGCACGATCATGCGGTCGGCATACGCGAACACCACGTCCATGCTGTGCTCGGTGAACAGCACCGCCATGCCGCGGTCGATCACCAGCTGCTTGGTCAGCGCCATCAGCGAATTGCGTTCCTTCGGCGCCATGCCGGCCGTGGGCTCGTCCATCAGCAGCAGCTTGGGGTCGTTGGCCATCGCAATCGCCAGCTCCACGCGCTTGACGTCGCCATAGGCCAGCACGCTGCAGGGCCGGTCGGCCTGCGACTTCATGCCCACCTGCTCGAGCAGCGCCAGCGCCTCGTCGCGCTTGTGGTCGGACGCCCGCCGCCACATCGCGAACAGCTTCGCGTCGTGCGACAGCAGCGCCATCTGCACGTTCTCCACCACCGTCAGCGACGAGAAGGTCTCGGCGATCTGGAAGGTGCGGCCCACCCCCAGGCGCCAGATCTCGCGCGGCTTCTTGCCGACCAGCTCGGTGCCGTCCAGCGTGATGGAGCCCTGGTCGGCCTTGAGCTGGCCGTTGACCATGTTGAAGGTGGTGGACTTGCCGGCGCCGTTGGGGCCGATCAGCGCCAGCAGCTCGCCCTTGGCCAGCGTGAAGCTGATGCCGTCGACGGCCTTCACGCCGCCGAAGGACTTGCCCAGGTTCTGGACATGCAGCAGGGACATCAGAGCACCTCCAGGCGGATGAAGAAGACGACGCAGCAGGACCGGCGGCTCATCGCGCACGCTCCCCCGCCGCGGCGGCGGCCTGCATCGGCGCCTGGGCCGCCTCATCGGCCGCTTCGTCGTCGCGCCGCTCGCGCCACTTGTCGGCCAGTTGCTTGATCGAGCCGGCGATGCCCTGCGGGAACAGCAGCACCAGGATCAGGATGATGGCGCCCAGCATGGCGCGCCAGTAGTCGGTGTTGCGGGCCACCATGTCGTGCAGCCAGGTGAAGGTGAAGGCGCCCACCACCGGGCCGGCCAGGGTCTGGATGCCGCCCAGCAGCACCATCACCAGGCCGTCCACCGAGCGGCCCACCGCCAGCGTCTCCGGCGAGATGCTGCCCTTGGAATACGCGAACAGCCCGCCCGCCAGGCCCGCCACCGCGCCGGCCACCACGAAGCCCGCCCACTGCATGCGCTTGACGTCGATGCCGATGGCGTCGGCGCGCAGCACCGAGTCGCGGCCCGCACGCAGCGCATAGCCGAAGGGCGAGAACAGCACGCGGCGCAGCCACCACAGGCCGCCACCCACCAGCACCAGCGTGAGCCAGTAGTAGTTGCGTTTGTCATTGAGCCACTCCGACGGCCACACGCCCGTCAGGCCGTTGCTGCCGCCGGTGAAGCTGTCCCACTGGTAGACGATGGCCCAGGTGATCTGGGCGAAGGCCAGCGTCAGCATGGCCAGGTACACGCCCGACAGCCGCACGGCGAACCAGCCGTAGACCAGGGCGCCGAGGCCCGCCACCACCGGCGCCAGCACCAGCGTCAGTTCCATCGGCAGGCCGGCGGCGCGCGCCAGCAGCGCAGCCCCGTAAGCGCCCAGGCCGAAGTACGCCGCATGGCCGAAGGAATGCATGCCCGCCGGCCCCATGATGAAGTGCAGGCTGGCTGCGAAGAGCGCGGCGATCAGCAGGTCGATCAGCAGTACCGTCGTGTAGGGCGAGCTGGCCGTCAGCACCGGCATCGCCGCCAGCACCAGGGCCAGCACGCCCACGGCCGCGACGTAGGAGCCGCCCGCGCGGCGCAACGGCTCTTCCTGCATTCCCACATAGCGGCTCGGCGCCTGCGGCCGGCCCATCAGGCCCCAGGGCCGCCAGACCAGCACGGCGGCCATGACCAGGAAGTCGACCACCAAGGTGAGCTTGGAAAAGGAGATGGCGATGCCCGCGATCTCGACAACGCCCAGCCAGATGCACAGGGCCTTGATCTCGGCGATGAGCAGGGCCGCGACATAGGCGCCGGGCAGCGAGCCCATGCCGCCCACCACCACCACCACGAAGGCGGCGCCGATGGTGTTGAGGTCCATCTCCAGCGTGGCGGGCTCGCGCGGCAGTTGCAGCGCGCCGCCCAGGCCGGCCAGCAGCGCGCCCAGCGCGAACACCGCCGTGAACAGCCAGGCCTGGTTGACGCCCAGGGCGCTGACCATCTCGCGGTCCTGCGTGGCGGCGCGCACCAGCGTGCCGAAACGGGTGCGCGTCAGCAGCAGCCACACCAAGCCCAGCACCACCGGGCCGATGACGATCAGGAACAGGTCGTAAGCCGGGAACTGCCGGCCCAGAATCTCGACCGAGCCGCGCAGGCCCGGCGCGCGCGGGCCCAGCAGCTCGTCGGGGCCCCAGAGCCAGAGCACCGCGTCCTTGATGACCAGCACCAGCGCGAAGGTGGCCAGCAGCTGGAAGAGCTCGGGCGCCTTGTAGATGCGGCGCAGCAGCACCACCTCGATCACCGCGCCGAGCACGCCCACGGCAATGGCCGCCAGCGGCAGCGCCACCCAGAAACCGGCGCCGCCCAGCTTGTCGGCCAGGGTGTAGGCGACGTAGATGCCCACCATGAAGAAGGAGCCATGCGCGAAGTTGACGATGCGCGTCACGCCGAAGATCAGCGACAGGCCCGCCGCCACCAGGAACAGCGAGGACGCAGACGCCAGCCCGTTCAGGAGCTGGACGATCAGGCCGGAAAAACTCATGGCATGGTTCTCTTCTTCTGGGACGCGTGCGGTCAGTCCGCCGAGCGCGACTTCTTCACTTCAGCGGCGGGCGGCTGGAAACGCGCATCGGCGCCGTCGTAGTAGACGTAGTCCACCATCACGCCCTTGCCGCCCTCGTTCTTCGTCTTGCCGACGAAGGCGCCCATGGTCGACTGGTGGTCTTCGGCGCGGTAGGTGATCTTGCCGAAGGGGCTGTCCACCTGCAGGCCCTTGAAGGCGGCGACCAGCTTGTCGGCGTCGGTGCTGCCGGCCTTGGCGATGCCGGCAGCGGCCGACTTGATCATGCTGTAGCCCACCACCGAGCCCAGGCGCGGATAGTCCTTGAACTTGGCCTGGTAAGCGTCGAGGAAGGCCTTGTGCTCGGGCGTCTTGACGCCGTAGTACGGATAGCCGGTCACGATCCAGCCGTCGGGCGCCTCGTCCTTGAGCGGGTCCAGGTACTCGGGCTCGCCGGTCAGCACGCTGACGACGGTTCGGTCCTTGAACAGGCCGCGGGTGTTGCCCTCGCGCACGAACTTCGACAGGTCGGCGCCGAACAGCACGTTGAAGATGGCGTCGGGCTTGGCATCGGCCAGGGCCTGCACCACGCTGCCGGCGTCGACCTTGCCCAGCGGCGTGGCCTGCTCGGTGACGAACTCCACGTCGGGCTGCGCGGCCTTCAGCAGGTTCTTGAAGGCGGCCACGGCCGACTGGCCGTATTCGTAGTTGGGGTAGACCAGCGCCCAGCGCTTCTTCTTCTGCTTGACGGCCTCGGGCACCAGCATGGCAGCCTGCATGTAGGTGCCGGGGCGCAGGCGGAAGGTGTACTGGTTGCCACCCTGCCAGGTCATCTTGTCGGTCAGCGGCTCGCCGGCCAGGTAGAAGAACTTCTTCTGCTTGGCGAAGTCGGCCAGCGCCAAGCCGGTGTTGGACAGGAAAGCACCGGCCAGCACGTCCACCTTCTCGCGCGAGACCAGTTCCTCGGCCATGCGCACGGCGTCGCCCGGGTTGGCGTTGTCGTCGCGGGTGATCAGCTCGATCTTCTTGCCGTTGACGCCGCCCTTGGCGTTGATCTCGTCGACGGCCAGTTCCATGCCCTTCTTGTAGGGCTCGAGGAAGGCGGGCTGGGCCTTGTAGCTGTTGACCTCGCCGATCTTGATGACGTTCTGGGCGTGGGCCGGCAGCAGCGCGCCGGCGGCCAGGGCCAGCGCGGCAGCGGCACCGAAATGGAGGCGGAAGGGTTGCATGGAGAACTCCTCGTCGAAAGGGATGGAAAAGCGGGAGAAATGAAGCAGGCGAAGAATAGCCGCGCCGCGTTCAGCGAAGACCGTCCACGCCCTTGATCTCGGACACCTGCAGCCCGCCGATGCGCGGCAGCGGCCGGCCGCTGTCGGTGACGGCCACGGCGACGACGATCTCGCCCGCGCGTGGCGCATCGCTCACGCGGGCCTCGACGGCGTCGAAGTGGCTGCGCACGAAGGCGGCGTCCTTGTGGCCCAGGGGCACGTCGATGGGGGTGCCCAGCGTGCCCTGCTTCTTGGCCGAGGGCACCAGCGCGGCGCCCTTCTCCACGGCCACGCGCAGCGGCGCGCCCAGCTTGGGATGCAGGATGGCCGCCGCATGCTCCAGCTCGCCGCCCTCGCCGACGATGGCGGCCTTGCCGTAGCTCTGCGCCTGGCCGGGCTCGATGCCCAGCGCCTTCACGGCCTTCTGGCCGAGCAGGCCGCCCAGCTCTTCGCCGATGGCGATCAGCTCGTCCAGGTTCTCGCTGTAGCGGCCGGCGTAGGGGTTGGCGATGACGGCGATGGCGACGGCGCGGCGCGTGGGCGGGTCGATGGTCTGGCCCATTTCCTTGCGGGTCTCGTCCACCTGGACGATCAGTTTGCGGATGTCTGCTGGCATGGATGCTCCTTGTTGTCCGGTGCGCGCCTCAGCGCAGGCCGTTCCATTGGCTGATGTCCTCGGCCTTCAGGCCGCCGACGCGGGCATGCACCCGGTAGCCGGTGGTCATGGCGAGGATGAAGACGATCTCGTCGGCCGCGGGCGCGCCGGGCACGCGCACCTCGATGGCGTCGAACTGGCCCCGCACGTAGCTGGCGTTGATGTTGGTCAGCGGCACATCGAGCGCGGCACCGGGCGGACCGACCTTTTTGGCGGAGGGCACGATGGACAGCGCATTGCCGGGCTGGCCGCTCTTGGTTTCGCCTTTGCCTGCGGTGTAGGCCGCACGGTCGCCCTTCCAGCCCAGCAGCTCGCGCATGGCATAGCCGCCGGGCACGTGCCACAGCGCGCCGTGTTCCAGCTCGCCCGCGGCGCCCACGATGGCGCCCTTGCCGTAGGTGGCGATGGCCTCGCGCGGCACGTCCATGGCGGCCAGCAGGCGCTGGGCCATGTCCACGCCGACCGGATCCAGCAGCGCCATCATGGGCAGGATGTCCGGCTCGTAGCGGCCGGCGAAGGGGTTGGCGAGCACGGCGCCGATGGCGCCGCGCACCAGCGGCTGCTCGGCGCGGGGGCCGAATTCGTGGTGGATCTGCTCGACCTGGGTGAAGACGCGGCGGATGTCGATCATCGTGTGGACGGGGTATGCGATTCGTTAAGCAAATACTGAACCAACGCGCTCTGTCGCCAGGGCTGGGTTGCGTGCCGACAGCACTCTCCATTGCCCTTGGCACACGATCACGGCGGCGTGGATCAGACCTCGCGACTGCAGTTCGCTCGCGCGGCCCAGGCCCGCCTCGACCGCATCGCGCACCACGGTGGGGGGCAGCGGCGGCACCTGCACGGTGACGGGCAGCGCACCGAGGTCGCTGTCGTCCTTGCAGTCGTTGGCGGGGCGGCGCTCGATGGCGGGGTGCTCTGCATCGACGGCGTTGGCGACCATCGACGCCGCGGCGTCGGCCTGCGCGGCGGTCGCCGCGAGGATCGTCACGCTGTCCGCGATGCCGAGCGAGAAGCTGCGGCCGCGCCAGCCGCTGGTGGCGATACCACGCACCGGCTCTGCGGCGGTCACGCTGAACTGCCCATCGGTGCGCAGGCGCTCGGCGTCGCGCGGGTCGAAGCGGGCGAGGTCCGCATAGAGGCCGACGCGCGCCTCGGTGCCGGGCGCGAGGTGCAGCGCGATGTCGCCACCGTTGTTGATCCAGGCGCGGGTGACGCCGGCACGTTGGTAGAAGGCGATCAGCTCCTGCGCGACCGCGCCGGCCACGGCGGCCATCGGCGTGATGAAGGCGGGCAGGAAAGGCAGGCAGGCGGCCTGCATGCGGCGCGCGACGGGGCCACGCAGGGCCGCATGGTCCGACACCGGCCGGCGCAGCGCGGGCAACTCGGCGACCAGCTCATCGAGCAGGCCTTCGAAGCGCGCCCAGGCCGCCTCGTGCGCCTCGGCCACGGCGCGCGGCTCACCCTCGGCCTGGACCACGAGGTCCATGGGACCGTGGTGCCAGTGCCAGCGCTGGGCATCGAGGGCTTGGCGTTGGGCGGGCATGCCGTGCGTGTGCGCGATCGATCAGCCCAGCATGGGCTTGTGGCCCAGCGGCCAGGGGTTGTCGCTGGCCTGGCCGACGAAGCGGCGGGCGAGCGGCGCGCCGTCGTCCTGCCATGCGCCGCGGCGCAGGGCCTGCTCCAGCGTCATCACGTGCTCCATGTGGCCGCCCAGGTCGGCGTAGTCCTGCAACGTCATACTGAACTCGATGGGCGCGATGATGGCCGGCGTGGGCACGGTGCCGAAGCTGTTGTCGGGCATGCGCATGACATCGGCCATGACGGTGATACCGCCGCCCGGCCACACATAGGCCGGTGCGCCGCCGCAGGTCACGTTGACCAGCGCGCGCTTGATGGCCCGCGTGAGCAGGATCGGGTTCTCCGTCACGCCCGCGCGAAGGCTGCCCCCCGCGCCGCCCAGGAAGAGCACCGTGGTGAGCGACGGCTCGCAGTTCTCGCCGATGCGCTCGACCACCTTGCGCACGGCCTCGGGCATGGGCTGCGGCACGGGACGCAGGTCGTCGTCCAGCACGTACCACTCAGCCTGCTCGCCGGTGGTGGAGGTCATCAGCAGCGTGAGGCCGGGCCTGGCCACGCCGGGCTCCCAGCCCTCGATGATGGCCAGCGGGTCGGCGATGTCGGTGCCGCCCCAGCCGCTGCCCGGGTTGGCCACCTGGAAGTAGCGCCCCGGCGTGGACTTGCGCCCGCGCATCTGGATGCCCGAAGGCAGCATGGCCAGACAGCGGCCGGCCTGATGCTCGGTGAGCACGCCGGTGATGTGGTCGTCGACCACCACCACCTCGTCGGCCAGGCCCAGCAGCTGCTTGGCGAAGATGCCCACCGTGGCCGAGCCGCAGCCCACGCGCATGCGCTGCTCTTCCACGCCGTTGACGATGGGCGCGCGGCCGGCCTGGATGACCAGGCTGGCGCCGCCGTCGATGGTGCATTCGGCCGCCTGCTTGTTGCACAGCCGCTGCATCATCTCCAGCGTCATGCGACCTTCCTTCTTGCTGCCGCCGGTGAGGTGGTGCACGCCGCCCAGCGACAGCATCTGCGAGCCGTACTCGGCGGTGGTCACGTGGCCCACCACCTCGCCCTTGTAGCGGACGTTGGCCTGCTCGCTGCCGAGGAAGCGGTCGGTGTCGATCTTCACCTTCACGCTGCAGTAGCTGAAGATGCCTTCGGTGACCACCGTGACCATGTCCACGCCCTGCGCCTTGGAGGCCACGATGAAGGGCGCGGGCTTGTAGTCCGGGTAGGTGGTGGAGCTGCCGATGCCGGTGACGAAGACCTGGTCGGCCAGCAGCAGGTCGCCGTTCCAGTCGTCCTTCGGCGCATCGGCAGCGGCTTCTTCGACCGTCTCCGCAGCGGGGCGGGCAAAGGGCACCAGCGCCGGCGTGGGCGAATCCAGTTCGCGCCGCAGCATGACCACCGGGTCGGTGCGCACCAGCACGCCGTCGCGATTGGCATAGCGGTCGCAGGCACCGGTGCGGCCGTCGGAGATCTGGCACAGCACCGGGCAGGCATTGCATTCGACCTTGCTCGCGCTCATGCGCTCGTTGCGCGCGGGCGCACGGCCCAGGCCGTCGGGCAGGGTGGGCAGGGCCGGCATGTCGATGCCGGGCAGGCCGTCGGTCTTGGTGTGTTCTGTCATCGTGGGCTTTCGTGCAACGCGGCCTGTGTGTGCAACAAGCATGCCGGAATCGGCTTGGCGGCGATGCACCGTTTGTGTAGCATCCGCTCCATCTTCATGTTGTGAGCGCTACATGAAACGAATCTAGCGGCCCGGCGCGATGCTTGCATGGGTGTTTTCCAGAGTGCACGGCTCCCCCTCCTGGTGCGTCGTGAACGAAAATGGGCAGCACCCGCCAGTGGCGCCGCAAGCCAGTCGCGCATGCCCCCGTGCCACCCGCCAGCTTCCCTTTCATTTGGTTATTAGCTTATGAGTGCCTTCGCCGAAGAACGCGTCCTGACCGTCCACCACTGGACCGACCGCCTGTTCAGCTTCACCACCACGCGCGACCCTGCCCTGCGCTTTTCCAACGGGCACTTCACGATGATCGGCTTGAAGGTCGACGGCAAGCCGCTGCTGCGCGCCTACAGCATCGTGAGCGCGAACTACGAGGAACACCTCGAGTTCCTGAGCATCAAGGTGCCCGACGGCCCCCTCACCTCGCGGCTGCAGCACATCCAGGTCGGCGACACCATCGTGGTCGGCCGCAAGCCCACCGGCACGCTGCTGATCGACTACACCCTGCCCGGCAAGCGCCTGTACCTCTTCGGCACCGGCACCGGCGTCGCGCCCTTCCTGAGCGTGATCCGCGACCCCGAGACCTACGAGAAGTTCGAGAAGGTCATCCTGGTGCACGGCGTGCGCGAAGTGAACGAGCTGGCCTACCACGACACCATCACGCAGGACCTGCCGCACCACGAATTCCTGGGCGAGATGGTGAGCGAGCAGCTGCTGTACTACCCCACCGTGACGCGCGAGCCCTTCCGCAACCAGGGCCGCATCACCGACCTGATCACCAGCAACAAGCTCACCGACGACCTGGGCCTGCCGCCGCTCAATCCCGAGGAAGACCGCGTGATGCTGTGCGGCAGCCCCATGCTGCTGGCCGACATGAAGCTGATCCTGGAGCAGCGCGGCTTCCACGAGGGCAACACCACCACTCCCGGCGATTACGTCGTAGAGCGCGCCTTTGTAGAGAAATGACAGCCCCCCGGCTTTTCACGCGCTGCGCGCGTGTAACGCCACCCCCCGAGGGGGCGGCGCGGCCGGCTTGGGGCGGCCCGGCGCTCGGCCGCATCTTTTCGAGGACCTGACACCTTGGCCACACGCAAGACGCCCGCCAAGCCGCAGCGCAAGACCGGCGTGCGCGAGGCGCAGGCGCAGGCCTCGCGCGAGGCCATCCTGCGGGCGGCCACCAAGGTGTTCGCCAGGTACGGCTACGAGGGCGGCAGCGTGGAGAAGATCTCCCGCGCGGCCAAGTCGTACGACCGGATGATCTATTACTACTTCGGCAGCAAGGAAGGCCTGTTCGTGGCCGTGCTGGAGGGCATCTACCAGCGCATGGACGAGGCCGAGGCCGCCATGGCGCTGGACATGGCCCGCCCGGTCGAGGCGCTGACCGAGGTGATCCGCTTCGTGCTGGGCTACTACCGGCGCAACCCCGACTTCGTCACCCTGCTCAACACCGAGAACCTGCACAAGGGCCGGCACATCGCCAAGTCGCTGCGGGCGCGCGAGTACTCGTCGCGGGCGGTGGCGGTGATTGCCTCGATTCTGGAAAGCGGCGCGGCCCAGGGCCTGTTCCGCCCCGACCTGGCCGCGCGCGACGTCTACCTGCTGATCGCGGCGACGGGCTACTTCTACATGTCCAACCGCTACACGCTCGCCAGCTTCCTGGGCGAGCAGCTCGAGGCCCCCGAGGCCGCCCAGCACTGGGAGGCCTTCGTGACCGAGACGGTGCTGCGCGCGGTGCGGCAGGACGACAGCACGGAATCTCTCCCACCCCACGAGGAAACCAAAAAATGGCAGAAGTCGCCGCCGCCGGCAAGTCGGGCAAGGTCGTCATCCAGAACATAGGGCTGCTGCTTTCGGGCGACATCGACCAGCCCATCCTGCAGGCCGACACCATCGTCGTCCAGGACGGCCTGATCGCCGCCGTCGGCCGCTACAAGGACTGCGACGTCGAAGGCGCCACCACGGTCATCGACGCACGCCAGACCTGCGTGGCGCCGGGCCTGATCGACAGCCATGTGCACCCCGTGGCCGGCGACTGGACGCCGCGGCAGAGCCAGCTCAACTGGATCGAGTCCAGCATGAACGGCGGCGTGACCACCATGATCTCGGCCGGCGAGGTGCACTATCCCGGCCGGCCCAAGGACATCGTGGGCCTGAAGGCCCTGGCCATCACCGCGCAGCGTGCCTTCGACGCCTTCCGCCCCGGCGGCGTGAAGGTGCTGGCCGGCGCGCCGGTGATCGAAAAGGGCATGGTCGAGAGCGACTTCAAGGAACTGGCCGAGGCCGGCGTCGGCCTGCTGGGCGAGGTCGGCCTGGGCAGCGTCAAGGCCGGCTACGAGGCCAAGGAGATGGTGGCCTGGGCCCGCAAGTACGGCATCCAGAGCACCATCCACACGGGCGGCCCGTCGATTCCCGGCTCGGGCCTGATCGACAAGGACGTGGTGCTGGAGGCCGACGCCGACATCATCGGCCACATCAACGGCGGCCACACCTCGCTGCCCGAGGCGCACGTGTGCGAGCTGTGCGAGAAGAGCACGCGGGGCATCGAGATCGTCCACAACGGCAACGAGCGCGTGGCCATCGCGGCGGCGCGTGCGGCACTGGAGCTCAAGTGCCCGCACCGCGTGATCCTGGGCACCGACGGCCCGGCCGGCTCGGGCGTGCAGCCGCTGGGCATCCTGCGCATGATCGCCATGCTGTCCTCGCTGGCCAACATCCCGGCCGAGCTGGTGTTCTGCTTCGCCACCGGCAACACGGCGCGCATGCGCAAGCTCAACTGCGGCCTGATCGACAAGGGCTACGCGGCCGACTTCGTCTTCCTGGACCGGGCCCAGCACACGCCCGGCCGCACCCTGCTGGAGAGCGTGCAGCTGGGCGACCTGCCCGGCGTGGGCATGGTGATGATCGACGGCATCGTGCGCTGCGGCCGCAGCCGCAACACGCCGCCGGCGACCGAGGTCCCGGTCGTCCTGTCGGGCGCGCATTGAAATGAAACCACCCCGTTTGGACTTCCTCACTGCGTGTGGAAGTCCAATCCCCCTCAAGGGGCGCACCCGGCGGCCGGGCCAAGCCCGGTCCGCGGGTGCACTGGCATGGCCTGCTCCGCGGCCCTTCGATCAGAAAAGCGGCGCCGGTTCTCAGCGCCTGAACACCAGGTAGCGTGCCGACAGGTAGTTGACGCCCATGCCCGCGATGCTGCCGGCGGCCACGCCGATCAGCGGCGCGGCGGGGCCCTCGAGCGAGTGCAGCACGGCGACGTAGGCTGCGTAGTTGACGACGGCACCACCCAGCATGGCCGCGAGGTAGCGCAGGTATTCCTGCCACAGCGGCAGCCGCCGTGCGCTGTCGGCAAAGGTGAAGCGCCGGTTGATCAGCCAGGTGGCGGTGGCCGCGCCCCAGAAGGACAGGACCCGCCCCGCGTACCAGCCCAGGTGCGGCGCCAGCAGGTACAGCAGGCCGGCATCCACCACGAAGCCGATGCCGCCGGCAATGCCGAAGCTCAGCAGGCGCCGCAGCAGGGGCGCCGGGATCATGCCTCGGTCCGCGCCAGTTGCGCCGCCCCCGGGATGGCCAGGTAGGCGATGCGCTTGGCCTCGCGGCGGCCCAGCGTGACGGTGCGCAGCACGGCGCCGCAGCTGGCGGAGAGCATGGCGGCCAGCATCAGGCCGGTGACCAGCACGGCCGTGGGCAGGCGCGGCACCAGGCCGGTCTGCAGGTAGGTCACGAGCAGCGGCACGGCCAGCGCCACGGCGGCGAAGGCCAGCACCGCCGCCACGACCATGAAGAACAGCAGCGGCCGCTCGCTCACGAACAGCTTGGTGATGGTGCCCAGGATGCGCCAGCCGTCGCGGTAGGTCGACAGCTTGCTCTCCGAGCCCTCGGGCCGCGAGAGGTAGCGCACCGGCAGCTCGTCCCAGGGCATGCGCAGTTCCAGCGCATGCACCGTCAGTTCGGTCTCGGTCTCGAAGCCCTGCGACAGCGCCGGGAAGGACTTGACGTAGCGCCGCGAGAACACGCGCAGGCCGGACAGCATGTCGCTGAACTCGCCGCCGAAGAGCTGGACGACGGCACCGGTGAGCATGCGGTTGCCCAGGCGGTGGCCGCGGCGGTAGGTCTGGGCGTCCTGCTGGTCGTCCTGCCGCGCGCCGACCACCATGTCGAGGTTGTCCCGCACCAGCAGGGCGATCATTTCGGGCAGCCGCGCCAGGTCGTAGGTGGCGTCGCCGTCGACCATGACGTAGATGTCGGCCTCGACGTCCGCGAACATGCGCCGCACCACATTGCCCTTGCCGCGCAGGCGCACGAGCGTCACGCGGGCCCCGTGGGCCCGCGCAACCTCTGCCGTGCCGTCGGTGGAGGCGTTGTCGAACACGTGCACCTGCGCCTGCGGCAGGTGCAGGCGGAAGGCCTCGATCACCTGCGCGATGGCCAGGGCTTCGTTGTAGCAGGGGATGACCGCAGCGATGCGCATGGGCGATGGGGAAAGGGCTGGAGGGGAAGAGGCGGCGGGCGAGACAGCCCTCAGGGCGCGTCGGCCACGATGCGGTAGGCCTTCACGCCATCCTTCTGCACCATCAGCTGGAAGTGGCGCTCGAAGCCCGGCACGCCGGTGACGTAGGGCCCGACTGCCGTCTGGACGACGATGGTACCGAAGCCGTGCTGCACGAACTTGCGGGCCATCTCGGGCGGCGGCAGCAGCAGGAAGTCGGCATAGCGGTAGGGGCCGAACACGTCGCCCCACACGGGGTTGGGCGCGAAATAGATCGCGTCGCTCAGCCCCACCTGGTACAGCCGGCCGGACTGCGGGTTCGCACGCAGCCAGCGCAGCACCTCGTAGCCGGGCACGTGGGCGGCCAGGTAGGCCTCGCGCGTCTCGGGCGTGGGCGCGATCTGCTGCACATGCTTGCCCAGCCGCAGCACGCCGGCCAGCGCCAGGACGGCGACCAGCGCCGCGCCGAGGCCGCGGCTCACGCGCGCCTGCAGCCGCTCGCCGCCACGGCGCGCCAGGGCCGCGGCCGTCCACCGCCACAGCTGCTGCCAGCCGATGGCGCCCAGCCACGCCAGGAGGGGAAAGGACGCCATCATGTAGCGCGGGTAGCGCGAGGTGGCCAGCCACACCAGCAGCGACCAGGCGCCGAACAGCGCGGCCGCCCGCACGGCAGGCCGCGTCTTCCAGGCCAGGCTGAAGGGCACCAGCAGCGCCGGCCACAGCATCACGTTGGGCAGGCTGGCATGCAGGCGCACGTCGTCGACCTGGCGCTTGTAGTCGTCCGCATTCCAGTTGGTGAAGCCGAACACCTTGGCACCGATGGGATTGAAGGGGTCGCCCGTCTGTGCCCAGTTGCGGCCGAACCAGTAGATGCACGGCAGCAGGAAGCAGGCCAGGGCCAGCAGCCAGGGCCCCGGCCGGCGCTCGCGCCAGACCACGCACACGGCCACCAGCGGCAGGAAGGTGAGCGCCTGGTACTTGCTGCCGGCCGCAACACCCAGGTAGAAGGCCGCCAGGCCCAGCCAGCGCGCGGGCCGGCGACCGCCCGCAGCCGAGGCCGGCGTGCTCCACCACAGCCACAGCACGGTGAAGGCCGCCACCACGAACAGCGCCACGCCCATGTCGATGAGGGCGTTGAAGAACTCGCCCATCATCAGCCACGCCGCCAGCGCGATGGCGGCGCAGACGCGGTCGGTGTGGGTCACGGCCAGGCGCCAGACCAGCGCCGCTGCCAGCCAGCCGCCCAGCGCATGCAGCAGGTGCGGGAACACGTCACCCGCCAGCGGCAGCGCGGCGGCATAGAGCAGGTCGTAGTTGTAGGGGAACCAGGGATAGCGCAGCCAGTCGTGGATGCCCAGTGCGCCGCTCTCGGCCACCTGCCGTGCGTAGGGCAGGTGGTACATCATCTCGTCGAAGGCATGCGGCGGCGCCATCGGCTCGAACAGGCTGATGACGAAGGCGCCGATGGCGACGACCGTCGCCACGCGCTCGGCGCGGCCGAGCGGCGGCCCGGGCGGCAGCGCGCGCAGCAGCCGCCACTGCGCGGGCAGGCGCCATAAGGCCAGCGCCAGCCCAAGCGCCAACAGTGCCAGCGTTGCGGGTGGCCGGAGCAGGCCGGCAATGCCCAGGGCCTGCAATGCCACGATGGCCAGGCCGAGACCAGTGGCGGCGGACAGCGCCATGCGCAGCCAGGGATCGTCGCGACCGGGCGTATCCCGCGCACCGGCCCACAGCCGCCGCATCAGCGCATCGCCTGCGCCCCAGAGCGACAGCACCACCAAGGCCAGGCCGGCAAGGTGCACGGCCGTGAAGCTCAGCTTCTGCAGCAGGAGAAAAATGGCAGCCTCCGCTTCAGAGGTTCGGCGCCAACAAACGCTCGAGTTCGGCCTCGGCCACGCGCCGGCGCGCCGCCTGGTCCTGCAGCTGGTCGTGCCCGATCTTGCCCACGTTGAAGTAGGTGCTGTCCGGATGGCTCAGGTAGAAGCCCGACACGCTGGCCGCCGGCGTCATGGCCAGCGAATCGGTCAGGCCCATGCCGATGTCGGCGCACTGCAGCAGCTCGAACATCGGGCCCTTGACGCTGTGGTCCGGGCAGGCCGGGTAGCCGGGCGCCGGGCGGATGCCGCGGTACGCCTCCTTGATCATGTCCTCATTGCTCAGCTGCTCGTCGGCCGCATAGCCCCACAGGTCCAGCCGCACCCGGTGGTGCAGCGCCTCGGCGAAGGCCTCGGCCAGGCGGTCGGCCAGGGCCTTGAACATGATGGCGGAGTAGTCGTCCAGGTCGTCGAGGAAGTGTTTTTCGCGCTTTTCGGCACCGATGCCGGCCGTGACGGCGAAGGCGCCCACGTAGTCGGCCACGCCCGAATCGCGCGGCGCCACGAAGTCGGCCAAGCAGCGGCTGGGGCGCATCACGCCGTCCACCGCCTGCTTCTCGGTCTGCTGGCGCAGGCCGTACCAGGTGAGCAGCGGCGTCTGGCGCGACTCGTCGGCATACAGCACGATGTCGTCGTCGCGCTCGGTGTTGGCGGGCCAGAAGCCCACCACCGCATTGGCCGTGAGCCAGCGGCCCTCGATCAGCCGCTGCAGCATGCGCTTGCCGTCGCTGAAGACGCGCTGCGCCTCGGTGCCCACGATCTCGTCCTTCAGGATCTGCGGGAAGGGCCCGGCCAGGTCCCAGGTCTGGAAGAAGGGGCCCCAGTCGATGTACTTCGCCAGGTCCGCCAGGTCGTAGTTGCGGAACATGCGCCGGCCGATGAACTTCGGCTTGGGCGGCTGGTAGCCGGTCCAGTCGATGGGCGTCTTGTTGGCGCGGGCCTTGGGCAGCGGCCACAGCGGCACCTGCTTCTTGTTGGCATGCTGCTGGCGCACCTTGTCGTAGTCGGCATTGAGCTCGGCGATGTAGTTCGCCGCCTGCTCGGACAGCAGGCTCTGCGCCACGCTCACGCTGCGCGAGGCATCGGGCACGTAGACCACGGGGCCTTCGTAGTGCGGCGCGATCTTGACGGCCGTGTGCACCCGGCTGGTGGTGGCGCCGCCGATCATCAATGGGATCTTCCTGACGCGGAAGTGCTCGTCCTTCTGCATCTCGCCGGCCACGTACTGCATTTCTTCCAGGCTGGGCGTGATCAGGCCCGACAGGCCGACGATGTCCGCGCCCTCTACCTTGGCGCGGGCCAGGATCTCGTGGCACGGGACCATCACGCCCATGTTCACCACCTCGAAGTTGTTGCACTGGAGCACGACGGTGACGATGTTCTTGCCGATGTCGTGCACGTCGCCCTTGACGGTGGCGATGACGATCTTGCCCTTGGAGCGCACGTCGCGGCCCGCGGCCTCGTCGCGCTTCTTCTCTTCCTCGATGTAGGGAATGAGGTGGGCCACGGCCTGCTTCATCACGCGCGCGCTCTTGACCACCTGCGGCAGGAACATCTTGCCGGCACCGAACAGGTCGCCCACGATGTTCATGCCGTCCATCAGCGGACCTTCGATGACGTGCAGCGGCCGGCCGCCCGGCTGGGCCACGATGGCCTGGTAGGCCTCTTCGGTGTCGTCGACGATGAAGTCGGTGATGCCGTGCACCAGCGCATGGGCCAGGCGCTCGTTGACGTTGCCGCCGCGCCATTCGAGCTTCTTGCTGTCGTCCTTGGCGGCGCCCTTGGCGCTCTCGGCAATCTCCACCAGGCGCTCGCCGGCATCGGGGCGGCGGTTGAGCACCACGTCCTCCACGCGCTCGCGCAGGGTGGGCTCCAGGTCGTCGTACACGCCCACCATGCCGGCGTTGACGATGCCCATGTCCATGCCCGCCTGGATGGCGTGGTACAGGAAGACGGTATGGATCGCCTCGCGCACCGGATCGTTGCCGCGGAAGCTGAAGCTCACGTTCGACACGCCGCCCGACACCTTGGCGCCCGGCAGGTTCTGCTTGATCCAGCGCGTGGCCTCGATGAAGTCGACGGCGTAGTTGTTGTGCTCCTCGATGCCCGTGGCCACCGCGAAGATGTTGGGGTCGAAGATGATGTCCTCGGGCGGAAAGCCCACCTCGTCGACCAGCACGCGGTAGGCCCGTTCGCAGATCTCGATCTTGCGGGCGTATGTGTCGGCCTGGCCCTGCTCGTCGAAGGCCATCACCACCGCGGCGGCGCCATAGCGGCGGATCAGCCGCGCCTCGTGCTTGAACTTGTCCACCCCCTCCTTCATGGAGATGGAATTGACGATGCCCTTGCCCTGGATGCAGCGCAGGCCGGCCTCGATCACCTCCCACTTGGAGCTGTCGACCATGATCGGCACGCGCGCGATGTCGGGCTCGCTGGCGATCAGGTTCAGAAAGCGCACCATGGCCGCCTTGCTGTCGAGCATGGCCTCGTCCATGTTGATGTCGATCACCTGCGCGCCGTTCTCGACCTGCTGGCGGGCCACGGCCAGCGCTTCCTCGAACTGGCCGTTGAGAATCATGCGGGCGAAGGCCTTGGAGCCCGTGACGTTGGTGCGCTCGCCGATGTTGACGAACAGCGTGCCCGCGTCGATGACGACCGGCTCCAGGCCGGACAGCAGCATGGGGGGAACGGAAGACGCGGAAGAACTCATGGACGGCACACCTGGGGGCAAGGGATCAGGTGAGCGTCGTTGCGGCCGGCGCCTGGCGCGGGGCGTCCGGTCCCGCCAAGCCTCACGGCCCGGGCCGCTCGGGCGCATCCGCCAGTCGGCGCGCCGGGGCCCGCCGTTGCAACGCTCCTTGGGCGGGGAGCGCGGATTTTATAGGGGCTGGCGAGGGATAACCCGGAAAGCCCGGGGCGCGGCCGGCTGCCTCAGGTGGCGCCGGCCGGCTGCGCTGCCGCCGAGGCCGGCAACCCGAACACGGCATCGAACACCCAGTTGAAGACGAAGGTGTAGACGAGGAAGAACACCACCAGCGCCAGGTCCATGACCAGCGCGTCCCACAGGCTGATGCCCAGCCACCAGGCGATGGTCGGCACCAGCAGCATCACCAGTCCGCCCTCGAAGCCGATGGCATGCGCGATCCGCCGCCCCAGGCTGCGGCCGCGCGTGGCCTGGCGGGCCTCCCAGCGCTCGAACAGGCTGTTGAACAGCAGGTTCCAGACGATGGCGATGGCCGAGGCCATCACCGCCACCACCCCCGAATGGCCCACGCCCTGCCCCGACATCCAGGCCAGGCCCAGGCTGGCGACCACGATGGCGATGCCCTCGTAGAGGGTGATGTAGACGACGCGGCGCTTGATGCCCTGCATGGCTTCTTCTTTCTTTCGACTCGGAAACACGGTGAACGATGGCAGCACTTTATTTCTGTCGCACTGACACATAAAGTCAGCTTCTTTCAGATTCAATGAAAGATCCGCATGCTCCACAGCGACGACGTCGCCCTCTTCCTCGCCGTGCTGGACCATGGCTCCTTCTCGGCCGCGGCCCGTGCGTTGCGCCGCGTGCCCTCGGCCGTGAGCATGGGCATCGCCCAGCTGGAGGCCGAACTGGCCCTGCAACTCTTCGACCGCAGCGGCCGCGAGCCCCGCCCCACCGCCGCCGCCCGCTCGCTGGAGCCGCAGGCGAGGCTGCTGGCGGCCCAGCTCAAGGCGCTGGAGGTACAGGCGCTGGCGCTCACCCAGGGCCTGGAGGAGCGGCTGACGCTGGCCATCGCGCCAGAGCTGCTCAGCGGCCCCTGGAGCCAGCCGCTGGCAGCGCTGGCGCAGTCGCATCCCTCGCTGGAGGTGGAGGTGCTGGCCGCGCCCCAGGCCGATGCCCTGGCGATGCTGCACAGCGGCCGGGCCCAGCTGGCGCTGGTCTTCGAGCGGCCCAGCATCGACGGCCGCGAGGGCTTCCAGGAAGTGGCGACCGAAACCCTGGTCGCCGTCATGGCGGCCGACCATCCGGTGCTGGTCGCCGCCGGTGGCCGGCTGCGCGAGCAGCACCTGATCGACACCCGCCAGATCGTCGTCGCCGGCCGCGACCCGGCCCAGCGCGACCCGCGGATCGTGTTCGCCCGCCACACCTGGCGGACCGACAACGCGCTGGCCGCCCTCAGCCTGCTGACGGCCGGCGTGGGCTGGGGCTGGCTGCCGCGCCCCTTCGTGCAGCCGCACGTGGCGGCCGGTGCGCTGGTCGAAATCCCGTTCGAGAACCTCAGCAACCGGCTGGACCTGTGGGTGGACGTGGTGTGGTCCAAGGAACGGCCGCTGGGCCTGGGCGCGCGGCAGGTGGTCGAGGCGCTGCGGCGCAAGCGGCAGGATGAAGGCGGGGCGAGCTGCGACGCGCGCTGACCGCCCTTCTTCACCCGCCGCCCGGAGACGGACAGCCCGACGCCGCGACGCTCAGCGCGGCGGATTGATGTGGGAGCCCGACTTGCCGCCGTGCTTCTCCAGCACCTGCACGCCGTCGATCACCATGCCGCGGTCGGCCGCCTTGCACATGTCGTAGATGGTCAGCAGCGCCACCTGCACCGCCGTCAGCGCCTCCATCTCCACGCCCGTCGGCCCCACCGTCTCGACCGTGGCGCGGCAGTGCACGGCCGGTGCCTCGCCCGGCTCGGTCGTGAACTCGACGGCGACGCGCGTGATCGCCAGCGGATGGCACAGCGGGATCAGCTCGCTGGTCTTCTTGGCCGCCTGGATGCCGGCGATGCGGGCCACGCCCAGCACGTCGCCCTTCTTGGCCGTGCCCGATTCCACCAGCGCCAGGGTGGCCGGCTGCATGCGGATGCGCCCCTCGGCAATCGCGATGCGGTGCGTGGCGGGCTTGGCCGCCACGTCCACCATGTGGGCCTGGCCGTGCGCGTCGAAATGGGTGAGGGGCGAAGAGGACATGACAGGAACGATCCGGGGGGAGGCGCATCATACGGGCCGGAAAAAGCCACCGATCGCGACCGATGCCGTCCTCTTCCGCTGTGCGCCGTCCCCTCGTGTCCCCGTCCCGCCGGGGCCGGCCCCTGCTGCGCGGCGGCGTCGCCATGCTGCTGGCCGCGGCCCAGCTGGCGGCGCTGCCGGTGCGGGCCCAGCCGCAGCCCCAACCCCAGCCGCAGGTGCTGCCCGGCCTGAGCGACGGCGCCGAAATGACCGCCGGCGCCGAGCGCGAGCTCGGCGACCGCATCGCCCGGGAGCTCTACCGCGACCCCGACTACGTCGACGACCCGGTGCTCACCGACTACGTCCAGGGCATCTGGCGACCCCTGCTGGCCGCGGCCCGCCAGCGCGGCGAGCTCACGCCCGAACTGGACGAGCGTTTCGCCTGGGTCGTGATGATCGGCCGCGACCGCACCATCAACGCCTTCGCACTGCCCGGCGGCTACCTCGGCGTGCACACCGGCCTGATCGCGCTGGTGGGCAGCCGCGACGAACTGGCCTCGGTGCTGGCCCACGAGCTCACGCACGTCACCCAGCGCCACATCTCACGCATCTTCACGCAGCAGAGCCGCCAGATGCCGCTGATGCTGGCCGCCATGCTGCTGGGCGGCCTGGCCATGAGCAAGAGCGGCCGCAGCGGCGGCGACCTGGGCTCGGCCATGATGGTCGGCGGCCAGGCCATGGCCATGCAGAAGCAGCTGGACTTCTCGCGCGACATGGAGCGCGAGGCCGACCGCATCGGCTTCGGCGTGATGAGCCAGGCCGGCTTCGCGCCGCAGGGCGCGGCGAGCATGTTCGAGAAACTGCAGTACGCCTCGCGCCTGAACGACAACGGCAGCTATCCCTACCTGCGCAGCCATCCGCTGACCAGCGAACGCATCACCGAGATGCAGGCGCGCTTCCAGTTCCGCGACGGCGCACCCGCGCAGGCCATCCCGCTGACGCCGGAGCACGCCATGGTCACGGCCCGGGCCCGCGTGCTGGGGCGCCCCGGCGTCGACCTGCTGCGCCAGTGGATGCAGGCCGCCCAGCGCAACGACGTGCCGGCGGGCGCGGCGGGCGCGGGCGTGCTCTACGCCGGCGCCCTGGCGGCCAAGGAACTGCGCGACCTGCCGGCCGCCCGCAGCCTGGTGCAGAAGCTGCGGGCCCAGGCCGGCACCGCCCCCGAACCCGCGCGCCTGGCCCGGCTGCTGGCGGCCGAGATCGAGATGGCCGGCGGCAACCCCGCCGCGGCCGCCGCCCTGCTGGACGTGCGCGCCAAGACCCGCGGCGAAATGCTGATGGCCGCCCAGGCCGCCGTACTGGTCCGCACCAACGCCGCCGGCGCCGCGCCGGTGCTGCGCGACTGGGTGGCCGTGCACCCGCGCGACGCCACGGTCTGGCGCGAACTGGCCAGCCTGTACGAGGTGGACGGCGACACGCTGCGCGCCATCCGCGCCGAGGCCGAGGGCCATGTCGCCCAGCTCGACTACGTCGCGGCGCGCGACCGCTTCCGCGCCGCGCAGGACTTCGTGCGCGACACCACCGCCAGAGGCGGCCGCGTCGACCACATCGAGGCCTCGATCGTGGACGTGCGCGCCCGCGAGGTCGAGCGCCTTGCCCGTGCGCAGATGGAAGAAAAGCCGATGTAGGCGCGGTGGGCGGAGCAGCGGCGGATCAGCGCCGGCTGGCGCCGATGGCGGCTTCGATGATCACGCCGAACAGCGAATAGAGCAGCGAGCCGAACAGCGCCGCCCAGAAGCCGTCGACGTGGAAGCCCGGCAGCAGGCCCGATGCCATCCAGAAGATCAGCGCGTTGACGACGAAGAGGAACAGCCCGAGGGTGATCAGCGTGACCGGCAAGGTCAGCAGCACCAGCACGGGCCGCACGAAGACGTTGAGCAGCGCGAGCACGGCCGCGGCGATCATCGCGCTGCCGAAACCCGAGATTTGCACCCCGCCGTAGAGGTAGGTGACCATCAGCAGCGCCAAGGCGCTGAGCACCCATTTGAGGATCAATCGCATGGCGGCAGCATAGCCGCTGGACGCTGACAGGTGGCGGTCGCGGGGCCGCCCGTCGGCGGGCGCGCAGCGTCGCTGTCCGCTGCGGGTGCCAGCGCGGCTGGCCTGCGCCAATGAAGGAAAAGAGGCCAGCGCTGCCACGCCGACGCTGCGCGCGGACAAAAAAAGGCGGTGCGGGCTAACCCGGCACCGCCATGGTGGGGGCGAAGCCGCCGCCCGCCGTCGTTCAAGCGCTCAGTCGGCCAGCGCCGGCGCCAGCAGCAGGAAGGCCGCCAGCCCGGCCAGGCCGCCCGGCAGCGCACGGCCTGCGCCCGGCACCAGCGGACGGCGCGTGCCGTTGTCGCTGCCAGCCGCGGACACCACCGGCTCCATGCTGGCGCCGATGCGCGGACGGCGTGCGTCCACCACGCGGGCGGCGCCGTGCTCCAGCTGCAGGCGCTGCGTCAGCTCCACCAGCGGGCCCTTGGCCAGCACGGGCGTGGTCTGCGCGCCCTCGCGGGCCAGCAGCGGGCCCAGCGATTCCTGCACGCGCGCGAACCACTTGGCGCGCCAGTTCTCGCGCGCGCTGTGGCTCACCCACTTGCTGATGCGGTGCGTCATGCGCGGCGCGCAGGCCACCACGATCCAGTGCCGCCCCGGCGCGGCGGGCGCCAGTCGGTCCAGGTGTTCCACGGCATAGGCCGCATCGTCCACGTACAGGATGATCTTGTCCATCGAAGGGCTCCTTGGGCCAGGTTGGCGGATTCGTGAGAGAGGCCGGGCGGCACCGAAGGTTCACCGCACCGGCCGTGCGCACGCTCAGTGAACGGCGGCCTGCTTGGCGCGGCGGGCCAGCACCGCCTTGCCGATCGCCAGCACCAGCAGCGCGCCGGCGATCTGGGCGCCGTACTTGAGCGCGTCGGTCTGCGGCAGCTTGAGCATCCACTGCCAGCGGTCGGGGTTGGCGAAGACCGGGTCGCTGACCAGCATGCCGCCCGCGATCCAGCCCAGCAGCATGCCGCCGGCGGTGATGATCAGCGGATAGCGCTCCATCAGCTTGATGACCAGCTGGCTGCCCCAGACGATGATCGGGATCGAGATCAGCAGGCCCAGCACCACCAGCAGCAGCGAGTGGTCGCCCGCGTTCTGCGCGGCGCCGGCAATGGCGATCACGTTGTCCACGCTCATCACCAGGTCGGCCACGATGATGGTCTTGATGGCGGCGAACAGGCGGTCGCTGCTGGCCACTTCGCCGTGGCCCTCCTCGTCCGGCGCCAGCAGCTTGATGCCGATCCACACCAGCAGCAGCGCGCCGACGAACTTCAGGAAGGGCAGGTTCAGCAGCGTCATCGCGAAGGCGATCAGCACCACCCGCAGGATGATGGCGCCGGCCGTGCCCCAGATGATGCCCTTGGTGCGCTGCGCGGGCGGCAGCTTGCGGCAGGCCAGCGCAATCACGACCGCGTTGTCGCCGCCGAGCAGGATGTCGATGATGATGATCTGCCCGAGCGCGACCCAGAACTCGGGAGAAGTCAGAAAGTCCATAGATTCCTCAATACCTGTGACCGATGGACAGGCGGCGGGCGCCTGCCGGGAAGGACAACCCGCTGCGGGCTGATCGAGGAAGGTGCCGGAGGACACCATGGAACCGAAGGACGGCCTTGATCAGCCCGAAGCGGGCTCATCAAAGGTCTTGCTCGGAACGGCACCGCATGGTGCAGGACCCGGAACTGCCGGAAGCTTGCGCTTCGTACTGACGACAGGACCGACAGCGCCGGCGTGGGGCCGGGCCGGGAGCTACTCCCCTTCGAACCGCGCGATTGGAACACAGCGCCCTCGCGGGGCGCAAGGCGGCAGCCGTGGCGATAAGATCGCGCCCCTCCTGATTCGATGCGGACGGCGTTTCGTCCTTCCGCAGCGCCACGTTCTCTCCTGCATGGCCGGCATCCACATCACCGACATCGAGGCCGCCATCAACCACTGGCGGCGGCAGAAGCCCTCGCCCGACGGCATCAGCCTGGCGCCCGAAGTGCGGGCGCTGGCCGAGGTGTATGCGCTGATGGTGTTCCACCATGAAGACGAGGCCGACGAATTCGGCTTTCCGGCCCGCGCCTGGGCGGCGTGGGAAGCTTGGTACCAGACCACGCCCGACACGCCCTGCATCGCCATCTGCTCCACCAGCCAGGGCGACGACGAGTGCAAGGGTTGCGGCCGCAGCTTCGACGAGGTGCAGCACTGGCCCGCGATGAGCCCGGCCGAGAAGCGCCAGACCTGGCGCCGCATCACGATGCAGGACACGGCGTGGCGCTTCAATCGCTATGCCGAGCGGGCGCGCGAGGCCGAAGCACCTGCCCCCGACGCGTCGCCACCGTCGGACCCCGCCGCGCCGGCGGGCGGCGGCGATCCGGCAGCCTGAGCGAATCCGCCCCACCCATGCGCCGCCTCGCCCAGGCCCCCAATCTGGCATTGGCCACCCTGTGGGCCGATGCGTTGCGAGCCCAGGGCTTGTCGGTGAGCGTGCAACGGGAGTACCTCGGCGCCGCCGCTGGCCAGTTGCCGCCCGACCAATGTCTGCCAGAGTTGTGGGTCGAACATGACGACGACCACGCACGTGCCCTGCGCCTGCTGGGCGCGCTGCAGCGCCCACCGCAGCGCCAGTGGCACTGCCGCTGCGGGGAGTTCGTGGAAGGCGGCTTCGAGCAGTGCTGGAACTGCGGCGCGCCGATGCCGGGGCTTTGAGCGCCCTACTGCCCCCCAGCAGCTCTACGTAGGCAGTCGCCGAGGGCTCTCGGCGCAGGCCACGCCAGGGCACCCGAGGAACTGGCTCCGCCAGGCCTCTGGGTGCGCCCCTGGAGGGGGATGGGACTTCCACACGCAGTGAGGAAGTCCAAACGGGGTGGTTTCATCTCAGCCGCTGCGGCTCGATGTCGACGGAGCGCTCGCCGTCCCCCAGCATGAGCACGCCTTCCTGGATCGTCGCCTGCAGCTGCATGCTGCGCTGGGCCAGGCTCGCCAGCTGCTGCGAGGCGGCGGCGGGAATGCGCCAGACCTGCAGGTTCTGCGGCCGGCTCAGCTTGGTCTCGATGCCGCGCCACCAGACCTCGGCGGAACTGGCGAAGGCATAGACGACCACCTGGTCGGCCTTGCCGCAGGCCTTGACGACCGGCTTGTCCTCGGGCTGGCCCACCTCGATCCACAGCCGCGCGCGGCCGGTGAAGTCGCGCAGCCAGACGTCGGGCTCGTCCGGGTCGGACAGGCCCGCACCGAAGGCCAGCTGGCCGTCGCCGCCGCACATCACCTGCAGCTGGTGGGCCTGCAGGGCCAGGGCCGCGAGGCGGATCATCATGCGCTCGTCGGTCTCGCTCGGGTGGCGGGCCAGGGTGAGCGCATGGTCGGCGTAATAGCCGTGGTCGATGTCGGCCACGGCCAGGTTGGCCTTGAAGATGGTGGACTTGAGCGCCATCAGGCCTGGCCGCCGCCCACGCGCTTCGCCAGCTCGGCCGCCTTGCCGGTGTAGCTGCCCGGCGTCATGGCCAGCAGGCGTTCCTTCTCGGCCTCGGGAATCTCGAGCGAGCGGATCAGCCCGTGCAGCGCCTCGGCCGTCACCGCCTGGCCGCGGGTCACTTCCTTGAGCTTCTCGTAGGCGCCGGCCACGCCGTAGCGGCGCATCACGGTCTGGATGGGCTCGGCCAGCACTTCCCAGCTGCTGTCCAGGTCCTCGGCCAGGGCGGCTTCGTTGAGCTCCAGCTTGCCCAGGCCGGTGGCCAGGCTGGCATAGGCCAGCACGGCATAGCCGAAGGCCACGCCGACGTTGCGCAGCACCGTGGAATCGGTCAGGTCGCGTTGCCAGCGGCTGATGGGCAGCTTTTCCGACAGGTGGCGCAGCAGGGCGTTGGCCAGGCCCAGGTTGCCCTCGGCATTCTCGAAATCGATCGGGTTGACCTTGTGCGGCATGGTGGACGAGCCGATCTCGCCCGCCTTGAGCCGCTGCTTGAAGTAGCCCAGGCTGATGTAGCCCCAGACGTCGCGCGAGAAGTCGACCAGGATGGTGTTGGCCCGCGCCAGCGCGTCGAACAGCTCGGCCATGTAGTCGTGCGGCTCGATCTGGATGCTGAAGGGCTGGAAGACCAGGCCCAGGCCCTGCGGCGCCGGCGTCTCGACCACCTTGCGGCTGAAGCTCTCCCAGTCGAAGTCGGGCCAGGCGGCCAGGTGGGCGTTGTAGTTGCCCACGGCGCCATTCATCTTGCCCATCAGCTTGACCGCGGCGATCTGCTCGCGCGCCTTGGCCAGGCGCACCGCGACGTTGGCGATCTCCTTGCCCACGGTGGTGGGGCTGGCGGTCTGGCCGTGGGTGCGGCTGAGCATGGGCACGGCGGCGAAGTCGCCGGCCATCCTGCGCAGCGTGGCGACGATGCCGTCCAGCGCCGGCAGCACCACCTGGTCGCGCGCGGCCTGGATCTGCAGCGCGTGGCTGGTGTTGTTGATGTCCTCGCTGGTGCAGGCGAAGTGCACGAACTCGGCGGCGGATTCCAGTTCGGGCCGGGCCTCGAACTTGGACTTGATCCAGTACTCCACGGCCTTGACGTCGTGGTTGGTGGTCTTCTCGATCTCCTTGATGGCCAGCGCATCGGCCTCGGAGAAATGCGAGACCAGCCCCATCAGGTACTTGCGGGCGCCAGGCGTGAGCGGCTTGAACTCGGCGAAGCCGGCGTCGGACAGGGCGATGAACCAGGCTACCTCGACCTGGACGCGGCGGTGCATGTAGCCCTGCTCGCTCATCAGCGGCCGCAGCGGCGCGAGCTTGCCGGCATAGCGGCCATCGAGGGGCGAAAGGGCGGAAACGGGCGCGAAACTCATCCGTGGATTCTAGGAGCCGGCGGCGGGCCGGGCGGCGCGACTCCCTCTAGAATCCGCGCGCCCGCAGACATCGGGTTCACATTTTTCGAGGATTCCGCCTGCATGAAACTCATCGGATCGACGTCCAGCCCCTACGTGCGGAAGGTGCGCGTCGTCATGGCCGAGAAGCGCCTGGACTATGAGTTCGTGCAGGAAGACGTGTGGGCCGACGGCACCACCATCGCGTCGTCCAACCCGCTCGGCAAGGTGCCCTGCCTGGTGATGGACGGCGGCGACGCCATGTTCGACTCGCGCGTGATCGTCGAGTACCTGGACACGCTGTCGCCCG
The DNA here is from genome assembly GCF_001476815.1 of Pseudacidovorax intermedius. GTDB lineage: Bacteria > Pseudomonadota > Gammaproteobacteria > Burkholderiales > Burkholderiaceae_C > Xenophilus > Xenophilus intermedius_A. The sequence continues at coordinate 33,942 of NZ_LDSL01000098.1, read as the reverse complement.
TGGGCAAGCTCATTCCCACCTCGGGCCGCGAGCGCGCCGAGGTCAAGACCTGGGAAGCCCTGGCCGACGGCGTGATGGACGCCGGCGTGCTCTGGCGCATGGAAGCCATCTGGCCCAAGCGCGCCGACGGCGAGCGCAGCCAGGCCTGGATGGACCGCCAGCGCGGCAAGGTCGAGGCCGGCATCGCCGCCATGGCCAAGGGCCTGGGCGACAAGCCCTTCTGCAGCGGCATCCACCTGAGCCTGTCGGACATCGCGGTGGGTTGCGCGCTGGACTGGACCGCCTTCCGCTTTCCCGAACTCGATTGGCGCAGCGCCCATCCCTCGCTGGCCAGGCTGATCGACAAGCTGCACCAGCGCGCCAGCTTCAAGGACACGGCGCCGGCTTGAGCCTGTCGCCTCCTGGGAACGGCGCGCCCGGAAACAAAAAGGCGCGAACTCGTCGCGCCTGGAAAATGCCTTGCACCGGTAGAAGGCCGGTGAGGCTTGTTAAAAAGATGCTGCGAGATACCCCGACACGAAGGAGGGAGGGAGGGAGGAGGAGAAGAGTCGCCCCGGGATGCTTCGACCGGATCTGATTCCGGAAGACCTCGCAACATCGAAAACCGTCGAGCGCATGGTCAACGCGCTCATGGTTCTGGGAGCGTAGGCGGAATCCGATGGTTCCCGTGGGAGCCTGTAAATTTGCGTAAGCAGGGCCCCGGTGCCGCAGAAGTAACCTCGGCCGGCCCAGGACAAAGCCGGGCGCCTGCGCCTTCGACCGCAGAATCGGCGCAAACGACATTGCCTCCGACATGCTCTATCCCGACCTCTTCAAGCAGCTCGAATCGGTGCGCTGGGACATGGCCACCGACATCCCCTGGCAGGACTTCGACGGCACGCGCCTGTCCGACGAACAGGCGCAGACCGTCAAGATGAACGCCATCACCGAATGGGCGGCGCTGCCCGCCACGGAGATGTTCCTGCGCGACAACCGCCACGACAGCGACTTCAGTGCCTTCATGTCCATCTGGTTCTTCGAGGAGCAGAAGCATTCGCTGGTGCTGATGGAATACCTGCGCCGCTTCCGGCCCGACTGCGTGCCGAGCGAGGAGGAACTGCACCAGGTGCGCTTCGACTTCGACCCCGCGCCGCCGCTGGAGACGCTGATGCTGCATTTCTGCGGCGAGATCCGGCTCAACCACTGGTACCGCCGCGCGGCCGAGTGGCACAGCGAGCCGGTCATCAAGCACATCTACACCACGCTGTCGCAGGACGAGGCGCGCCACGGCGGCGCCTACCTGCGCTACATGCGCCGCGCGCTGGAAAAGTGCGGCGACGAGGCCCGCGCGGCCTTCGCCAAGGTGGGCGTGCTCATGGCCAGTGCCCGGCGCACGGCCCAGGCGCTGCACCCGACCAACCTGCACGTGAACAAGGCGCTGTTCCCGCGCGACACGGTGCAGAGCCGCATGCCCGACCCCGAGTGGCTGGAGCGCTGGCTGGACCAGCAGATCCGCTTCGACGCCGTGTGGGAAGGCAAGGTGGGCGAGCGCATCCTGCACAACCTGGGACTGCTGTTCGACCGCAGCTTCAAGACGGTGCAGGACCTCAACCGCTACCGCAAGGAGCTGGGCGCCCGGCTGGGTGCGGCCGGCGCCGCGCCGCAGGGCGCTTAAGCCGCGCCAAGGTGCGCCGCCCGGCTCAGCGGCGCTCCACGGCGAAGGGCGCGAGGCCCAGGCTGGCGCGCAGCGGGGCGACCGCGGCCTGCGCCGCATCGCGCGTCGGGTACGGCCCGGCCTGCACCTTGTGCGCGCCGCCCTCCTCGACGATGCGCAGCCGGCCGGCCAGCGCCGGCTCGCCCGCCGCCACACGCGCCAGCAGGGTCTGCGCCCCCTCCCGTTCGCGGAAGGCACCCAGCTGCATCCAGACCCCGGCCGCAGGGGTGGCCATCGGCGTGGACGGGGCGCCGGCGGGCGCGGCTGCCGCGTCGCCGGCGTTTGCCGGCCCGGCAGGCGCGCTCGTCGCAGCGGATGGCCCGGAGGCCCCGGTGGACGGTGGCGTCAACGGCGCCATGGGCGCGATCGGTGCCACCTCCATGCTGCGGAAGCGCGGCGGCGGCTCGGGCGGTGCGGACGGCGCCGGGCCGGGGCCCGCATCGCTGGCGGTGCCGGAGGTCGCCTGCGCCAACTGCCACGCGGGCGCCGAGGCGCGCTCCGACGGACCGGAGGCGATGGGCTGCGCCCACGCAGCGGGCACGGGCACGGGCACCGCAGCGGCGCTCGCCGAGGCGCCGGACCTCCCCGCCGCCGCCGACGTCGCCACCGGATAGGCCATTGGCACGGCCGCGGCAGAGGCCGCGCCCGCCACCGGCCGGCCCGCCACAGCGGTCGCCGGTGCCGCGGCCAGCCGCGTGTCCGAAGGCCGGCGCCAGGCGCCGGTGCGGATGGATTCGTTGGTCAGCCGCTCCACCTCCACCGGCGCCACGCCGCGCAGCAGGTCGAGCCTGAGGGCGGCGGTGTAGCTCAGGTCGATGATGCGGTCGTCGCGGAAGGGGCCGCGGTCGTTCACCCGCACGATCACCTCGCGGCCGTTGGCCGGGTTGCGCACCCGCGCATAGCTGGGCAGCGGCATGGTGCGGTGGGCGGCCGTCATGGCGTACATGTCGTAGGGCTCGCCGGTGGCCGTGGCGCGGGCATGGAAGCCCTGGCCGTACCAGGAGGCCAAGCCCTGCTCCACCAGCGGCCGGTCGTCGGTCAGGGGCACGTAGCTGCGGCCGGCGACGGTGTAGGGCCGGCTGGTGCCGCCGTCGACGCGGATGGCCTCGACACGGGGCTCGGCATCGGGCGTCTGGGCCAGGCCGGGCGGCGGATTGCGCGGCGGGCCGTCGCGCGGCGCGCTGGCGCAGCCGGCCAGCACGGCGGCGGCGCAGGCGGCGGTCCAGAGGGTCCAGCGGCGGTGCAGCACGAAGGGGCAGGGGGTGCGGGGCATCGGCATCTCGGGAGTGTCGGGTCGGTGCATGCGAGCCGCATCTTATGAAACGCCGTGCGGCGGCCGGGTTCACGGGTCCACGGGCGCCGGCATGCGGCGCCGGTCCTGCGCCAGAGGCAGGAACGCCGCGCGCAGCGCGCGGCGGCCGTCCTCAACCGAAGACCGCGCCCCAGAGCGCCAGCATGGCCGCGCGCTCGCGGGCCAGGCCGTCGGGCGCGACCTGGGTCGGCGCCTCGTCCAGCCGCGCGCTGTGCTGCACCCGGCGCAGCACGCGGTAGGCATCGCCGGCCGCACGGCCCATGCCCTCGGGCAGCAGGCCGGCCGCCTCGGCGCGCTGCAGCAGCGCGATGTTGCCCACGTTGTCGAGCAGGGCCGGCACCTCGCCCGCGCAGGCGAGCACCAGGTACTGCACAGCGAATTCGGCGTCCACCATGCCGCCGGGGCTGTGCTTGACGTCGAAGCGGCCGGCGCGCACCGGGTGGGCAGCGCGCACCTTCTCGCGCATGGTCACGATCTCCTGGCGCAGCGCGCCGCGATCGCGCGGCGCGGCGATGACGGCGCGGCGCACGTCGTTGAAGCGCGCGCCCAGCTCGGCGCTGCCCAGCACGAAGCGGGCGCGGGTCATGGCCTGGTGTTCCCAGGTCCAGGCGGTGTTGCTGCCGCGGCCGAGCTGGTATTTCTCGTAGGCGTCGAAGGTGATGGTCAGCAGGCCCGAGTTGCCGTTGGGCCGCAGCGCGGTGTCGATTTCGAACAGGTCGCCTTCGCGCGTCTTGATGGTCAGCCAGTTGATGAGCTTGCGCACGTAGGCGGCATAGACCTCGGGCGCACGCTCGTCCTCGTCGTCGTAGACGAAGACGATGTCCAGGTCGCTGCCGTAGCCCAGTTCCTTGCCGCCCAGCTTGCCGTAGCCGATGACGGCGAAGCGCGGCTGCTCGCGGTGGCGGTTGCGCACGTGGGGCCAGCACCAGCGGGCGGTGATGGCCAGCACGGTGTCGGCCAGGGCGCTCAGGTCGTCGGCCACCTGCTCGACGGTGAGCCGGCCTTCCAGGTCGCGCGCCAGGATGCGGAAGACCTCGGCATGGTGGGCGCGGCGCAGCAGGTTCATCAGCGCTTCTTCGTCGGCCTCGCCGGTGCGCGAGAGCGAGCGGTGGCGGGCCTCCAGCTCGCCCTCGAATTCCAGGGCCGAGAAGCGCGCGGCCAGCATGTCGGGGCTGGCGAGTTCGTCGATGACGCCGGGGTGCTGCAGCAGGTAGCGCGCCGGCCAGCGGGCCGCGCCCAGCAGGCGCAGCAGGCGTTCGTGCACGCCGGGGCGCTCGACGAGCAGGGCCAGGTAGCTTTCGCGGCGCAGCAGCGGCTCGATCCAGTCGGCCCAGCGCAGCGCGCCTTCGACCGGGTGGGCGCAGCGCTCGTCGGCGGGGGCGGACTCGGCCTCCTGCAGCCAGCGGCCGGTGCGCACGACCAGCTGGCGCAGGCGGGCGCGGGCCTCGTCGCGCAGGGCGGCGATGCGCGGGTTGTCGGCCCACTGGCGCACGCGCTCGGCGAAGGGGGCGGGCAGGCTGGCGAGCAGCTCGCCCAGGTCCTGCGGCGCGGTGCGCGGGCCGGTGCCGCCGCGCTGGCACTGGCCGCCGGTGCAGCGCTTCTCGCCGCCGAGCAGAGTGTCGAATTCCTGGGCGACGAACTCGCGGCAGGTGTCCAGCTTTTCGAGGAATGCGCAGCAGTCGGGAAAGCCCAGCGTGGCGGCGATCCAGCGCAGGTCCTCGTCGGCCACGGGCAGCATGTGGGTCTGCTGGTCGTCCAGGTACTGGATGCGGTGCTCCACCTGGCGCAGGAAGCGGTAGGCGCGGTCGAGCTCGTCGGCGGTGGCCTGGGGCATGAGGCCGGCACGCGCCAGGCGCTGCAGGGCGTCGAGCGTGGGCCGGGTGCGCAGCTCCGGGAACTGGCCGCCGCGCACCACCTGCAGCAGCTGGACGATGAATTCGATCTCCCGGATGCCGCCGCGCGAGAGCTTGACGTCGTTGGCCCGCTCGGGCCGGCCGGCGCTGCGGCGCATGGCCTGCTCGCGGATCTGCCGGTGCAGCGAGCGCAGCGCGTCGAACACGCTGTAGTCCAGGTAGCGGCGAAAGACGAAGGGCAGCACCACGCCGCGCAGGGCCTGGGCACTGCCCGACTCGACGGCGGCCGTGGGCGCCACCACGCGGCTCTTGAGCCAGGCGAAGCGCTCCCATTCGCGGCCCTGGACCTGGAAGTACTCCTCCAGCGCATCGAGCGAGACCACGCTGGGGCCCGAGTTGCCGTTGGGCCGCAGCGCCAGGTCGACGCGGAAGACGAAGCCGTGCTCGGTGGTGTCGCCCACCAGCTGGTAGATGCGCTTGACCGCCCGGCCGAAGTAGTCCTGGTTGGCGATGACGCCGCGGCCCTGGGCGTCGCCGGCGGTGTCACCGTCCTGGTCGTACAGGTAGATGAGGTCGATGTCGCTGGAGACGTTGAGCTCGCGCGCGCCGAGCTTGCCCATGCCCACGATCCACAGCTGGGCGCGCTGGCCGTCGGCGGTGCGCGGGGCGCCATGCACGGCATCGAGCTCGTCGAAGGCGTCGCGGCAGGCCACGTCGAGCGCGAATTCGGCCAGCGCGGTGACGGCGCCGAGCACTTCCTCCAGCGGCGCGCCTTCGTCGCAGTCGCGGGCGATCAGCCGCTCCATGACCAGCTGGCGCACGATGCGCAGGGCATCGCCGGTGGGCCGGCCGGCGGCGCGGAGGGCGGCGTAGGCGGCTTCCATGGTGGCGCGGGCGGGCGCGCCGGCGGGCAGCAGCGGCAGCGCGTCGGCATAGCGGCGGCGCAGCCGCTGCACGAAACGCGAGCCCGACGAAAGCCCGCGCGCGGGCGGCATCGCGGCCGACGCATCGGCGTTGCCGGAGGGCCCCGAATCGGCCGGCCGCGGCACGTCCTCGCCACCGGCCGACCTGGAACCCGGCCAGGGGCGGCCGGTCATAATTTCCGACACAGCGCGATCCTTCATGAATGTCACGACGCCCTCACCTCCACGCATGCTCAGGATCGCAGCGGTCGCGGCACGCTGGCTGCTGGCCCTGGTGGTGGCCGCGTGGCTGCTGATCGCCCTGTGCGTTGTTGTCCTACACGCGTGGATTGTGCCGCGTATCGGCGAATGGCGCGGCGCGCTGGAGGCGCAAGCCAGCCGCATCGCAGGGGTACCGGTTCGCATCGGCGAGCTCGAGGCGCACTCCAGCAGCCTGTTCCCGACCATCGAGCTGCGTGACGTCACGCTGCAGGACCCGGGCCACGGCGCCGGCCTGCGCCTGGCGCGCGTGGTGGCCAGCGTGTCGCCGCGCTCGCTGTGGCACCGCGGCTTCGAGCAGCTCTACATCGAAAAGCCCGAGCTCGAGGTGCGCCGCGATGCGCAGGGCCGGCTGCGCGTGGCCGGCATCGTCATCGACCCCGCCGCGCGCAAGGACGAGGACAACGCGGGCACCGAATGGCTGTTCTCGCAGCGCGAGGTGGTGGTGGTGCAGGGCACCGTGCGCTGGACCGACGAGACCCGCGACGCGCCCACGCTGGTGCTGTCGGACGTGCGCTTCGTCTCGCGCAACCGCGGCCTGCAGCATGCCCTGCGGCTCGATGCCACGCCGCCGGCCGGCTGGGGCGAGCGCTTCTCCATCAACGGCCGCCTGCGCCAGCCGCTGCTCAGCCTGCGCAGCGGCGACTGGCGCAGCTGGCGCGGCCAGCTCTACGCCGACCTGCCCGCCTTCGACGTCAGGCGCCTGGGCCAGTACGTGACGCTGGACGCGCGCATCCGCGAAGGCGAGGGCGCCGTGCGTGCCTGGATCGACGTCGAGGACGGCCGCGCGGTGGGCGCCACGGCCGACCTGGCCCTCGCCCGCGTGGATGCCGTGCTGGGCCCCCGGCTCGACCCGCTGCAGCTGCGCGACCTGACCGGCCGCATCACCGTGCGCAGCACCGACGCGCTCTTCGAATTCGCCACCCAGAACCTGCAGTTCGCCACGGGCGACGGCCAGCGCTGGCCCGGCGGCAATTTCTGGCTGCGCACCGAGCCCGCCAGCGGCCGCACGCCCGAGCGCGGCGCGCTGCGGGCCGACCGTCTGGACCTGGGCGCCATGGCGCTGATCGCCGACCGCCTGCCCATCGGCCAGAAGGTGCGCCAGCAGCTGGCCCTGCGCGCGCCGCGCGGCCTGCTCGACCACATCGAGGCCAGCTGGCAGGGCCCCGCCGACGCGCCCAGCCGCTACGACGTGCGCGGCCGGGTCGAGGCCCTGGCCATCGCCGCCGACGGCCGCGACGCCACGCCCGACGGCCACCACCCGGGCTCGCCCGGCGTGCGCGGCCTCACGGCCGACTTCACGCTGAACCAGCAGGGCGGCTCCGCCGAGGTGGCCGTGCGCGATGGGGCGCTGGAATTCCCCGGCGTGTTCGAGGAGCCCGAGATCCCCGTCGACCGGCTGCAGACCACCGTGCGCTGGCAGCGCGAGGGCGAGGCGCTGCGCCTGCAGCTGCCCGACCTGCGCCTGGCCAATGCCGACGCCGAAGGCACGGCCGAGATCGCCTGGCACACCGGCGAGCCGGCGCCCGCCGGCCCCGGCCGCTTTCCGGGCGTGCTGGACCTCACGGCGCGGCTGACCCGCGCCGACGGTACGCGCGTGCACCGCTACCTGCCGCTGGGCATTCCCGCCGACACACGGCACTACGTGCGCGACGCCGTCCGCCAGGGCCGCGCCGACGACGTGCGCTTCCGCATCCGCGGCGACCTGCACCACGTGCCGTCGATGGCGCCGCAGGACGCCTTCCGCATCACGGCGCGGGTGCACGACGTGCAGTTCGACTACGTGCCGCACGTGCCCGCCGGCCATGCCGCCTGGCCGGGCGTCACGGGCCTGTCGGGCGACCTGGTGTTCGACCGCCAGACCATGCAGGTGCTCAATGCCCGCGGCCGGCTGGCGGGGGCACCGGCGGTGGAACTGGTCAAGGGCGAGGCGACCATTCCCGACCTGGCCCATGCGCCGCTGCTGCGGCTGCAGCTGCAGGCGCGCGGGCCGGTGGCCGACCTGCTGCGCCAGGGCGCGCCGCTGACGGGCGAGGCGGCCTCCTTCCTGGGCGGCATCGAGGCCGGCGGCAGCGCCGACTACCGCTTCGCCATGGACATGCCGCTCACCCGCATGGTGGACACGAAGATCCGGGCCACCGTCGCCCTGCCCGGCAACGACGTGCGGCTGGTGCCCCATTCGCCCTTCTTCCGGCAGGTCAAGGGCAGCCTGCAGTTCACCGAAAGCGGCTTCTCCCTGGCCGGCCTCCAGGCCCAGCTCGCCGGTGGGCCGATGCGCGTCGAGGGCCAGGGCGGCTACGGCGAGAGCGGCAAGCCGCTGCAGCTCAAGGCCCAGGGCCAGTTCACCGCCGAAGGCCTGCAGACGCTGGAGGGCCAGCCCGAACTCAACAGCCTTGCCGCGCACCTGCAGGGCGGCAGCAGCTACACCGCCAGCCTGCAGCTGCGCGGCGGCGTGCCCGACTTCGAATTCGACAGCAGCCTGCAGGGCCTGGCGATGGACCTGCCGCCGCCGCTGGCCAAGGCCGCCGACGCCAGCCGGCCGCTGCGCCTCACGCTGCGCCAGGCCGAGGCCGCGGGCCAGGGCCGCACCGAGACCATCGCCATGCGCCTGGGCGACGTGGCCTCGGCCACCTACGTGCGCGACGTGGGCGCGCCGCAGCCCACGGTGCTGCGCGGCGCGCTGCGCCTGGGCGAGAAGGTGGCCGGCGCGGACACGCTGCCCGCCAGCGGCGTGCTGGCGCAGATCGCGCTGGACGACATCGACGTGGATGCCTGGCGCGCCGCCTTCGCGCAGAAGGTGTCGCTGCCCGCCGCCTCGGTGCCGGCGGACGCCGCTCCCGCCGCGCCGGCGCGCGCCACGCAGCCGTCGGGCGCCCAGGCCGTCGCCGCCTCGCCCTGGCTGCCCGACCGCCTCGCCCTGCAGGCCGGCCGGCTGCAGGTGGCCGGCCGCACGCTGCACGACCTGACGGTGGGGGGCACCGTCAAAGGCGACCTTTACAAGGCCAACGTGCAGGCCCGCGAGCTGAGCGGCGCGATCGAGTACCAGAGCCGTGCACCGGCGCGGGTGAAGGCCCGCCTGGCCTACCTGCGCATCGCGCCGGGCGAGTCGCGCGAGCAGGTGGAATCGCTGCTCGATTCGCCGCCGGAGGACCTGCCCGCGCTCGACGTGGTCGTGGACGACCTGGAACTGCTGGGCCGTCACCTCGGCCGGGCCGAGATCGTGGCCGCCACCCAGCCGGCCGCCGGCGGCGGCGCGCGCGAATGGCGGCTGGACAAGCTCGCCTTCACCCTGCCCGAGGCCCGGCTCGACGCCAGGGGCCGCTGGGCGCCGCCCACCGGCGCAGGCGCCCGGCGGCGCATGGCGCTGGACTTCACCCTCCACATGCACGACGCCGGCGCCCTGCTCGGCCGCTTCGGCATGCCGGGCGTGCTGGCCGCCGGCCAGGGCACGCTGGGCGGCGACGTGCACTGGCAGGGCTCGCCCTTCGACCTGGACCTGGCCTCCCTGGGCGGGCAGCTGCACCTGGACATGACCCGCGGCCAGTTCCTCAAGGCCGACCCCGGCATCGCCAAGCTGCTGGGCGTGATCAACCTGCAGGCGCTGCCGCGGCGGCTGACGCTGGACTTCCGCGACGTCTTCAGCGCCGGCTTCGCCTTCGACTTCATCCGCGGCGACGCCCGCATCGCCGACGGCATCGCCACCACCCACAACCTGCAGATGAAGGGCGTGAACGCCGTGGTGGTGATGGACGGCTCGGCCGACATCGCGCACGAGACGCAGCAGCTGCGCGTGGTGGTGGTGCCCGAGATCAACGCCGGCACCGCCGCCCTGGTGGCCACCGCCATCAACCCGGCCGTGGGGCTGGGCGCCTTCCTGGCGCAACTGGTGCTGAGCCGGCCGCTGGAGGCCGCCGCCACGCAGGAATTCCTGATCGACGGCACCTGGGCCGACCCGCGCGTGGTGAAGGTGCCACGCACCGCGTCGGCCGCCGGCGCCTCCGCCACCGCCAACGACGCCAAACCATGAAGATCGCCGCCATCCAGATGGTCTCGGGCACCGGCCGCGAGGCCAACCTCGCCCGGGCCCGCGCCCTGCTCGCCCAGGCCGCCGGGGCCGGCGCCGAACTGGCCGCCCTGCCCGAGTACTTCTGCCTCATGGGCCAGCGCGACACCGACAAGCTGCCGCTGCGCGAGACGCCCGGCCAGGGCCCGGTGCAGGACTTCCTGGCCGGCTGCGCCCGCGAGTTCGGCCTGTGGATCGTCGGCGGCACGCTGCCGATGGACGCCGGCGACGACGGCCACGTGTTCAACACCACCCTGGTGTACAGCCCCGACGGCGCCTGCGCGGCGCGCTACGACAAGATCCACCTGTTCTGCTTCGACAACGGCCGCGAGCAGTACGACGAGGCGCGCGTCATCGCGCCCGGCCGCACGCCGGTGCTGTTCGAGCTGCCCTCGCGCGACGGCCACCGCTGGAAGATCGGCCTGTCGGTCTGCTACGACCTGCGCTTTCCCGAGCTGTACCGCGCGCTCGCCGCCCAGGGCGCCGAGCTGCTGCTGGTGCCCGCCGCCTTCACCCACACCACCGGCCTGGCCCACTGGGAGTTGCTGCTGCGCGCCCGCGCCATCGAGAACCTGGCCTGGGTGGCCGCGCCCGCGCAGGGCGGGCGCCACGAGAACGGCCGCCGCACCTGGGGCCAGACCCTGGTGGCCGACCCCTGGGGCCAGCTCGCCGCCGAGCGCCGCGAGGAGGGCGAGGGCGTGGTGCTCGCCGAGCTGGACATCGCCCGCCTGCGGGCCTGCCGCCAGCAGTTGCCGGCGCTCGGCCACCGGGTGCTGTGAGCGCCACCCTGCCCCCCGCCGACCTGCCCGACGCGCCGGTGCTGCCGCGCGTGGGCTGGCGCCGGCTGCGCTCCATGTGGCGGCGCTGGTTCCTGTGGGTGATGCTGGCGGTGCTGGTCACCGGCCTGCTCATCACCGTCGTCTGGCTGGCCGGCCGCCACGAGATCGAGCAGGTGCAGCAGCGGCTGGAGCGCGACACCGCCGACGCCACCGTCGAGCTGCGCGCCGCCCTGGCCCGCAACCTGCAGAGCCTGCAGGCCACCGATGCCGATGCGCAGCGCTTTCCCGCCGAGGCGGCGCAACTGCTGCGCAACCACCGCGAATGGCTGCGCATCGAGCGGCGCGATGCCTCGCTGGCGCTGCTCGCGGCGGAAGACACGCCCTACCGCCCCCATCCGCTGGACCTGCAGCAGCGCCCCTCCAGCCTGCCCGAGCTGGTGCAGGCCTGCACGGCCGCCGAGCGCCAGCGCGGCGGCGCCTACGCGCCCTCGCACTACCTGCCCATGCCCGGCGGCGGCGGCGTGGAGGTGCTGGAGGTCTGCCTGCCCTCGCGCCACGGCGGCTACCTGATCGCCCTCTATTCGCTGCGCAGCATGCTCACCGAACTGCTGGACGCGCGCATGACCCGCGGCCAGGAAGTCTCGCTGCTGGAGCTGGACGGCACGCGCCTGGCCAGCATCGGCACCGCCCGGCGCGCCGGCAATCGCATCTTCACCGCGCAGCAGGCGCTGGAGCTGCCGGGCCTGACGCTCATGCTGCGCGTGGACGGGTGGCGCAGCGCGCCCGACCTCTTTCCCAACCTGCTGACCGGCCTGGTCACGGCCATGTCCATCGCGCTGGTGTCGGTGCTGGTGCTGCTGGCGCGCGACACCCGACGTCGGCTGCGGGTGGAGCACGACCTGTCGAACACGCTCGCCTTCCGCAAGGCGATGGAAGACTCGGTGCTCACCGGCCTGCGCGCGCGCGACCTGGACGGCCGCGTCACCTACGTCAACGCCGCCTTCTGCGACATGGTCGGCTTCACGGCCGAGGAGCTGCTGGGCCATGCTGACGAGATGCCCTACTGGCCGCCCGAGCTGGCTGCCGAATACCGCAACCGGCAGCACGTGCGCCAGGCCAGCGGCATCACCGCGCGCGAGGGCCACGAGTCGGTGTTCCGCCGCAAGGATGGCACCCGCGTGCCGGTGCTGATCTTCGAGACGCCGCTGATCGACGACCGCCGCGTGCAGACCGGCTGGATGAGCGCCATCGTCGACCTGAGCGAGCAGCGCCGCATCGAGGAACTGTCGCGCGCCAGCCAGGAGCGGCTGCAGGCCACGGCCCGCCTGGCCACGGTGGGCGAGATGGCCTCGCTGCTGAGCCACGAACTCAACCAGCCGCTGGCGGCCATCGCCAGCTACGCCACCGGCTCGCTCAACCTGCTGGAGACGCCGCCGCTGCCCGGCCAGGAAGCCGAGGACCGGCGCCAGCTCGCCCTGGCCATGCGCCGCATCGCCGAGCAGGCCGAGCGCGCCGGCCGCGTGATCCGCAGCGTGCACGACTTCGTGCGCCGGCGCGAGCGGGCGCGCGAACCCGTCACGCCGCGCCAGCTGTTCGAGGCCGTGATGCCGCTGGTGCAGCTGCAGGCCCGCAAGCTGGACGTGCGCATCGAGCTGCACGTGCCGGCCGGCCTGCCCGCCGTGGTGTGCGACCGCTCCCTGGTGGAACAGGTGCTGCTGAACCTGGCGCGCAACGGCATGCAGGCCATGGACCGGCCCGAGCTGCGCCGCCGCGTGCTCACGCTCAGCGCCGCGCCGGTGGTGGCCGGCGGCGAAAGCCGGCGCTGGGTCGCCTTCAGCGTGGCCGACGAAGGCACCGGCATCGACGCCGAGGTGCAGGAACGGCTGTTCACCCCCTTCTTCACCACCCGCCGCGACGGCATGGGCCTCGGCCTGAGCCTGTGCCGCACCGTGGTCGAGCAGCACGGCGGCGCGCTGGAACATGCGCCCAACCAGCCGCGCGGCACCGTCTTCCGCTTCACGCTGCCGGCCGCGGGCGCCGCGGCGCCGGCCGCACCGGCAGCCCCTACGATTTCCTCTCCGTCCTCGCCATGCAACCCCTGATCGACGCCCTCATCTTCATCGTCGACGACGACGCCAGCGTGCGAGAAGCCCTGGCCTGGCTGCTGCGTTCGCGCCGCCTGGCCAGCGAGCATTTCGCCAGTGCCGATGCCTTCACCGCCCGGCTGGAGGAAAGCACCGCCTTCCTCAACCAGCCGCGCTGCCTGCTGCTGGACGTGCGCATGCCCGGTACCAGCGGCCTGGCGCTGTTCGAGCGCCTGGCCGATGCCGGGCAGCTGGGGGAGATGCCGGTGATCTTCCTCACCGGCCATGCGGACGTGCCCACGGCCGTCGAGGCCGTCAAGCGCGGCGCCTTCGACTTCTGCGAGAAGCCTTTTTCGGACAACGCCCTGGTCGACCGCATCGAGCAGGCGCTGCAGCTGTCGCAGACCGCCATCGATGTGCGGCGCGAACGCCAGCGCATCCAGCAGCGGCTGGCCGAACTGACCGAGCGCGAGCGCGAGGTGCTGCGCCGCGTGGTGCGCGGCTTGCCCAACAAGCTGATCGCCGACGAACTGTCGATCAGCGTGCGCACGGTGGAGGTGCACCGCGCGCGCGTGTTCGACAAGATGGAAGTGAAGTCGGCCGTGGAGCTGGCCAACCTGCTGCGCGGCGCGGAAAGCTGACGCCGCCTGGCAGGTTCGACCCGGCAGGCGGCGTGGAAGGGTGGCGTCGGCGGCCGGGCCCGGCCGCCGTCATGGGGCGATCAGCCGCGCGACGGTGCGCGCTCGCCCACGTAGATCTCGACGCGGCGGTTCTGCGCGCGGCCGGCTTCGGTGGCGTTGCTGGCGACCGGATCGCGCGAGCCGCGGCCGTCGATCTGGATGGCGCGGGCGGGCACGCCGCGCGAGGTCAGGTAGTCGCGCGTGGCGGCGGCACGCTGCACCGACAGCGGGTCGTTGATGGCGTCGGTGCCGGTGTTGTCGGTGTAGCCGATGATGCGCACGTCGGCGTTCGGGTTGTTGCGCAGGCCGGTGGCGAACTGGTCCAGCACCTGGGCCAGCGTCGGGCGGATGTTGGCGCGGCCGGTGTCGAAGCCGGCGTCGGCGGGCACGGCCAGCTTCAGCTCGTTGTTGGCGGTCTGGGACACGGCGATGCCCGTGCCCTGCGTGGCCTGCTCCATCTGGCGCTTCTGCTGCTCCATGCGCTGCGACCACAGGTAGCCGCCCAGGGCGCCCACGCCGGCACCGATGGCCGCGCCGGTGGCGGCGGTGCGGCTGTTACCGGTGGCGGCGCCGATGGCCGCGCCGCCCAGCGCGCCGATGCCGGCGCCCATGCCGGTGGTGCGCTGGGTGTCGCTCATGTTGGCGCAACCGGTCAGGGCCACGGCCAGGGTGGCGGCGCTGAGGACGAGCTTGCCCGAGATCTTCTGCATGGTTCTTTCTCCTTGGAATATGGCACCCGCACCCGGCCGGGACGTCCGGCCGCCGCAGCGGGTTGGGGCCATTATGGGAAGGTCCGGTGACGAATGCGCCTTTTGAAAACGGCGCGGATTGGGGCAAATAACACGCTTCCCAGGTTTGTTCAGCGTCGCTTCGTTGCTATCGAATTTGAACCGCCGAAGACCTTGGCGGCCCCGACTTCACCGGCACGTCCCACAGGCCGGTGGCCGGCCGTCCGACAGGATCAGCGTGCGTCGTCCCGGTCCTCGTCCTTCGGGAGTTCGCCCTTGCGGCGGCCATGGAACATGGTCCACCACACAATCAGCACCAGCACCACCAAGGCCGCCAGCGCCTCCAGCAAAATCAAGTACATGCGTCCCGATGCTCCACAAATTTCGCAGTTCTCCGCCGCTGGCGGCCCCCGCATGGCCGCGGCCATGGTGCCGGCGCGGCCGAGCGCCGGCCGCTGGCGCGGCCTGGCCGCCCTTGCGGCCACGGCCATCGTAGCGGTGCTGGCGGGCTGCGCCTCGTCGCCGCCCACGCCTGCCACCGCGCCGCGCGTGAGCGTGCCCACGGCGCCGCCGCCGCAGCCTCCGCTGGGCCCGCTGACCGGCCCCCTCACCCATCCCAAAAGCCGCTGGGTGCCTGCCGACTGGAGCGAGCTGCCGGGCGTGCAGGACGATGCGATGCACGAAGCCTGGATCGTGCTGATGGCCAACTGCCAGCGGCCGAACGCCGTCATGGCGCCGCTGTGCCAGGAGCTGCGGCGCCTGTCCATCGGCACGCCGGAGGAGCAGCGCGCCTTCCTGCTGGAGCGGCTGCAGCCCTACCGCGTGGAAGCCCTGGACGGCCAGCCGCAGGGCCTGCTCACCAGCTACTACGAGCCGGTGTTCGAGGCCAGCCGCACGCCCACCTCGGCCTTCGCCGTGCCGCTGTACCAGACGCCCGCCGGCTGGGTGCCGCGCCGGCCCTGGTTCACGCGCCAGCAGATCGACACTCTGCCCGAGGCCCAGGCCGCGCTGCGCGGGCGCGAGATCGCCTGGCTGGCCGACCCGGTCGATGCGCTGATGCTGCACATCCAGGGCTCGGGCCGGCTGCAGATCACCGAGGCCGACGGCAGCCGCCGCACCGTGCGCCTGGCCTTCGCCGGCACCAACGAGCAGCCCTACCGCAGCGTGCAGCAGTGGCTGGCCAGCCAGGGCGTGTCGCCCATCGGCCGCTGGCCGGAGGACGTGAAGGACTGGGCGCGCCAGAACCCGCAGCGGGTGCAGCAGATGCTGTGGAGCAACCCGCGCTACGTCTTCTTCCGCGAGGAGCCGCTGACCGAGCTGGACGCCGCCTTCGGGCCGCGCGGCGCCCAGGGCGTGCCGCTGACCGCGGGCCGCTCCATCGCGGTGGACCGCGACTCCATTCCCTATGGCACGCCGGTGTGGCTGGCCACCAGCGGGCCGGTGGCGCAACTGTCGCGGCTGGTGGTGGCGCAGGACACGGGCAGCGCCATCCTGGGCGCGGTGCGGGCCGACTTCTTCGCCGGCACCGGTGCCGAGGCCGGCCGCTTCGCCGCGCGCATGAAGCAGCCGCTGCGGCTGTGGGCCCTGTGGCCGCGCGGGGTGGATCCGTCGGGCGCCTTCTGAGCCCGGCATGGCGGGCGCGGCGCCGCGCCTGCCGCCCGCGACGGTCACCCGGCAACTGCCTAGCAGATTCATGCTGATGGGAACCTGACTTTCGCAGAACTGTCATCTGCGGCCGATACCGTGCCCGCTGTTTCTCACAACAGCCCCACGGAATCCGCCATGAGCACCTCGCAGCCTCTGGGCATGCCCTCGATCGATCCCGACGAGGTCGGCCACAACCCCAGCGCCAACCCCAGCTTCGACGAGGTGGTGGCCGCACGCATGAACCGCCGCCGCCTGCTGGGCTTCGGCGTCGCCAGCGGCGGTGCGGCACTGATCACCGCCTGCGGCGGCGGCAGCAACAGCACCTTCCTGCCCGCCGTCGGCGCCAGCCCGGCGCCCTTGCCCGCGCCAGCGCCGGCGCCCGCCCCCGGCGCAGCCCCGGCACCTGCCCCGCTGACGCTCAGCTTCAACCCGGTCGCCAAGAGCCTGGAAGACAGGCTGGTGCTGCCCGCCGGCTACACCGCCACGGTGATGTACCGCCTGGGCGACCCGATCAGCAGCGACGTGCCCGCCTATGCCAACGACGGCAGCGACGACCCCACCACCTACGACCGCCGCGCCGGCGACCACCATGACGGCATGACCTACTTCGGCATGGGCGCCGGCGGCACCTGGGCGCCGAGCGCCACCGACCGCGGCCTGCTGGTGATGAACCACGAGGCGATCACGCCCGCCTTCCTGCACCCCGCCGGCCAGACCACCACCGGCAGCGGCACCGCCCAGGTCCGCACCGTGCCCGGCGAAGTGCTGCGCGAGTTCTACCTGCACGGCGTGAGCGTGATCGAAGTCGGCAAGACCGGCAGCACCTGGGGCTACAAGCGCAGCTCCAGCTTCAACCGCCGCGTGCACACGCTGACCGAGATGCGCCTGTCGGGCCCGGCCGCCAGGACCGACTACGTCAAGACCCG
Source organism: Pseudacidovorax intermedius (assembly GCF_001476815.1). Taxonomy (GTDB): domain Bacteria; phylum Pseudomonadota; class Gammaproteobacteria; order Burkholderiales; family Burkholderiaceae_C; genus Xenophilus; species Xenophilus intermedius_A. The sequence goes on along the minus strand of NZ_LDSL01000098.1, from coordinate 16,996 downwards.
GTATTCCACCGACGGCAGCAGGACCCGCGGCACCGTCAACAACTGCGCCAACGGCACCACGCCCTGGGGCACCTACCTCACCTGCGAAGAGAACTGGGCCGGCTACTTCCGCCGCGTCACCGCCACCGACAACGCGAAGCGCACGGCCAAGGAGCTGACCGCACTCAGCCGCTACGGCGTGGCCGGCAACGGCCGCGAGCTGTGGGCCACCGTCACGCCGGACACCAGCGACAACCTGTACGGCCGCTGGAATGCCGAAGTGCTGGGCGCCAGCGCCACGGACGACTTCCGCAACGGCCCCAACACCTACGGCTGGGTGGTGGAGATCGACCCTTTCAACCCCCTGTCGACGCCGCGCAAGCGCACCGCGCTGGGCCGCTTCGGCCACGAGGGCGCCTGCCTCGGCCCGGTGGTGGCCGGCAAGCCGCTGGTCTGGTACATGGGCGACGACTCGCGCAACGAGTACATCTACAAGTTCGTCTCCACCCGCGCCTGGGACCCGGCCGACGTGGGCGGCGGCCTGGCCGCCGGTGACAAGTACATGGACGACGGCCGCCTGTACGTGGCGAAGTTCGCCGCCGACGGCACCGGCACCTGGCTGGAGCTGAAGCTGGGCGTCAACAACATCACCGCCGCCAACAGCACCTACGCCTTCGCCGACGCGGCCGACGTGGTGATCAACGCCCGCCTGGCCGCCGACGCCGCCGGCGCCACCAGGATGGACCGGCCGGAGTGGACGGCCGTCAACCCGGTGACGGGCGAGGTGTACGTGACGCTGACCAACACCAATGCCACGGCACGTCCCATCACCGCCACCGACGCCGCCAACCCGCGCTTCTACAACGACCCGAAGGGCTCGGCGCAGACCGCCCAGCGCGGCAACCCCAACGGCCACGTGCTGCGCTTCTCCGAAGCCAATGGCGACGTCACCTCGACCACCTTCAAGTGGGACGTGTACCTCTTCGGCGCGCGCTCGACCGCCTCGGCCGACATCAACCTGTCGCAGCTGGGCGCGGACAACGACTTCTCCAGCCCCGACGGCCTGTGGTTCAGCCAGGCCCGCCCCGGCCTGCTGTGGCTGCAGACGGACGACGGCGCCTACACGGACGTGACCAACTGCATGATGCTGGCCGCCCTGCCCGGCAAGGTGGGCGACGGCGGCGCGAAGACGATCACCAACATCGCCGCCGACGGCAGCACGCGCCAGCAGGGCACCATCGTGGGCAAGGCACCCGGCACGGCCGCGCTGCGCCGCTTTCTGGTGGGCCCGGTGGAATGCGAGATCACCGGCATCGCCGAATCGGGCGACGGCCGCGCGATCTTCGTGAACATCCAGCACCCCGGCGAGGACACCTCGGTCGCCAACATCGGCGACCCGAGCAAGTTCACGAGCCACTGGCCCGACGGCGGCAGCAGCCGCCCGCGCTCGGCCACCATCGCCATCACGCGCAACGACGGCGGCTTCATCGGCACCTGAGGCCCCTGCCGGGGGCATCCAGGGCCAGCACAGGCGACGGGGACGGACCACCGGGTCACCGCCCAGCCTAGTCCGGCCGCCTGCCAGTCGCCTGACCGTTTCACGCCCCTGTCACGGGGCCACGCCATCGTCTCGGCTTCGCGGCCGGCGGCCTGCCTTCCTGGCGGGCCGCCGGCCGGGTCCTTTTCCGTTCCACCGAGCCCCGACGATGAATACCCACGACAACACCCCATCCGTCCCCTCGCGCCGCCAGGCCCTCCGGCTGTTCGGCGCCGCGCCCCTGCTGCCGCTGGGCGGCGCCGCGCTGCTGACCGCCTGCGGCGGCGGCAGCAGCAACGCGAGCTTCGCCGGCCTGGCGCCCTCCCCGGCGCCCGCGCCCGCACCGGGCGCCGCACCGGCCCCGGTGGCCAGCCCGGCCGCCCAGTACGTGTCGACCGAATTCAGCAACATGCCCGCGCCCACGCTGGCCAAGCCGGCCGAGATGGCGACCATGACCACCAGCTCGGTGATGAAGGTGTCGTACAGCGACGGCAGCAGCACCAGCTATGCCCTGGCCTACAAGCCCTACTTCACCACCGGCGACCTGGTGCCGGACGGCAAGGGCGGCACCATCCTGGCCGGCGGCTATTTCGACATCAACAACAAGCCCATCCTCGACACCTCGGTGGCGGGCAAGGAACGCCAGTTCTTCTCCGACTGCGCCGACGGCAGCTCGCTGCTGACGGTGCCGGGCGCCAAGGTGGCCGGCGTCAAGGGCAACCCGGTGTTCGCCGTGGTGCAGTTCGAATACACCACCCGCAACCAGGCCGGCGCCAGCGCCTACGGCACGCTGCCCTCGCCGATGGCGGTGCTCACGCTCGACCAGGACCCGGCCACCGGCAAGCTCACGCTGGTCAAGTACCACAACGTCGACACCTCGGCCTCGCACGGCCTGTGGATCACCTGCGGCGCCAGCCTGTCGCCCTGGGGCACGCACCTGTCGAGCGAGGAGTACGAGCCGGACGCCTTCGCCATCGCCAGCAACACCATGTTCAAGGCCTACAGCCAGAACCTGTACGGCGACCCGGCCAAGGCCAACCCCTACCACTATGGCCACCTGCCCGAGATCAGCGTCAACGCCGACGGCACCGGCAGCTGCAAAAAGCACTACAACCTGGGCCGCATCTCGCACGAGCTGATCCAGGTGATGCCCGACGAGCGCACCGCCCTGATGGGCGACGACGCCACCAACGGCGGCCTGTTCATGTTCGTGGCCGACAAGGCGCGCGACCTGTCCTCCGGCACGCTCTACGTGGCGCGCTACGACGAGCGGCTGACCGACACCAGCACCGCCAGGCTGACGTGGATCAAGCTCGGCTCGGCCACCAGCTCGGCCATCGAGGCGCTGGCCGATGCGCTTGTGCCGACGGACATCATGGACGTGCAGACCACCGACCCGGGCGACGCCAGCTACACGAAGATCTTCTACAGCGGCAAGGCCAACTGGATCAAGGTCAAGGCCGGCAAGGAGAAGGCCGCGGCCTTCCTGGAGACGCACCGCTACGCCGCGCTCAAGGGCGGCAGCATGGCCTTCACCAAGATGGAAGGCACCACCGTCAACGTGAAGGACAAGCTGGCCTATTCCGGCGTGACCAACGTGCAGACCTCGATGGTCAACGGCGGCACCGGCTGGCTGGCCAGCGCCAACGTGACCTTCCCCAAGAAGCTCAGCTGCGGCGTGATCCTGGAGCACAAGCTGGCCGGCGGCGCCAAGGATTCCGACGGCAACGCCATCAACAGCGACTGGGTGGCCGTGAGCTCGCGCGTGATGCTGACCGGCGAGGACCTGGCCACGCCCGACGCGCTGGGCAACACCACCAACCCGGACAAGATCTCCAGCGCCGACAACCTGAAGTTCTCCGAGAAGATGCGTACGCTCTTCATCGGCGAGGACAGCGGCAACCACGTCAACAACTTCCTGTGGGCGTACAACGTCGACACGAAGAAGCTGTCGCGCATCCTATCCACGCCGGCCGGTGCCGAGTCCACCGGCCTGCATGCCGTGGACGAGATCAACGGCTGGACCTACATCATGAGCAACTTCCAGCACGCGGGGGACTGGGAGAGCATCCACAGCATCGTGCAGCCCACGCTGGATCCGCTGGTGCGCGCCAACTACAAGGACCGCTTCGCCTGCGCGGTGGGCTACCTGACGGCCGATCCGGTGCAGTACCGGCTGGCCAAGGGCTGAGCCGCAGGCGGCGGGCGCTTGAGGAGGCGCTCGACGTCGATCTCAGTGACGCATCTCGCTGGCGCCCCATCGGCGGCGCCATCCTCCTGATCCGAGGGCCGCGGAGCAGGCCACGTCAGTGCACCCGCGGAACCGGCTTTGCCGGGCCGCCGGGTGCGCCCCTTGAGGGGGATTGGACTTCCACACGCAGTGAGGAAGTCCAAACGGGGTGGGCTCACGTGACCTTTGCGATCACCCGCGCCAGCTTCGCCACGCCGCCGGTCCCGCTGGCCGCGCGCGCCACCAGCGCGCCGCCGGCGGCGGCCTTGACCAGCCGCCCGATCAGCGAGCGGCTGCGGCCCGAGGACAGCAGCAGCAGCACGCCCAGGCCCAGCACTGCGAGGTGCTCGCCCGGCAGGTCCGGCCGGCGGGCGTCGAAGGCCTTGGCCGCGGCGACCCAGGAATGAGCGCCGTCGTTGGAAGCCGGCGCGGCAGCGACGTCGGCGCTGGGCGCGCCGGACTGCGGCATGTCGGGCGACTGGGGAAAGCCGGGTTGGGTCATGGCGTCGTCATGGAAGGAAGTGAGGATTCCCTGCGGTTCTAGACATCCGGCGGATGCCCCCATGTAGGCCCGCAACCGCTCCGGATGCCCCAGCCTGGCGCGTGCGCACGTCACCGGCGGTGCGGGGCGGGCTTGTCGGAGGGCGCACGGCGGCATGCCTTGCCCCGGCAGCGGCGCTCATGCCAGCGGCGCCGGCCTGTCAAGCGGAGCAGTCCCGAGACCGCGCCCGATTCTTGCTGCACACAATGGCCCGGACGCCTTTGCGGCCCGCAGTGCGGGTCGCGTGTTCCGGGGCCGTTCCTCGCCATTGAAGTTGAAGCCCATGTCCTTCCGGCCCTTCCCTTCCCTCTTCCGCGCCGGCGTCGCCGCCGCGGCCTGCGCCCTGCTTTGCGGCCAGGCGGCCGCCGCGCCGGCCGCGCTGCCCGACATCCGCATGGCGCCCGAGGGCACCGAATACATGTGCGGCGGCGTCGGCCGCGACGAGCAGGCCTTCATGGAAATGGTGTCGCCGCGCTGGGGTGCCACGCTGGAATTCGCCGTCTCCCGCGGCCCGCGCGGCCAGTTCGACGAGCCGGTGGCCGTGCGCGTGGTCAACAAGTACAACGGCGAGCAGGTGCTGGACGCCACGGCCCACGGCCCCTACATGCTGGCGCGCCTCGGCCCCGGCACCTACGACGTGCAGGCGACGCTGGGCACGCTGACGCTCACGCAGACGCTGAACGTGGCGCTGGGTGCGCCGGGGCGCATGCTCTTCCTGTGGCCCTCCAACTTCGACATCGCGGCGGCCACCCACCCGCCGCAGGCCCTGGCGCAAAGCCAGAGCGCACGCTGATCCTCAGGCGCCGGTCTGCGCGCAGGCCGCGGCCCTGACCGGCCGGCGGCCTTTTTTCACGTCTTCCCGCTTCTTCTTACGCTTGAACACGCCGAAAGCGGGTTTCCCCACATGCACGTTTTGTTGCGGCGCAGCAAAATGTTGATCTTCGTCATGCGCCTCGCTCCCCTCGTCTTCCTCGTCACGCTGCTGCACGTCTTCCTGGCCGTGCGGCTGCTGCCGGCCCTGGCCGCTGCCACCGCCCTGTGGCCGCTGTTCGCCCTGCTGCTGGTGGTGTCGGCCGCCGCCATGCCGCTGCCCTTCGTACAGCGCTTTCCCCTGCCGGAGCGCTGGCGCAAGCCGGTGCGCTGGGTGGGCCTTTTGGCCATGGGCTGGTTCTCGTCGCTGTTCGTCCTGGCGGTGCTGCGCGACGTCGCGCTGCTCTCGGCCTGGGCCGCGAGCCGGCTGGCCGGCTTCGGCATGGTGCGCGCCCAATGGGAGCAGACCAGTGCGCTGGCCGTGGTGGCGCTGGCCACGGCCGACTCGCTGGTGGGCTTCTTCTTCGCGCGGCGCACGCCGCCGGTCCGGCGGGTGGAGGTGCCCATCGCCGGCCTGCCTGCGCGGCTGGCGGGCTTCACCATCGCGCAGCTGAGCGACCTGCACGTGGGCCCCACGATCCGCGCCGGCTACATCGGCCGCATCGTGGACCAGGTCAACCGCCTGGGCGCGGACATGATCGCCATCACCGGCGACCTGGTGGACGGCAGCGTGCCCGAGCTGCGCGAGCATGTCGCGCCGCTGGCGCGCCTGCGGGCGCGGCACGGCACCTTCGTCGTCACGGGCAACCACGAGTACTACGCCGGCGCCCATGCCTGGATTGCCGAGTTGAAGCGCCTGGGCCTCAAGGTGCTGCTCAACGAGCACGTGGTGCTGCAGACGCGCAGCGTGCACGGCGCGCAGACCGACGAGGAGGTGCTGGAAAGCATGCTGCTGGTGGCCGGCGTGACCGACTACACCGCCGGCCATTTCGACACGGCCCACGCCAGCGACCCGCGCCAGGCCCTGCACGATGCGCCGCCCCTGGTGTCCACGCGCATCCTGCTGGCCCACCAGCCGCGCAGTGCGCCGGCGGCGGCCGAAGCGGGCTTTCAACTGCAGCTGTCCGGCCACACGCACGGCGGGCAGTTCTTTCCCTGGAACCTGTTCGTGCCGCTGCAGCAGCCTTTCACGGCCGGCCTGCACCGGTTGCAGGACATGTGGGTGTATGTGAGCCGGGGAACGGGCTACTGGGGTCCGCCGAAGCGCCTGGGCGCGCCTTCCGAAATCACCCTCATCACGCTGCGGCGCGCGGACGACTGAGTTCTTCGGCGTCCTCGCCGCTGAGGTAGCGGCTGGCCAGCGCCAGATCGGTCAGCCAGGCCTGCCACTGCGACTCCCGCTCCGCCGGATCGCCACGCAGCAGCGCGGAAGGATGCAAGGTCACCAGCACCGGCACGCCCTCCGGCCCCGCGAGCCACTGCCCGCGCTCGGTCATCACGGGCACGGCGCGTCCGACGAGCGCGCGCGCCGCCGTGGCGCCCAGCGCGACGAAGGCGCGGGGACGCACGACCGCGATCTCGCGCTCCAGCCATTGCTGGCAGGCCAGCACCTCGCGCTGGCCGGGGCTTTTGTGGATTCGCCGTGTGCCGCGAAGCTCGAACTTGAAATGCTTCACGGCATTGGTGAGGTAGAGCGCGTCGCGCGACCAGCCCAGTGCTTCCAGCGCCCGGTCCAGGAGCTGTCCTGCAGGACCGACGAAGGGATGGCCCGCCAAATCCTCCTGATCGCCCGGCTGCTCGCCCACCAGCATGAGCGCAGGATGCAGCGGCCCTTCGCCGAACACGGACTGCGTTGCATGTTCGCCGATGGGACAGTCGCGGCAGCGGTCGGTGGCGCGGGCCAGTTCTTCGAGGGTGTGCGCCGGGTCCTGGCCCGGCGAGACCGCGGGCGGTAGCGGCGGCCGCGCCGGCAGGCGGCGCCGGGTGGGGGCCGGCTCGGCCTGCACCATGCGGCCGGTTCGTTCCGCGGCCTGGGCGGCCAGGGGCGCGATCAGCTTTGCTTCCGGCAGGTTCGACCAGTACTTGCGCGGCATCTCGCGCGCCATCATCGACAGCTTCAGGCGGGCGGGATTAAAGATGTGGGCGTAGTAGGTGAGCCAGAGCACTTCGCCCTCGTCCGGCCCGGGGGCCTGCTCGCGCGACGCGCCGGGGCCGAACTCCAGTTCGCCGGGCAGGGCGTCATCGCCCGCCAGCGGCGGTGCGCCGGGCGGCGCGGGCATCCAGCGCACCGAGCATTCGGGTGTGAGGATGGCCCAGTGCATCTGCGTGAAGCGGCGCACGAAGAAGGGCGCGACGGCTTCGACGATGTGGTGCTCCGGCTCGAACCAGGCCACCGACAGGGGCGCTTCGCCTTCGGGCTGGCCGACGGGGCGGAAGCGCACGAAGGCCTTCATCTTGTGCATGTCGCGCCGCACCGACTGAAGCATCTGGCGGGCGCGCAGGCGGTCGGGATCGAGCGGGTCCTGGCGCAGGCCACGCTCGTGGACCAGACGCCACAGCAGCCGGTAGAGCAGCGCAAAGCGCTGCGGGTCCTGGTGCAGCACCACCTTCTCGCACAGCGTCAGAAAGGCGGGCGGCACCACGAGGCGCGCCGGCCCTGCGCTGCCCAGCGGCCGCGTCGGCATCGCAGGGGGTGCGGACGGGCGAGCCACCTCCTGGTCGGCCCACAGCTCTGGTGCCGGTTGCCCGGGCGTCTGCCACTGCACTTCATCGGGTGGCACCAGCGCGGCGAGCAGGGCGCGTGCCTCCCTCCGGAAGCCAGGCCAATCGATCTCGCTCTCCAGGGTGATGACACGGGGACTCATGCCCTGTAAGGTAGGCAGTCGCCTGTCAGTCATTTGTAGGCAGGCGACCCGCCGCCGCCGCGCCGGAATCAGCCCCCTGGGTCAGTGCAAGACTGCAGGACGTGATCCAGGCCCTGCGCGCTCGAGCGTCACGGGCCACGCGGTGCTCAGAACAGGCTGGCCTGGGCCGGCTCGGCGCGCTGCGTGAGGCGTGCGCGCAGGTCGGGCGCCTCCAGCGCGCGGGCCGGCCGATGGCCGTCGAGCTGCACGAAGGGCATCACCCGCGCCGTCGGCACCCGCAGCCGCTTGAGGTCCTCGGCCCGCAGCCGCCGCTGCCGGCGCGCGGCCATCAGCTGCTGCACGGCGCGCACGCCGAGGCCTGGCACGCGCAGCAGCAGTTCCTGAGGCGCGGTGTTGAGGTCGACCGGAAAGCGCTCGCGGTGGGCGAGGGCCCAGGCCAGCTTGGGGTCCACGTCCAGCGCCAGCATGCCCTGCTGCGTGGCGGGCACGATCTCGTGGTGCTCGAAACCGTAGAAGCGCATCAGCCAGTCGGCCTGGTAGAGCCGGTGCTCGCGCATCAGGGGTGGCGCGGCGGGCGGCAGCCGGCTCGCGGCGTCGGGGATGGGGCTGAAGGCCGAGTAGTAGACGCGGCGCAGCCGGTAGGCCCCGTAGAGGTTGGCGCTGGTGTCGAGGATGGCGGCGTCGGTGGCCGCGTCGGCGCCGACGATCATCTGCGTGCTCTGGCCGGCGGGTGCGAAGCGCGGCGCCTTGCCGCGGCGCGGCCCGGTGACCGGCAGCGACACCGCCCTGGCCGCCGCGGCCGCGTCGTCGCCCGCCTGGCCCTTGGCCTCGCCGATGTGCACGGCCATGCGCGCCATGGATCGGCGGATGGCCCCCGCGTCCTTCTCGGGCGCCAGCGCCTGCAGGCCGGCCGACGTGGGCAGCTCGACGTTGATGCTCAGCCGGTCGGCATAGCGGCCGGCCCGGGCCAGCAGGACCGGGTCGGCGTCGGGAATGGTCTTGAGGTGGATGTAGCCGCGGAAGTCGTGGTCCTCGCGCAGCAGCCGCGCCACCTCCACCAGCTGCTCCATGGTGTAGTCGGGACTGCGGATGATGCCGCTGGACAGGAACAGGCCCTCGATGCAGTTGCGGGCGTAGAAGTCGAGCGTGAGGTGCACCACCTCGTCCACCGAGAAGCGGGCGCGCGGCACGTTGCTGCTCTCGCGGTTGATGCAGTAGAGGCAGTCGTACTGGCAGAAGTTGGTCAGCAGGATCTTCAGCAGCGAGATGCAGCGGCCGTCGGGCGCATAGCTGTGGCAGATGCCCATGCCCTCGGTGGAGCCCATGCCGCGGCCGCCGCGCGAGTCGCGCTTGTCGGTGCCCGACGAGGCGCACGAGGCGTCGTACTTGGCGGCGTCGGCCAGGATGGCGAGCTTGCGATTGAGGTCCACTGGATGAATATACAGTCATCCGGTGCGGGCTGCCATGGCCCCGCCCGCGGTCAGGTCTTGGCGCGATGGCGCGCGTGACGGGCGCGGTACTCGGTCACGCCGTAGAGCAGCACCGCCACCACCAGCGGCAGCAGGTAGTACACCGCCCGGTAGGCCAGCAGGGCGCCCAGCAGCGGGCCCTGTGCCACCTGGTGCGACAGCAGGGCGACGAACACCGCCTCCAGCACGCCCAGCCCGGCCGGCACGTGCGTGATGACGCCAGCCACGGCCGCCACCAGCAGCACGGCCAGCACCTGCGGATAGTCGACGCGGCCCTGCAGCAGCAGCCAGAAGATGGCGCCCATGAGCGACCAGTTGGCCATCGACAGGCCCATCTGCACCAGGCCCATGCGCAGCGAGGGCACCTCCAGCACATGGCCGCGCACCGACAGCGAGCGGCCGCCGGCGAAGGCACACAGCGCCAGGTAAGCGATGCCGACCGCCACCAGCACGCGGCCCAGGATGCGCAGCCCGCCGCTGTCGATGCGCCATTCCGGCGGCAGGGCGAGCGGCGACAGCGCAAAGGCCAGGCCGGCGACCACCAGGTAGCCGATCCAGTTGGTGAGCATGGAAAAGCCCAGCACCCGCGTGATGTCCGAGGCGCGCAGCCCCAGCCGCGAATAGAGCCGGTAGCGGAAGGCCACGCCGCCCACCAGCGAGCCGAAATTGAGGTTGAAGGCGTAGCTGATGAAGGCCACGCCCATCACCGTGGGCGCACGCAAGCGGTGGCCCGTGAGGTGCCGGCCCAGCAGGTCGAAGGTGGTGTAGAGCGCGAAACTGCAGGCCGCCATCAGCGCCGCGCCGGCGACCAGCGCCACGGGCAGCGCGCGCAGCGCATCGAGCACCTCGTCCCATTCGATGGTGCGGGCCTGCCGCACGATGAGCCAGGCCACGCCGCACAGGAACACCCACAGCGCGACGCGCTTCGCCCACGGCCACCAGGCCCTGGCGGCGAGTCCGGTTGCAGGTGCGGCCTTGGCCGGAGACGGCGCGGCGCGGGCCGAGGCTGCGGGGGCCATGGGGCTCAGACGGCGTCGGCGGCGCGCGTGGTGCCGAGCGGCGGCGCGTCGGCCGGCGGCACCGCCGGCTTGAGCTGCGGCACATGCCGCGGCAGCCAGCTGGTCAGCGAGGGATACCAGCGCAGGAAGTGGAAGACGAAGAAGCTGCGCACCAGGCGCCAGCCGCTCCATTCCTCCGCCAGGTCCTCGGGGGCGATCTGCTTGCAGCTGTGGCGCATGAGGTGCTCCAGCCGCTCGGTGAGCACCTGGTTGAAGCCCGCGCCGCGCAGCACCACGTTGGCCTCGAGGTTGAGCGACAGCGACAGCGGATCGAGGTTGCTGGAGCCCACGGTGCTCCAGTCGTCGTCCACCAGCGCCACCTTGCCGTGCAGCGGCCGTTCGCAGTATTCGTAGATGCGCACGCCGGCATGCAGCAGGTGGTGGTAGAGCATGCTCGCCGCCTTCTTGACGATGGGCATGTCGGGCTCGCCCTGCAGGATGAGGCGCACGTCCACCCCCCGCCGCGCCGCCTGCCGCAGCGCCTTGATGAAGCGGTAGCCGGGGAAAAAGTAGGCATTGGCGATCACCACCCGCTTGCGCGCACTGCGGATGGCGGCGAGGTAGTGCCGCTCGATGTCGGTCGTGTGGTGGCGGTTGTCGCGCGTGACCAGCAGGGCCTGGATGCCTTGCGCCGCCATCGGACCGCGCAGCCGCGTGGCGGTAGGCGGCGCGGTCTGCAGCGCGGGCTTGGACTGCAGCGCCTTCACGCGCGCCATGCGGCGGCGGTACCAGCGCGGCTTGCGCGCGCCGAGCGCGATCTCACGCAGCACGAAGCGGTGCAGCTCGCCGACGATGGGACCGCGCAACTCGACCGCATAGTCCTGCTTGGCCTCGGGCCCGAAGTCGGCGAGATGGTCGGCCGAATAGTTGATGCCGCCGATGAAGGCGCGCCAGCCGTCCACCACCACGATCTTGCGGTGCATGCGGCGGAACACGTTGAGCCGCTTGCCGAAGACGCGCTCGCCGGGGTCGAAGACGCGCACCTTCACGCCGGCCGCCGCCAGCTCGCCGAGAAAGCGCTCGGACAGGTCGGGCGAGCCGAAGCCGTCGATCATCAGGTCGATGTGGACGCCCCGGCGCCCGGCCTCGCACAGCGCCTCGTGCAGCGCCAGGCCCACCTTGTCCTCGAACAGGATGAAGGTCTCGATCACCACCTCGCGTTCGGCGCGGCGGATGGCCTCGAAGACGCGCGGGAAGAAGGCTTCGCCGTTCTCCAGGAGTTCGACGTCGTTGTCGGGATGCCAGGCAGGTGCAGTCATGGCCGTTCGCTCAGGCAGTGTTGTCAAAGATGGATCTCGGCCACCAGCGGTGCATGGTCCGACAGGTGGGACCAGGGCGTGCGCGGCAGCACCACGGGCGACGACACACTCGCATTGCGCACGTAGATGCGGTCCAGCGGCAGCAGCGGGAAACGGGCCGGGAAGGTGCGCGCGGGCTTGCCGGTGGCGGTGCGGAACACCTCCTTGAGGCCCGCGCCGTCTTCCAGCACCCGGTCGGCGCGGCTGCGCCAGTCGTTGAAGTCGCCCGCGACGATCAGCGGCGCATCGGCCGGCACCTCGTCGCGCACGATGTGGCACAGCAACTCCAGCTGCTGCTGCCGGTGCGACTCGGCCAGGCCCAGGTGGGCACAGATGGCATGGATGTCGAAGGCCAGGCCCGGCGGCCGGATTACGCAGTGCAGCAGGCCGCGCTTTTCCGGCCCCGCGACCGACACGTCGTGGTTGCGGTGGTGGACGATCGGGAACTTGCACAGCAGCGCATTGCCGTGGTGGCCGCGCGGATAGACCGCGTTGCGTCCATAGGCGAACTGCGGCCACATGGTGTCGGCCAGGAATTCGTAGTGCGGCGCCTCGGGCCAGTTGTCCACCCGGCGCGCATGCCGCTCGTGCGTGCCCAGCACTTCCTGCAGGAACACGACGTCGGCACCCACAGTGCGAACCGCCTCGCGCAGCTCCGGCAGGATGAAGCGGCGGTTCAGGGCGGTGAAGCCCTTGTGGGTGTTGACGGTCATCACCTTGAGCCGGCGCGAGCCGGCGGCGGCCGTGGCCGGTTGCGGGGGCGTCGGATCGGTGGGGATGTGGGGCAGGGAAGACACGCCAGTGTTGTAGGCCAGGGCCGTGAAATGGACTGTAGGAGTGCGTCCGGTTCCCCGCGCCCATTTTTTCGCCAGCGACTTTCGCTTCGGCAGCGGCCTTTGCGGACCGGGCTCCTACAGGGCGGCGCAGTGGCCGCCCACACTGCGGGCTCGGGGCGGGCCGGTACGGTGCACAGCACGTCGTCGGGATGGCGACGTCATCCCGAAACCCCTCTCACTGATCCACATCGAAGGAGAACCACCATGACCCGCAACACCACGCTGTCCACCCTGTTCGCCGCCGGCCTGCTGGCCGCCAGCGCCGGCGCCATGGCCCAGGCCACGGTGCCCGCCACCCAGGGCCAGGCCAGCACGATGACCACCACCGGCGTGCCCAACCCCACGCAGCGTCCGGAGGGCACGATGCCCGCCCAGCGCGACAACGTGCGCGCCGAAGCCAAGGCCAACGCCCGCATGCAGAACAACACGACCACGCCGAGCGGCCAGGCCAGCACCATGATGAACGGCCAGCCCAACAAGACCCCGTCGGTCAACCAGAACAGCCGCGCCGAAGTCCGTGCCGACACCAAGGCCGAAATGCGCGCCCGCCCGATGGGCCCCGGCGAAAAGACCGCCGTGCCGACCAACCCGCAGGGCGCCCAGCCCGGCGGCACGCCGAAGTGATCGGCGCCCTCGCGGCGAATCCACGATGAAAAAGCCCCGGCCATCTGGCCGGGGCTTTTTTCATGGGCGGGCGCGTGGCCGGAGGCCGCGCGCCCGGCTTCGATCAGCCGCGCGGGGCGTCGCCGCCACGCGGGCCATGGCCGCCGGGGTGGCCGTCGCGGCCGTGGCGGTGCGGCACGGTGGCGGCATCGAAGGTCTGGCGCTGCGTGGGCGTCAACTGCGCATAGAAGCTGCGCGTGGCATCCGCCATCCTGGCGAAGCGCGCCTGGCGCTCGGCCTGGCGGGCCTGCATGCGGTCCAGCCGCTCGGGCGTGCTCAGCTTGGCCAGGTCCTCACGCGGACCGGGCGGCATGGCCGGGGGCGCGAAGCTGGCGGCGTAGGCATCCCAGGCTGGCTGCTGCGCCGGGGTGAGCTGCAGCTTGGCCTGGAGATCGGCCATGCGCTTGGCATGGCGCTCCTTCATGCGCTGCATGCGTTGCTGCATGTCCATGGGCTTGCCGGTGCGTTCGGCCTGCATGCCGGCGGGTGGCGGACCGCCGGCGGGTGCCGTGCCGGGGGCCGGCTGGGCTTGGGCGGTGAAGGCGGCACAGGCCAGCAGGCCGGCCGCGAGGAGGGAGTGACGACGGGAGTTCATGGTGCTTCCTTTCCGAAGACCGCCACCGGTGCGGCAGCGTGGAAGCGACTGTGCGCCCCGCAGGTCAAGCGCCGGTGCGGCCTTCGTCAACCCCGCATGTGGGGAGGTAAAGAAGCGTGAAGGGTGCCATGCGATTGCGCAGACATCGAGGAGGCGCGCAGGCGGTCCGCGCCTCGGCTCGCCTTACTTCCACGCCTTACTTCGGCCGCGGGCGGCGCAGGCGGGCGTCGGGCGGCGTGAGCCGGCCGGCGCGCAGCATGCCCACCGCCATGGCGACGGCGCGGGCGGCATTGCGGGCTTCTTCCTGCATGGCTTCGTCCTCGTCCAGCGTCTCGTGGCTGGTGGCATAAGGCTCGTAGTAGCCGATGTAGCGGTCGAGCTTGGCCTGCGTGCCGGCGTCCTGCAGGCCGATCCAGTCCAGCCAGTCGCACAGGTTGCGGCGCAGGCTCTCGATGCCGGCCACGTCGCCGTGCACCACCACGCCGTAGACGCGGCCGTCGAGGTGTTTGGGGTAGTGCCAGCCTTCGCCGTCCAGCTCCAGCGCCTTGGCCTCGACGGCCTTCTTGCCGTGGGTGGTGGTGGGGTCGGGGTTGCCGCCGTCGGCGCACACCAGCCGGTCGATCATGGCCTTGAGCGGCGTGGGCGCCTGGTACCAGTGGGTGGGCGTGAAGATCATGACGCCGTGCGCGGCCACCCAGCGCTCGTAGATCTCGTTCATCCAGTCGCCGGTCTGCCGCAGCGAATGGTTGGGATAGCAGCTGCACGGCCAGTGGCACAGCGGCATGGCGGTGGAAGCGCAGCCCTTGCAGGGATGGATGTGGCGGTCGTAGTCGGACGTGACGAGGCTCAGGTCCAGCACGTCGCATTCGATGCCCTGGCCTTCGAGCACCTCGCGCGCCAGCTGCAGCAGGCGCCAACTCTTGGCCATCTCGCCGGGGCAGGTGCCGTCGTTGCGCGGCGAGCCGTTGATGAGCAGCACGCGCGAGCGCGTCTCGGGCCTGCCCCAGGCGGCCTGGGCGGCGTCGATGCGGGCGCGGGCCTCCAGCCAGTCGACCGAGAGTTCGTAGTCCGGGTCGGCATAGCCCGGGCCGGCGCGGCGGGTGACGGGGGCCTTGCGGCCGTCCTGGTAGGCGTCCCAGGCCACCGCCTCGATGCGGGCCAGGGCCTCGGCTTCGGGCGCGAAGGCCGGATCCTGGAAGACCTGCATGAAGCGCACCTTGAAGGCATCGCGCGGCAGCTTGTCCGGCGCCTGGCCGGTGCGGGGGGCGTGGGGATCGGTCATGGCGCACCAGCGTAGGCGCATGGTGGGGGTGGCCATCGGCGCCCGCGCCGCCTCGCGCGGTAGGTGGGCGCGCCGCGGCGCCCCCGGTCGGCGGGCCGCGGCTCAGCCAGCTTCCGCCGCGTGCGCGCGATGCAGCGTATCGGCGCTGCTGCAGGCCGCGGTGCCGCAGCCCTGCAGCGTACAGACCGGCCGCATCAGCGCGGGCGGAGGCTCGCCCGTTTCCATGTCGAAGCCCAGGCTGCGCAGGTGCAGCGCCAGGCCGGCGTCCATGGATTGGGCGTGCTGGACGAACCACAGGCCCAATTGCCGGGCCATGTCGCGCACCACGGCCAGCTCGCCGGTGCGTCCCGCGGCCAGGCCCTCGCGCATGGCGTGCAGCACCACCTGGTGCTGCACGCTGTGGCAGTTGCCGGTGGCGAAGCCGCTGGCGCGCATCCAGTGGTCCTCGCGGGCGAAGTGCGCGTCCGTGTGGGCGATCAGGGCCTGCCAGCGCGGCAGCAGGTCGGCGTCTTCCGCCTCTTCCACGGCCGCGAGCAGCACGACGAATTCTTCATGGGTGCGGTCCATGGCCGGTGCATCCAGCACCAGCGCGTCGGACCATTGCAGTGCGGCCATCGGCGGCTCTCCGGCAGGTTGATCGGTCCTGCCAGCGTAGGCCGCCATGTGCCATTGCGCCTTGACCGGGCGCAAGCCACTGACCACGCCGCCGCTTCAATGCTTCGCCGCCTCCGCGTTGCGCTTGCGCGTGGCCGCGGCCTTCCTGGCCGAGGCCGAACGCTCGGCGGCCGTGCGCGAGGCCGCGCCGCCTGCATGACCGCCCTTGCGGGAAGGCGCATGGTTGACCGCATGGCCGCGGCCCGAGCCGCTCTTCTTGCCGCCGCCGGTCTCCTTGTTCACGGTGGCCCAGGCGCGGCGCTCGGCCTCCTTCTCAGGCAGGCCGCGGTCCTCGTAGCCCTGCTCGATGTGCTCGGCCTGGCGTTTCTGCTTGTCGGTGTAGCTGGACTTGTCGCCACGTGGCATGACGTGCTCCTTGGATGGACAGAGGATCTGCCCATGCTGCGGCGGATGCCCGCCGGCCGTGTAGGCCGGCACTGGATCGGCCTGTGCGCGGCCGGCGCGGCGCGGCCGGGCGCCACGCGGCGGCGGCATGCCGCCCCTATCATCGGCCGATGCTCGCGAACCTCACGCCCTTCCTCGTCCACTGGGCCATCACGGCCTTCTCGCTCTGGGTGGCCAGCCACATCTTCCGCGGGCTGCAGTTCGACGGCACGGGCTCGCTGGTGGTGTCGGCCCTGCTGCTGGGCCTGGCCAATGCCATCGTCAAGCCGCTGCTGATCTTCCTGACGCTGCCGCTCACGCTGCTGACCTTCGGCCTGTTCCTGCTGGTCATCAACGCGCTGATGATCCTGCTGGTGGCGGCGCTGGTGAAGGGCTTCCGCGTCTCGGGCTTCTGGACCGCGCTGTTCGCGAGCATCTTCATCTCGATCCTCAGCGTGCTCATCGGCACACTGGTGGACGGCGGCGACCCGGCCGCGCGCATTCAAATGCCGCAGGGCACGGGCAACTGGCTATAGCAAGGGACCACCCCGTTTGGACTTCCTCACTGCGTGTGGAAGTCCAATCCCCCTCGAGGGGCGCACCCGGCGGCCCGGCAAAGCCGGTTCCGCGGGTGCACTGGCATGGCCTGCTCCGCGGACATGCGATCCTTTTGCTGCGCCGGTTTCTTGCCATCCGGGCGGGGCGTGAGCGCGATGGATCATTGATAAGAGACCGCCTCGTCTGGAGGTCCTCACTGCGTGTGGAAGTCCAATCCCCCTCGAGGGGCGCACCCGGC
>NZ_LDSL01000097.1 GCF_001476815.1 Pseudacidovorax intermedius | reverse complement strand
GCCAAGGCACCCGCGGAACGGGCTTGGCCCGGCCGCCGGGTGCGCCCCTCGAGGGGGATGGGACTTCCACACGCAGCGAGGAAGTTCAAACGGGGTGGGTTCATCTCACTGACCTCCGGCCGCGCCGCCGCGCTCGCCCTTGCCCAGGCGGCTGCAGAGCACCGAGAACACGCGCTGGCAGGCCCGCACGTCCTCGGCCGGAATGTCCTGGAACAGCTCGGCGCGCAGGCGGGCCAGCGCGTCTTCGATGCCGGCCTGGATGGCGGCGCCGGCCGCGGTCAGGTGCAGGGTCTTGGCCCGGCGGTCGGCCGGGTCGTCGCGGCGCTCCACCAGGCCGGCGCCCACCAGCTGGTCGAGGGTGCGGATCAGCGTCGGGCCCTCGATGCCCAGCAGGTCGGCGATCACGCCCTGGCGGGCGCCCTCCCCCTGCCGGCCGATGGTCAGCAGCGCCCAGCCGGCCGCCAGCGACACACCCAGCGGCGCCACGGCCCGGTCGGCGGCGGCCTTGTAGGCCCGCTGCAGCAGGCCGAGCGAGAAGGTCAGTGTGCGCAGCTCGGCCGGATCGACGGTCAGGGCCGGGACGGAGGTAGAGGCAGGATCAACCATGGCCTCCATTTTAGTTAGCTAGCTATCTTTCTGCTTTGTGGCTCGGGTTTACCCGCGGACGGCATGCGGTTTTGTGGAGGGAGTCTGCTCGAAACCGTCATTGCCCTACTTGCATCTGTTTACATTTGAACGAAGCTCGTGACGTGCTCGTCTTTCCCCACGTTTCTGCCTTCGCCCTCGTCCGATGCCCCCGTTCCTGCTGAAGGCGCTGTCCCCCCTGTCCCGCGGCCGGCGCGGCCGCCCGGGCTTCACGCTGCTCGAATTCCTGATGGTGCTGGCGCTCATCGGCGTGCTGCTGGCCATCGCGCTGCCGGCCTACGGCTCGTACAAGGAGCGCATGAAGGTGTCCGACGCCATCCGCGACATCGGCCTCATCGCGGCCAAGCTGAGCCTGTACGGCATGGAGAACCGCGGCTATCCGGACACGCTCGCGCGCATCGGCTGGACCCAGCCCGACCCCTGGGGCAACCCGTACCAGTACCTGTCCATGGAGGGCGCGACCGTCGGCGAGAAGCGCAAGGACCGCTCCCTGCATCCACTCAACAGCGACTTCGACCTCTACAGCATGGGGCCCGACGGCCGCAGCGTGCCGCCCCTGACCGCCAAGGCCAGCCAGGACGACATCATCCGGGCCAACGACGGCGCCTTCATCGGCAAAGCGTCCGACTATTGAGATGGAACCACCCCGTTTGGACTTCCTCACTGCGTGTGGAAGTCCCATCCCCCTCAAGGGGCGCACCCGGCGGCCCGGCAAAGCCGGTTCCGCGGGTGCACTGGCCTGGCCTGCTCCGCGGCCGCTCGATCAGGATCGTGGCTGCGGCTTCGTGCCACGCGGGTGGCGCGTCGGCGCTGTGGACCACTGACATGCCGACGCTGCGCGTGCCGCCGTGGGCCCGCGTCGGGCACATCTTCAAAAGCCGCTGGGGCTGGCGCATCTTCCTGGGCAGCTTCGTCATCGTGGCGCTGCCCCTGCTGGGCGTCTCGCTGCTCTCCTGGGAGCTGACCCACGCGCTGCAGCAGCGCGCCACGCAGCGGCTGATGGCCGAGGCGACCAAGGCCGCCACGCTGAACCTGTTCGACCGCCTGCGCAGTGCCGAACGGCTGCTGCGCGCCCAGGCCCAGGCCCGCGCCGCCGGCCAGCCCAATCCCGCGCTGGAGGCGCAGGCCGCCGCCGTCTTTGACCGCGTGGTCCTGCCCGGCGGGCCCGTTCCCGATGCGCTGGCCACGCTGACGCTGGAGGACGACCCGAACGGTCGCCGCCTGGTGCCCAGGCTGCGCCTGCCGGCGGCGGGGGGCGGCGTCATCGACGGCGTGCTCAAGGCCGACTACCTGCTCGAAAACCTGGCCAGCGGCGCCCACGACATCTGCCTGCGCAGCCCGGCGATGAACGGCGCGTACTGCCTGATGCCGCTGGCGGGCTATGACCTGGCCCAGTCGCACACGCGGCCGCTGCACTTCATGCCCTACTTCGAGGGGCCCAGCTGGACCCTCACCGCCGCGCCCGACCGGCAGGCCTACCGCTTCCTGCCCTTCGGCGCCGGCGCCATGCTCGCGCAGGCCACGGGCCTGGCCTTTCTGCTGGCGCTGATGGCCAGCTCCTTCTATGCCCGGCGCATCACGCTGCCGCTCGAGGCCCTGATCGGCGCCACCCGCACCGTGCGGGCCGGCGATTTCGGCCAGCGCATCGACGCCAGCGCCATGACGGACGAGTTCCGCGAGCTGGCGGAGTCGTTCAACGGCATGGTCGGCGAGATCGGTGCCGACCTGGCCTTCTCGCAGCTGCTGGCGCAGATGGACGCGGCCATCCTCGCGCGCCAGCCGCTGGCGAACATCATGCAGCTGGCCCTGCGCCACCTGACGGGGGGCATGCCCGGGCCGCAGGTGACGCTGCGGGCCACGCCGCCGCACAACGCGCCGCAGCCGCAGGAGGCCGTCGAATTCGCGCTCGGCGCCGACGGCCTGCTGGAACACCGCCCGCCCCGGCCGCCGCCTGCCGGCTTCACCGGCCAGGACATTGCCGTGGCCGACCGGCCGGCGCGCCGGCTGACCCTGCATGTGCAGCAACCGGCCGCCGCGCCGCCCTGGCCCGTGCGGCTGCACCACGAACTGCAGGCCCTGGCCGCCCGCCTGGCCGTGGCCGTGCATGCGGACGAGCGCGAACAGCAGCTCATTGCCCGCGCCACCGTCGACAGCCTCACCGGCCTGCTCAACCGCCTGGGCATGACCGACGCCATCGACCAGGCCATCGCCCGCGCACGCACGGCCACGGCCCCCGTCGCGGCCCCCGCTGACGGCACGGCAGGCTTCGCCCTCGTCTTCCTCGACCTCGACGGCTTTAAGGACGTGAACGACGCCTACGGCCATGCCACCGGCGACCGGCTACTGCAGCAGGTGGCCTACCGCCTGCAGGCCGCCCTGGCCGCGCAGGACGTGGCCCTGGCCCGCCTTGGCGGCGACGAATTCGTGCTGCTGTTCGGCGCCGCCGGCCTGCCGCGCCTGGGCACGGACCTGCAGGCGGCGCTCGCCGCCCTGCGCCAGCCCTTCCGCATCGATTCGCTGGAGATCCTGGTCGGCGCCAGCCTGGGCGTGGCCCGCCACCCGGCGCACGGCGGCGACGCCGAGACGCTGCTCAAGAACGCCGACGCCGCCATGTACGCCGCCAAGGCCAGCGGGCGCAACCGCATCGTCGAATACACCGCCACCCTCAACGAGGCCACCGCCGAGCGGCTGGAGCTGCGGCGCGACCTGGTCGGCGCGCTGGCGGGCGACCAGCTCTTCCTCGTCTTCCAGCCACGGGTGCGCGCGGTCGACGGCCAGGTCGAATCGGCCGAAGTGCTGCTGCGCTGGCGCCATCCGCAGCGCGGGCTGGTGCCGCCGGACCGCTTCATTCCCCTGGCCGAAGAGACGGGGCTGATCGCCGACATCGGCCTGTGGGTGCTGCGCGAATCCCTGCGGCAGATGCGGGCCTGGCGCGCCACGGGCCAGGCACCGCTGGCCAAGCTGTCGGTCAACCTGTCGCCGCAACAGTTGGCGCACCGGGACTTCCTGGCCCAGGTCGAGGCGCTGGCCGCGGAATTCGCGCCGCCGCACGGCAGCGTCGAGCTGGAGATCACCGAAGGCGCCTTCTTCCGCGACATGGCCGGCAGCGTGCAGAAGCTGCACCGCCTGCGCGCCCTGGGCTTCGACATCGCGCTGGACGACTTCGGCGTGGGCTACTCGGCCATGAGCTACCTGAGCACCCTGCCCTTCGACACGCTCAAGATCGACCGCAGCTTCGTCGGCGCCCTGGGGCAGCAGGCCGCGGCCTACGCCATCGCCTCGGCCATCGTGGCCCTGGCCAAGGCGCTGGACAAGCGCATCGTGGCCGAAGGGGTGGAGACCGAGGCGCAGGCGCAGGTGCTGCGCGCGCTGGGCGTGCAGGAGCTGCAGGGGTATCTGTACAGCGGGCCGGTGGCGCAGGACGCGCTGGCCCAGGTGGTCGGCCGCTTTGCCCCCGGCCCCGCCGCGACGAAGGGGGGCCGGTAACTCAGCCCGCCAGCCGGCTGCTGTCGCGCACCACCAGCTCACAGGGCACCAGCACCTGGGAGGGACCATCGGCTTTGGCACCCGCGCCACCGAGCAAGTCCAGCACGCGTCGCGCCGCCTGTTTGCCGATCTCGTAGCGGGCCGGCCGCACGGTGGTGAGCGCAGGCCGCAGCCGGCGAGAGACGGGCGCATCGCCGAAGCCGGCGATCGCCCCATCGTTCGGCAGCACCAGTTTCAGGACCGGCGCCTCGAGGATGGCGCCGGCCGCCATGTTGTCGTTCGCGAAGATCAAGGCCTGGGCACGGCGCGTGCGCGCCGTCGCGGCATGGACGGCGATGGCGCGGGCGCCGGCCTCGAAGTCGTCCGCCGCCTCGCCGCGCACGATGTCGGGCGCCAGCCCGGCGGCCCGCATTGCCTCGGCATAGCCCTCGGCACGCTGGCGGGCCCGGAAATCCTGATCGGCGGCCGGCAGCACGAAGCGGATGCGCCGGGCGCCCTGCGCCAGGAAATGCTCCGCCAGCGCCACGCCCGCCTGCGCGTGCGGAAAGCCGACCTGGTGGAACGGCCGGCCCGGGACCAGCCCCCAGGCCTCCACCACCGGAACATCCAACGCGTGCAGCATCGCCTCGGCCGCGGGCGTGTGGTCGTCGCGCGTGAGGATCAGCGCACTGGGATGCCAGCCGGCGAAGGTGCGGATGGCCGATTCCTCCAGCTCGCGCGAGTACTGGGCGTTGGCCAGCAGCAGTTGCAGGCCCGAGGCCTCGAGTTCGTCCGTCATGCCGTTGACGAGGTCGGCGAAGGTGCTGCTCGCGATGTTCTGCATCACGGCGCAGACCACACGGCCGCGGCCCGACGCCAGGCCGCCGGCCATCTGGCTGGGCACGTAGCCCAGGCGGTCCACGATCTCCTTGAGCCGCTCGCGCGCCGCGGCCGACACCTTCTCGGGCGCATTGAAGTAGCGCGACACGGTGATCGCCGAGACGCCGGCCAGCGCGGCCACATCGTGGATCGTGTGGGTGCCCGCCTTGCGGCGCGGCGCACGGGGCGCGGAGGAGGACGACGACGGCGAAGAGGCAGGCTTCATGGTTAGCACCGATGGCCGGCTGACGGCCCGAAGCCCTAGACTAACAGCATGTTAGCGGTAACAGTTACCGCTGCCATCCGTATTCAGGAGACCGCCATGCCGCTCGATCGCCGCCTGTTCGCCCTACTGGGCTGGGCCGCCTGCGCCGCCTTCGTCCTGGGGGCTGGCGCGGCCGCCGCACAGTCCGCCGCCTATCCCGTGCGGCCGCTGACGCTGGTGGTGCCCTACCCGGCCGGCGGCGTGGCCGACCAGTTCGCGCGCAGCTTCGCGCAGGGCCTGTCGGAGCGCCTGGGCCAGCCGGTGGTCATCGACAACCGGGCCGGCGCCAACGGCAACATCGGTTCGGCCTATGCGGCGCGCAGCCAGCCGGCGGACGGCTACACGCTGCTGCTGGGCTCGCTCAGCACGCTGGCCATCAACCCGCAGCTCTACGGCAGCATGGGCTACGAGCCGCAGAAGGACCTGCAACCCATCACGCTCACCCACCAGATGCCCAACGTGCTGCTGGTGGGCGCGCAGACGCCCTACCGCAGCGTCGCCGACGTGGTGGCCGCGGCCAGGGCGCAGCCGGGCAAGCTGGTCTTCGGCTCGGCCGGCAACGGCAACACCATGCACCTGGCCGGCGTGCTGTTCGAGAAGAACAGCGGCACGCAACTGGTCCACGCGCCCTACAAGGGCGGCCCGCCGGCCCTCACCGACGTGCTGGGCAGACAGATCCCCATGATGTTCAACAACCTGCCGGCCGTCACCGGCCACCGGCAGGCCGGCAAGGTGCGGGTGCTGGCGGTGGCCGACACCAAGCGCTCGGCCGTGATGCCCGACGTGCCCACCTTCGCCGAGGCGGGCGTGCCGGGCGTGGTCTCGGTCGTGTGGAACGGCATCCTGGTGCGACGCGGCACGCCGGCCGACATCGTGCAGCGGCTTCATCGCGAATCGGTGGCCGTGCTGCAGCAGCCGGCCTTCCGCCAGCCGCTGGAGGCCCAGGGCTACGAGGTGCTGAACTCCACCCCCGACGAGTTCGAAGCGCTGATCCGCAAGGACGGCACCGCCATGCGCGCCCTGGTCAAGGACGCCGGCCTGAAGGTGGATTGAAAGGAAGACGCTTGCGCCGCAACATCGATCAATTGCGAAGCCAGCGCTGGTTCGCCAGCAACGACATCCGCGGCTTCGCCCACCGCCAGCGCATGCAGCAGCAGGGCCTGGCGCGCGAGGAATTCATGGGCCGGCCCATCGTCGGCATCCTCAACACCTGGAGCGACCTGTCGCCCTGCCACGCCCACCTGCGCGAGCGTGCGCAGGCCATCAAGCGCGGCGTGCTGCAGGCCGGCGGCTATCCGCTGGAGCTGCCGGCCATGAGCCTGGGCGAGGTGATGGTCAAGCCCACCACCATGCTCTACCGCAACTTCCTGGCCATGGAGGCCGAGGAGCTGATCCGCAGCCTGCCGCTGGACGGCGTGGTGCTGCTGGGCGGCTGCGACAAGACAACGCCGGGCCTGGTCATGGGCGCCCTGTCGATGGACGTGCCCGCCCTCTTCTGCCCGGCCGGGCCCATGCTCAACGATCGCTACCAGGGCCAGAGCGTGGGCGCCGGCACCCACACCAAGAAGTACTGGGAGAAGTACACCGTCGGCGAGATCGACCAGGCCGAGTGGATCGCGCTGGAGGCCCGCATGACGCGCGCGCCCGGCACCTGCAACACCATGGGCACGGCCAGCACCATGACGGCCATCGTCGAGGCCATGGGCCTCGCGCTGCCCGGCGCCAGCAGCATCCCGGCCATGGACGCGAGCCACACCCGCATGGCCTGGGCCTGCGGCCAGCGCATCGTCGAGATGGTGTGGGACGACCTCAAGCCCTCGCGCTTCATCACCCGCGCCTCCTTCCTCAATGGCGTCGCGACCTGGATGGCGCTGGGCGGCTCGACCAACGCGGCGGTGCACCTGCCGGCCATGGCGGGACGCACCGGCATTCCGCTCGGCCTGGACGACTTCGACGCCATGGCACGCCGCGTGCCGGTGCTGGCCAACCTCTTTCCGGCCGGCGACCGGCTGATGGAGGACTTCTACTACGCCGGCGGCCTGCCCGCACTGCTGCAGCGCATCGCCGGCGTGCTGGACCTGGACGCGCAGACCTGCACCGGCCGCACGCTGGGCGAGAACATTGCGGGCGCCGTGCCGCTGGACGACGCCGTGATCCGCCCGCTCGACCAACCCGTGGTGTCCGCCCCGGCCGACTGCCCCGAGGCCGGACTGGCCCTGGCCGTGCTGCGCGGCAACCTGGCACCCGACGGCGCGGTGATCAAGCCCTCGGCCGCCAGCCCGCGCCTGCTGCGCCACACCGGGCCGGCGCTGGTGTTCGACTCCAACGCCGACATGCTGGCCGCCATCAACGACCCGGCGCTCGACGTCACCGAGGACAGCGTGCTGGTGCTGCGCAACGGCGGCCCGGTGGGCGGCCCCGGCATGCCCGAATGGGGCAACCTGCCGGTGCCCAAGAAGCTGCTGCAGCGCGGCGTGCGCGACATCCTGCGCCTGTCGGATTCGCGCATGAGCGGCACCCACTACGGCACCTGCGTGCTGCACATCTCGCCCGAGTCCGCCGTCGGCGGCCCGCTGGCGCTGGTGCGCACCGGCGACCTGATCCGCATCGACATCCGCGAGCGCCGCCTGGAGCTGCTGGTGCCCGACGAGGAACTCGCCGCCCGCCGGCGCGACTGGACGCCGCCGCCCCAGCCCTATGTGCGCGGCTTCACCCGCATCTACCAGCGCGAAGTCACCCAGGCCCATCTGGGCTGCGACTTCGACGTGCTCGCCGGCAACGCCGCCACCCCCGAACCGCCCATCTACTGACCCGACGCATGCCTGCCTATTCCGATATGCTCGACAACCCCTTCCGCCGTCGCCTGGGCCAGCCCGGCGCGCCGCTCGGCACCTGGCTCATGTCCGGCGCGGCCAGCACCGCCGAGGCCATGGGCCGCGCCGGCTTCGACTGGCTGCTGGTGGACCTGGAACATGTGCCCATGGACGAGAAGGACACGCTCGCCATGCTCCAGGCCATCGCCGGCACAGACGCCTGCCCGGTGGCCCGCCTGGCCGCCAACGAGGCCGTGCTCTTCAAGCGCGCGCTGGACCTGGGCGCGCAGACGGTGATGGTGCCCTTCGTCGACAGCGCCGAGGCGGCGGCGCGCGCCGTCTCGTACGCCAAGTACCCCCCGCAGGGCGTGCGCGGCTTCGCGGCCGTGCACCGTGCCTCGGGCTACGGCACCGCGCGCGACTACGCCCAGCGCGCCAACGATTCGGTGTTCACCATCATCCAGCTCGAGACGCCGCAGGCGGTGGCCGCGCTGGAGGAGATCGCCGCCGTGCCCGGCGTGGATGCGCTCTTCCTCGGCCCCGGCGACCTGTCGGCCAACATGGGCCACATCGGCAACATCGCCCATCCGGAGGTGCAGGCCGTCATCGCCGACGTGGCCCGGCGCTGCCGCGCGGTAGGCAAGCCCTGCGGCATCGTGGGCCCCACGCCGCAGATGGTGGGCAGCTTCGTCCAGCTCGGCTACGACTTCGTGGCCGTGGCCTCGGACATGGGCATGATGATGCGCCAGGCCACGGCCTTCATCGAGGCGATCCGTCCTTCGCTCGCCAAGGGCTTCGAGAGCAGCGTGTATTGACGCGCGCCCGACCACATTCAAGGAGACAACGATGAAGATCCGACCGGCCGCCGTGCGCGGCCTGCTGTGGGCCGCCCTGGCCTGTGCCGCGGCACTGCCGGCGCAGGCGCAGCCCGCCTATCCCGACAAGCCGGTGACGATGGTCGTGCCCTTCGGGCCCGGCGGCACCTCGGACATCATGGCCCGCATCCTGGAGCGCCACATGGGCGAGCAGCTGGGCCAGGCCATGGTGGTGGACAACAAGGCCGGCGCGGGCGGCGCCATCGGCATGCTGCAGCTCATGCGCGCGCGGCCCGACGGCTACACCGTGGGCCTGTCGGTGATCGGGCCGGAGGTGCTGCAGCCGGCCATCCGCAAGACCGGCTACAGCCACCAGAACTTCGACCACGTCTGCCGCACCTACGCCGTGCCGCTGATGATGATGGTGCCCAAGGACTCGCCCTTCCAGAGCGTGGCCGACGTGCTGGCCTTCGCGCGCAAGAACCCCGGCACGCTCACCTACGGCTCCTCCGGCCGCGGCACGCTGCTGCACCTGGCCATGGAGATGCTGCTCGACAAGGCGCAGGCCAAGGGCCTGCACGTGCCCTACAAGAGCTCGGGCGAGATGGTCACCGGCCTGCTGGGCAAGCAGGTCATGCTGTTCAGCGAGACGCCCACCGTCTCCAAACAGTACGGCCTGCGACCGCTGGCCGTGTTCGCCGAGCAGCGCCTGCCCGGCTACCCGGATGTGCCCACCATGGCCGAGGCGGGGTGGCCTATCACGGCCTCGATCTGGGGCGGCGTGATCGCGCCCAAGGGCCTGCCCGCGCCCGTATTGGCCAGGCTGGAGTCGGCCTGTCAGGCCGCGCTGGCCGGCGACGCATACAAGACCGAGGCCCAACGCCTGGAGACGCCGCCCGCCTACATGGACGGCCAGCGCTTCGCGGCCTTCGCCGCGCAACAATCCGAGGCCTACGGAAAACTCATCCGCGACCTGGGCCTCGCCGACAAGGACTGAGCAGCTGACCCCCTCGGCAACGACCGAAGCGGGCTCAGGCGCAGAGGCTCCGTGCCGGCCGCCGCGCCGACCTCTTCTTTCGCATGCCGCCCTCCTTCGCCTCGCTCGCCGCCCTGCTCGGCTCGCCCACCTCGCTGGCCCTGTACCTGCTGTGCGTCGCCATCGCCACCTTCGCCCAGACGCTCTCGGGCTTCGCCTTCGGGCTGGTCTTCCTGAGCCTGGTGGCCAGCTTCGACCTGGCCTCGGTGGCGGATGCGGCCAACGTGGCGACGGTGCTCACGCTGGCCAATGCCTGGGCCTATTTCCGCGCCCACCGGCAGCCTGTTCCCTGGCCGCTGATGAAGCCGGCCATTCTCACGAGCTGCGTCGGCGTGGGCCTGGGCCTGGTGCTGCTGCACTGGCTGAGCGCCGGCGCCACCACGGCGCTCAAGCTGCTGCTGGGCGTGGTGATCGTGCTGTGCGCGCTGGTGCTGCTGCGCCGCGGCGCGGTGCGGGCCACGCTGGCGCCACCGCGGCAGTTCGCGATGGCGGGGCTGGTGTCGGGCCTGATGGGCGGGCTCTTCGGCACGTCCGGGCCGCCCATCGTCTACCACCTCTACCGCCAGCCGCTGGCGCTGGACGTGGTGCGGCGCGGCCTGCTGCTCATGTTCGCGGCCAATGCGCTGACGCGCATCGCCCTCAACGTGCCCACGGGCGGCTTCTCGCTGCGGGCGGTGCTGCTGGCGGCCATCGCGCTGCCGCTGGTGCAGGTGCTCACGCGGCTGGCGTTGCGGCTGCAGCCGCATGTGCCGGCCAACGTGCTGCGCTGGGGCGTGGCGGCGCTGCTGGTGGCCACCGGTGGCTCGCTGGCGCTGGGGGCACTGCACGCCCGCTGATCGGCCGCCGGCCCGGTGGCTCAGGCATCCGCGCGCGGCGGCGCCGTGGACTCGCGCACGACCAGCGTCGCATCCACCTCGTGGTGCATCACGCAGGGCTGGCCGCTCAGCTGCTTGACCAGATGCTCGCCGGCGCGCGTCCACACCTCGTCGGTGGGCAGGTGCATGGTGGTGAGGCTGGGGCGCAGGTGGCGGCTCCACTCCAGGTCGTCGAAGCCCATCACCGAGATGTCGCCGGGCACCTGCAGGCCGTGGCGCTCCACCTCCAGCAGTACGCCGTAGGCCAGCACATCGTTGCCGCAGACGACCGCTGTCGGCCGCTCGGGGCGGGCCATGAGCGCCCGGGCGGCCTGGCGGGCGTCGTCGAGGCGGTAGTGCACCTCGTAGTACCAGTCGTCGGGCAGGGGCAGGCCCTGCTCCTTCAGCGCCCGGCGCACGCCGGCCACGCGGGCCGACGCCCGGTCGTTGTGGGCCGACATGGCCGCCACCATCGCGATGCGCGTGTGACCCAGCCCGATCAGGTAGCGCGTGGCGCGCCAGGCGGCGTCCTCGTTGTCGGCGCCGATGGAGGCATAGGGCTTGTCGGGGTGGTAGACGCCCACGTTCACGAAGGGCATGCGCTGGGTGGCCAGCAGGCGCCGCAGGCCCTCGGTGTGCGTGTCACCGCGCAGGATCAGGCCGTCCACGCCACGGCTGACCATGTTCTGCGCCTGGCGGAACTCGACCTCCGGGTCGTAGCCGCTGGTGGCCAGCAGCAGCAGGTAGCCCTGCAGGGACAGGTAGCGCTGCAGCGCCTCGATGCCGCGGGCGAACATGGCGTTGTCCACCGTCGGGATGATGGCGCCGATGGTGCGCGTGCGCCGCGACGACAGGGCGCGCGCCGCCGCGTCGGGGATGTAGCCCAGCGCGGCGATGGCCGCGTCCACCTTCAGGCGCAGGGCCGGGCTCACCGACTCGGGGCTGTTCAGCGCGCGCGAGATCGACGCGGTCGACACGCCCGCGTGCTGCGCCACCTCCCGGATTCCGACGGATTTGTTCTTCATCGATGAAACAGTTTACATAAAACAGGTACATCGACCGAAGCATCGTTTTCAAGGGCAAACCCCAATCAAAAACCGCTCTTCTTCCCTGCCAAAGCGGTTGATTGCGCCTCTTCAATCACCCACAATTCTGTAAACGGTTACATCGCTTCGGCCCGTCGGCATGGCCGACAGAACAAGGAGACATCCATGCGTTCCATCCACCGTCCCATCGCCGTGCTCGGCACGGTCGCCCTGGCCACGCTGTCGCTCACGGCGGGCGCCCAGGAGTTCAACTGGAAGAAGTACCAGGGCACCACCCTCACCTTTCTGGCCAACAACAACCCCGTGGCGGCGGCGCTGCTCAAGCACAAGGCCGACTTCGAGAAGCAGACCGGCATGACGCTCAAGGTGGACAGCTACCAGGAGCAGCAGATGCGCCAGCGCATGGTCACGGTGATGAACTCGCGCAGCGACGAGGTGGACCTGTTCATGTCCCTGCCCTCGCGCGAAGGCCTGCAGTTCGCCAAAGCCGGCTGGTATGCCGACCTGACTGACCTCATCAAGACCTCTGCAGCCCCCGACTACGACTTCGCCGACCTCAGCCCCGGCCTGGTCAAGGACGCCAGCTACAACGGCCGTGTGATGGGCGTGCCGCTCAACATCGAAGGCCCGGTGCTGTACTACCGCAAGGACCTGTTCCAGAAGTGCGGCGTGCAGTTGCCCAAGAGCCTGGCCGAGCTCGAAGGCGTGGCCGCCAAGCTCAAGAGCTGCGAGCCGGGCGTGACGCCCTTCGTCTCGCGCGGCCTCAAGCCCGCGCTGCCCTTTACCTACAGCGTGTTCCTGCACAACTTCGGCGGCGACTACATGAAGGACGGCAAGTCGCAGTTGTGCAGCAAGCCGGGCCAGGAGTCGCTGGGCCTCTACGCCAAGCTGCTCAAGGACTACGGCCCGCCCGGCGTGGTGAACTACAGCTTCTACCAGATCAGCAGCCTGTACCGCGAGGGCAAGGCGGCGATGGCCTTCGAGTCCTCCAACGAACTGCGCAGCGTGATGGAAGGCGGCGCCCGCCTCAAGGACACGGCCATCGCCGTGCTGCCCGCCGGCCCGGGCGGCTCTCGCCCCACGGTGATCGGCTGGACCATGTCCGTCTCTGCGTACAGCAAGAAGAAGGAAGCCGCCTGGTACTTCGTGCAGTGGGCCACCAGCCGCGCCGTGCAGGAGAAGCTGGCGCTGGACGGCGTGGCGCCGCCGCGCGCCTCGGTGGCCAACGGCGCCGACTACAAGGCCTGGATGGACGGCGAACCGGTGCGCCGCGAATGGGCGGCCGCCGTGAGTGAGCTGGGCAAGACCGGCACCTCCGAAGTGGGCTATCCCATCGTCGCCAACCCGGCCTCGCGCGAGTACGTGGGCCAGGCCGTCAACGAACTGCTGCTGGGCCAGAAGACGGTGGCCCAGGCATGTGCCGACGCCGACAAGCAGCTCGACGCGCTGATCGCCAAGGACTGATGGACGTGATCGCCGAAGACAGCCGCCCGCGGGCGGCCGGGAGCCCCTTCGCCTTCGCGCCGGGCCACCGCGTGCTGGTGGTGGGCGGCGCGGGCGGCATCGGCAGCGCCATCGCGCAGGCCTTCGTCGACGCCGGCTGCGAGGTGGTCGCCACGGGCGTGGACGAGGCCGCGCTGGCGGGCTCTTCGCTGAAGCCGGCCGCGCACCTGCGCCTTGCCACCCTGGACGTGACCCGCGACGACGACGTGGCGCGACTGGTGGATGGGTTGGACGGCCTGCACACGCTGGTCAACTGCGCCGGCATCCTGGCGCGCTTCAAGGAGTTCGAGGTCGCCACCTTCCAGCGCGTGCTGGACGTCAACCTCACCGGCACCTTCCGCCTGTGCACGGCCTGCAAGCCGCTGCTGGCGGCACATGGCGAGGCGGGAGCCAGCATCGTCAACATCGCCTCGATGAACGCCTTCGCGGCGCTGCCGTGGATTCCGGCCTACTGCGCAAGCAAGGGCGGCGTGGTGATGC
Source organism: Pseudacidovorax intermedius (assembly GCF_001476815.1). Taxonomy (GTDB): domain Bacteria; phylum Pseudomonadota; class Gammaproteobacteria; order Burkholderiales; family Burkholderiaceae_C; genus Xenophilus; species Xenophilus intermedius_A. The sequence goes on along the minus strand of NZ_LDSL01000097.1, from coordinate 9,353 downwards.
TCACCAAGTCGCTGGCGCTGGCCTGGGCGGCCGAGGGCATCCGCGTCAACGCGGTGGCGCCCGGCTACGTCGAGACGCCGATCAACGCCGAGGGCCGCCAGGACGCGGCCCACTACGAACGCATCCGCGCGCGCATCCCGCAGGGCCGCTGGGCCCAGCCCACCGACATCGCGGGCAGCGCGCTCTTCCTGGCCTCGCCGGCCGCCCACTACATGACCGGCACCGTGCTGGCGGTGGACGGCGGCTTCCTGGCCGGATGAGGAGCCGAGCATGAGCCAATCCATCGGAACCCGCCGGCAGCTGAACATGCTGTCCACGCCGGCCGTGATCTTCACGCTGGCACTGATCGCCTTTCCCTTCGCCTACACCATCTGGCTGAGCCTGCACGAGTTCAGCTTCGGCGGCAATGCCACGCTCAACTACGGCCGGAACTACCTGCTCATGCTGCAGGACGGCGAGTTCTGGAACGGCCTGAAGATCACGCTGGTGCTGTACGTGCTGTCGCTGGTGCTGCAACTGGTGCTGGGCACCTACATCGCGCTGCTGCTGCATTCGTCCAAGAAGCTCTCGGGCATCGTGCGCACGCTGATGATCTCGCCCTTCGTGCTGCCGCCGGTGGTGGTGGGCATGATGTGGCTGGTGGTGCTGGACCCGTCCATCGGCGCGGCCAACTGGCTGCTGCAGAGCGTGGGCCTGCCGCGCTCGGACTGGCTGGCGTCGCCGCAGTGGGTGATTCCCACCGTCGCCTTCATCGACACCTGGCAGTGGACGCCCTACGTGGCGCTGATCGTGCTGGGCGGCCTGCAGTCGCTGCCGCCCAACGTGTACGAGGCGGCGCAGATCGATGGCGCTTCGCGCTGGAAGACCTTCTGGCGCATCACGCTGCCGCTCCTGATGCCGACCATCGTCACGGCCGCCATCCTGCGCAGCGTGGACCTGCTGCGCTTCTTCGACATCATCTACATCACCACCCAGGGCGGGCCGGGCAATGCCTCGAACACGCTCAACATCTACGGCTTCCGCAAAGGCTTCGAGTTCTTCGAGATCGGCTATGCGAGCGCGCTGATGATCACGCTCTCGACGATCGTGCTGGGCGCGGTGGTGGTGCTGACCCAGGCGCGCAAGCGCGTGGCCTGGTGAGGAAAGACGCATGCACGACGACGCCCTCATCCGCCGCCTGAACACGCTGCAGATCGCGCTGGTAGGCCTGATCATCCTGGCGCCCATCGCCTGGATGGTGCTGGCCTCCTTCAAGCCCTCTGCCGAGGTCACAGCCTACCCGCCCAGGCTGTTCTTCACGCCCACGCTGGACAACTACCGGCAGCTCTTCGGCACCACGCCGTTCGCCCACTACACCTGGAACAGCCTGGTCATCACCATCGGCTCGACCGTGATCGGGATCGTGCTGGGCGTGCCGGCGGCCTTCGCGGTCTCGTGGACGCGCATCACCTGGCCGGCCACCGTGACGCTGCTGGCGCGCATGGCGCCGGGCACGCTCTTCCTGCTGCCGTGGTACGTGATGTTCCGCGAGCTGAACCTGATCGGCACCTACACGGCACTGGTGGTCACGCACGCGGTCATCACCATGCCCATCGTCATCTGGGTGCTGCTGCCCTTCTTCGACAACATCCCGCGCAGCGTGCTGGAAAGCGCGCAGGTGGACGGCTGCAGCGTGCCGCGCATCCTGTGGCGCATCGCCCTGCCGCTGGTGATGCCGGGCCTGGTGGTGTCGGCCATCCTGGCCTTCGTCTTCTCCTGGAACTACTTCCTCTTCGCGCTGGTGCTGTCCAACGGCGACACCAAGACGCTGATCGCCGCCTCGTTCAACTTCATCGGCGAGGGGGCCTCCAACTGGGGCGCCCTGATGGCCGCGGCCACGCTCATCGCGCTGCCGCCGCTGGTGCTCGCCTTCTTCGTGCAACGCCGTCTGGTGTCGGGCCTCGCGCTCGGCGCCGTCAAGGGCTAGGAGCCAATCTCATGCAAGCCGCTGTCTTCCGTGGCGACAAGACCATCACGGTCGCCGACATCGAACGTCCCGTGCCCGCCGCCGGCGAGGTGCTCCTGCGCGTGCGCCGCACGGCGCTGTGCGGCTCGGACACCAAGCTCTGGATCAAGGGCGCCACCTTCACGCCCGGCCACGAGATCTTCGGCGTGGTGGAGCAGCCGGGCCATGCGCTCGACGGCCGCCGCTGCCTGGTCTACATCCCGGTGCATTGCGGCCACTGCGAAAGCTGCCGCCGCGGCGACACGCAGATGTGCCTGAACGAGTCGGTGCTGGTCGGCTGGAACCGCCCCGGCGGCTATGCCGAATACCTGGCCGTGCCCGAGCAGTGCCTGCTGCCTGTGCCCGACGACATCGAGGACGAGCTCGCGCCCTTGCTGCTGGACACCATCGGCACCGCCGCGCACGGCATCCGCTTCGTGCAGAACCTGGTGCCGCCGCAGGGCGCCGGGCCGGTGCTGGTGACCGGCGCGGGCCCGGTGGGCATGGGCGCCATCGTGGCGCTGCTCAACCTGGGCTACACCGAGGTCTACGTGTCCGACCTGAAGGAGGAGCGGCTGCAGCTGGCCGAGTCCTTCGGCGCGCGCCGGCATCCGGTGGGCGACGACAGCAAGCGCTTCAAGCTCATCGTCGAATGCAGCGGCTCGCATGCGGCGCGCTCGCTGGGCATGAACATCGTGCTGCCGCGCGGCGTGCTGATCCTCATCGGCGAGAGCGACGCGCCCTGGCCCGTGCAGGAGACGCCGGCCATCCGCCGCAAGGACTTCTACATGGTGCGCACCTTCTACTTCCCCAAGTCGGACTTCGCGCTCAATGTGGAGCTGCTGCGCAAGGAGAAGGCGCGCTACCGCCAGCTGGTGGACGCGCAGTTCGGCATCGAGCAGTTGCCCGAGATGTTCGGCCGCTTCGTGGCGGGCGAGCTGGTCAAGCCGCTGTTGGCGTTTTCCTGAGGCGACGCGCATGGCAGCGATCCATCTGCGAGGCCTCACCAAGCGCTACGGCGACATCACCGTGGTTCCCGCCATCGACCTGGAGATCCGGGACCAGGAATTCGTCGTCTTCGTCGGCCCCTCGGGCTGCGGCAAGTCCACCCTGCTGCGCGTGATCGCGGGGCTGGAGCCCATCGACGGCGGCGAGCTCTACATCGGCGACACCTGCGTCAACAACGTACCGCCGGCGCAGCGCGACATCGCCATGGTGTTCCAGGACTATGCGCTCTATCCGCACATGAGCGTCTACCAGAACATGGCCTTCGGCCTGGAGATGCGCGGCATGGACAAGGCCGAGATCGACCGGCGCGTGCAGCGCGCGGCCGGCCTGCTGCACATCGAGCCCTTCCTTGAGCGCAAGCCCAAAGCCCTGTCCGGCGGCCAGCGCCAGCGCGTGGCCATGGGCCGCGCGATGGTGCGCAACCCCAAGGTCTTCCTCTTCGACGAGCCGCTGTCAAACCTGGACGCCAAGCTGCGCGGCGAGGTGCGCACCGAGATCAAGGCGCTGTCGCAGCAGCTCAAGACCACGATGATCTTCGTCACCCACGACCAGGTGGAGGCCATGACCATGGCCGACCGCATCGTGGTGCTCAAGGCCGGCGTGGTGCAGCAGTTCGGCACGCCCGACGAGGTGTACCGCCAGCCGGCCAACCAGTTCGTGGCCGGCTTCATCGGCTCGCCCACCATGAACTTCTTCGACGTGGGCGTCGAGACGGGCGGCCTGCGCCTGGCCGACGGCACCCTGCTCGCAATGCCGGCCGACCGCCTGCAGCCGCTGGCCGCGGCCGGACGCGCGAAGGCCGTCCTGGGCATCCGGCCCGAACACCTTCTGGCGCAGGCCGACGGCCCGCTGCGCACCACCGTGAGCGTGGTCGAACCGCTGGGCTCGGACACGCTGGTGTACTTCGACTTCGACGGCAAGCGCCATGTGGCGCGTGTCGCGCCCGAGCTGGCGGTGAACGCGGGCGCGCCCATCGCGCTGGGCTTCGACGCCGCCAAAGTGCACCTGTTCGACGCCGGATCCGGGGACGTGCTGCGGTGAACGCCCTGCGCCCTTTGCCCGAATCGCTGCGCGAGGCGCGGCCCGTGGTGATCTGCCTGGGGCTGTCGGCCTTCGACCTGACCTGGGGGGTGGAGGCCCTGCCCGCGGGCGGCGGCAAGACCCGCGCCGGCGACTTCCGCGAAGGCGGCGGCGGCATGGCGGCCAATGCCGCGGTGGCCGCCGCCCGGCTGGGCGCCGATGCGCGCTTCTGGGGCCGCGCCGGCGACGACAGCGCCGGCCGCGCCATGCGCGACGAGCTGGCCCAGGTCGGCGTGGACGTGGCGCAGTTCCGGCTCTTCGAAGGGGCCCGCTCCTCCGTCTCCGGCATCGTGGTCGACGGCCGCGGCGAACGCATGATCGTCAACTTCCGCGGCGACGGCCTGCCGGCCGATCCCGGCTGGCTGCCGCTCGCCGCAGTGGCCGGCGCCCAGGCGGTGCTGGCCGACCCGCGCTGGCCCGAGGGCGCGCAGGCCCTCTTCCAGGCCGCCCGCCAGCACGGCGTGCCCTCGGTGCTCGACGGCGACATGGCCGAGCCCTGGGTCTTCGACCAGTTGCTACCGCACACCGACGTCGCCGCCTTCTCGGAGCCCGCCCTCAGGGCCTACAGCGGCGGCGGCACCCTGCAGGCGCAGCTGGCTTTCGCCCGCGCGCACGGCTGCAGGCTCGCGGCCGTCACGCTGGGCGAGCGCGGCGTCGCCTGGCTGGACGATACCGGTGCCCTGCAGACCCTGCCCGCCTTTGCCGTCGACGCGGTGGACACCACCGGCGCCGGCGATGTTTTCCACGGAGCCCTCGCCTTCGCCCTCGGTGCCGGACTGGCACCGGCGCAGGCCTTCCGTCTGTCCGCCGCAGCCGCGGCACTCAAGTGCCGGCAGGCCGGGGGCCGCTCGGGCGCGCCCCGGCTGGGCGATGCACTCACCTTTCTTCAAGAGATCCAGGAGCACTGAACATGGCGAACAACCTCCGTCTGGGCAAGCAATGGGGCCTGCGTCGCATGGCCACGCCCACCGGGCATTTCACGATGGTGGCGCTCGACCAGCGCCCGCCCATCGCCAGCCTCATCGCCAAGAAGCAGGGCATCGCGCCGGCCGACGTGGCCTTCGCCGACATGGTCGCGGTCAAGCGCGTGCTGGTGGACGTGCTGGGCCCGCATGCCAGTGCCATGCTGTTCGACCCCAACTACGCCTTCCCCGCCGGTCTGAAGAAGCTGCCGGCCCACACCGGCCTGGTGGTGACGCTGGAGGACCACCGCTTCCGCGACCAGCCCGGCGGCCGCCTGTCGCATTCGATCAAGGACTGGAGCGTCGAGAAGATCAAGCGCGCCGGCGGCGACGGCGTCAAGGTGCTGGCCTGGTACCGGCCCGATGCCGATGCCGACATCGTGGCCCACCAGCAGCGCTACGTGGCGGAGATCGGCGAGCAGTGCCGCGTCCACGACATCCCGCTGGTGCTGGAGCTGCTGGTCTACCCCTTCCCCAAGAGCGAGCGGCACACGACCGACTATGTGGAGTCGCCCGAGAAACTGCCCGAGCTGGTGCTCGACAGCGTGCGCGAGTTCGCCAAGCCGCATTACGGCGTGGACCTGTTCAAGCTCGAAAGCCCGCTGCCCGGCGCCAGCCTGCCCGCGCACGGCGACAGCGCCGAGTCGCGCCAGGCTCAGGCCCTGTTCGACCAGATGGGCGGCATCTGCCGCGATGCCGGCATCCCGTGGGTGATGCTGTCCGCGGGCGTCACGCCCAAGCAGTTCCTGCGTGTCATGGAATACGCCTATGCGGCAGGCGCCCACGGCTTCCTGGCCGGCCGCGCCGTGTGGTGGGAAGCGCTGCAGCAGTTCCCCGACCTGGCCGGCTTCGAGGCCCAACTGCGCCGCGAAGGCACCGCCACGCTGGCCGAGCTGGCGGCCCTCACCGAGCGCGCCGGCAACGCCTGGCAGCCGGACTACAGCGCCTTCGACACGCTCAAGGCCGAGGGTGAGTTCTGCCTCGCCTACGCGGGATGACGGCGGCGCCGACCGACCTGCGCCTCGAACGCATCGAGGCGTTCGTGTTCCGCGCACCGGCGGACCCGCCGGTGCAGACCTCCTTCGGCATCATGCGCGACCGGCCGGCCTTGCTGCTGCGTGCCATCGCCGACGACGGTGCCGAAGGCTGGGGCGAGGTCTGGTGCAACTTTCCGACCGTCGGCGCGGAGCACCGCGCGCGCATGGCGCTGACCTATCTGCCGCCGCTGGCCTGCGGGCCGCAGTGGGCGAGCCCCCAGGCCTGCTTCGAGGCGTTGACGGCGAAGCTGGCCGTGCTGGCCATCCAGTGTGGCGAGCCCGGCCCGCTGGCGCAGATCGTGGCCGGCCTGGACATCGCGCTGTGGGACCTGCTGGGCCGCCGCCACGGCCTGCCGGTGTGGAAGCTGCTCGCGCCTGACCTGGCGGCGCCCGCGCCGGTGCCGCTGTACGCCTCGGGCCTCAACCCGACCGGACCCGAGAAACTCGCAGCGGCCAAGCGCGCGGAGGGCTACCGCGCCTTCAAGCTCAAGGTCGGCTTCGGCGCCGAGCGCGACGAGGCCAACCTGGTCGCCCTGCGTGAGGTGATCGGTGCCGAATCGCCGCTGATGGTGGACGCCAACCAGGCCTGGGACCTGGACGAGGCCATCGCCGCGGGCCGGCGCATGGCCCGCCACGACCTCGGCTGGCTGGAGGAGCCCGTGCGCGCCGACACGTCGCTCGCCGACTGGGCCCGCCTGGCGCGCGAGCAGCCGCTGCCGCTCGCCGGCGGCGAGAACCTGGCCGGCCCGGACGCCTTCGATGCCCACATCGCGGCCGAGGGCCTGGCCATCGTCCAGCCCGACCTGGGCAAATGGGGCGGCTTCAGCGGCTGTCTGGCCGTCGGCCGGCGCACGCTGGCGCAGGGCAAGCGCTTCTGTCCGCACTGGCTGGGGGCGGGCATCGGCCTCACGGCCTCCTTCCACCTCAAGGCGGCGGTGGGCGGGCCGGGCTATGTGGAGGTGGATGCCAACCCCAACCCACTGCGCGACCTCCTGGCCACGCCGGTGTTCGCGCTGGAAGAAGGCGCCGTGCAACTGGGCACGATGCCGGGCCTGGGCGTGCAGCCCGACCTCGGGGCGGCCCAGGTTTTCCGCATCCCGCTCTAGGCTGCGTCGGCGCCGGCCGTACGGCGTGCGTTCATCGAAGGCTGGGATCATCCCGGCCACTTTCCAAGAACGCACGCCTTTCGCCATGTCCTCTTCCGGTTTCCACGTCCACGGTCCGCACGACCACGAACTCCAGCATGCCGCCGAACACGAGGCCGAGCATGCCGCTGCTGCCAGCAAGCAGCGCAGCATCACCAACGAGGTGGCGGTCTTCACCGCCGTCATCGCCACGGTGGGCGCCATCTTTGCCTACATGGGCGGCCTGACGCAGGCCAATGCCGGCCTCTACAAGAACAACGCCGGCATGAAGCGCACCGAGGCCGCCAACCAGTGGAATTACTACCAGGCCAAGAGCACCAAGCAGGCCCTGGCCGAATTCGCCCGCGACCTGTCGCCGGACGACCGCAAACCGGCCCTGCAGGACAAGGCGGCCCGCTATGAAAAGGAAAAGGCCGAAATCCAGCTCGCCGCGCAGAAGCTGGACAAGGACGCCGACGACTGGGACCAGCGCTCCGACGCCGCCCTGCACCAGCACCACCGCTGGGCCCAGGCCACCACCGCGCTGCAGGTGTCGATCGCGCTGGCGGCCATCGCGCTGCTCACGCGCAAGCGCTGGCTGGAGTGGGGCATGTTCGGCGTGGCAGGGCTGGGGCTGGTGATCGGCGGGTTGGCGCTGGCGCACGTGTGAGCCTCGGGCGCGGCCCTGTGGCCGCCCCTTCGTCACAGCGTTTTCCTGCCCGCCGAGAAAGTGAATTCATAAAAACAAATACCTCAGATCCGAATAAATTTAAGTATTGTTAAGGATAGTTTTCTTTCTGTGGTTTCCGACGCGCACTACGATGCATTCGTTAAACAAATGCATCGCCCGTCGCCGCAATTCGACGATTCTGTCAATTGCGCTTTGCCGGTTTCCTGCTTTCTGCTGCGCTCCGCGTACGGCGATGCATTCCGGAAAGGCAATGCAGGGGAGTGGGATGAATCGCAGAATCAAGATCGGCTATGCACGGGTTTCGACGGAAGACCAGAACCTTGACCTCCAGATTCACGCGCTCAGGAAGGCAGGCTGCAAAACCATCTACACCGACGATGGCATCTCGGGCACCGCCCTCGTTCGTCCAGGACTGCAGCAAGCCATTGCCTCGATCAAGCCAGGCTCCAAACTCGTGGTGTGGCGGCTCGACCGGCTGGGCCGCTCCGTGCTGCACCTCGCCGCCCTGCTCGAACAACTCGATGCCGAGCAGGTCAAGTTCCAGTCCCTCTGCGAGAGCATCGACACCGACTCATCCGGCGGCCGACTGGTCTTCCACATGATGGGGGCCCTGGCGGAGTTCGAACGCCTCCTGATCAGCGAAAGAACCAAGGCTGGCTTGGCCGCCGCGCGGCGCCGCGGCAGCCGTCTCGGCCGGCCCCGCAGCCTGGCGCCCGAGCAGATCGAAGCGGCCCGAAGCCTCCTGCTCACCAGCGACTGGCCGCTGCAACACATTGCCGAGGCATTCCGGGTGCACGAAAGCACACTGCGGCGCGCCATTCACGGCAGCGGGCCGTTCGCACAGCGCGAATAGGCCCCAACGGCCCTGCATCAGACCTCGACCGCTGCCGGCAAAAACAGCGGCAGCCGGCCGCCCTCCTCCCGGCGCAGCCGCGACAGCGCCCGCTCCACCGTGCGCCGATGCACGCCCAGCTGGTGGGCCACCTCGGGCAGGGCCATGTGCCGCGCGTCCACCATCTGCAGCGCCGTCACCGCCTGCTCGGCCGACAGCCGCCGCGGGCGACCCAGCGCCGCGCCCCGGGCCTTGGCGGCCGCCATGCCCGCGCGGGTGCGCTCCGAGATCAATGAACGCTCGTACTCCGCGAGCGCGCTGAGAAAGTGGAACAGCAGCCGCCCGCCTGAGCAGGACGTGTCGATGTGCTCGGTGACCGAATGGAAGCGCACGCCGCGGCGGGCCAGATCGTCCAGCAGCGTGATCAGGTGCGGCACCGAGCGGCCCAGCCGGTCGAGCTTCCACACCACCAGCTTCGCACCGGGCGCGAGTTGCGCCAGCGCTTCGTCCAGCCCGGGACGGTCGCGGCAGCTGCCGGAAATGCCCTGGTCGGTGTAGATGCGCTGGCAGCCCTGCGCGCGAAGGGCGGCGACCTGCAGGTCGAGGTTCTGCTCATCGGTGGACACGCGCGCGTA
>NZ_LDSL01000096.1 GCF_001476815.1 Pseudacidovorax intermedius | reverse complement strand
CCGCCAGCGATGCCGCCGCGGGCGAAGCGGGCGACGTCGCGCGGCGGCTCATCGGCCAGCTGCGCGCCTTCGAGCGCAACGCCCTGCGCCTGTGCGGCAGCCCCGAGGCCGTCACCGGCGCCAGCTACCTGCTGTGCACGCTGGCCGACGAGCTGCTGACCCGACGCATGGGCCTGAACTGGACGCTGGAGAGCCTGCTCGTCTACCACCATGCCGACGCCCACGGCGGCCAGCGCTGCTGGGCCCTGCTGGACGAACTGCTGGCGCCCGACGCCGCGCGCCGCCAGCCCCACCGCAAGCCGCTGCTGGCGCTGTACGACCTGGCCATCGCCCTGGGCATGCGCGGCGTGCATGCGCTGGCGCCCGGTGGCGAGCAGGCGCTGCACCAGCTGCGCACGCGCCTGCAGGCCGAACTCGGCGACGCCGCCGCGCAGGCGCCCGGACCGGCCGAGATGATGGCCCTGGCCACCCGGCATGCGCGCCCGTCCCGCCGCTGGCTGGGCGTGGGCCTCGCCGCGGCCGTGCTGCTGGCCGTGGCCGGGCTGCATGCCGCCACCCAGCGGCAGTTGGAGGCCCAGTGGCTGGCCGCCGCCCGCGACGCGGCCCAGGCCCTGGCCGCGGACGGCACCCCCGGGAGCCGGCCATGATGCGCTGGCTGCGAGTCCTGCTCTGGCTGCTGGCCGCCCTGCTGCTGGCGGCGCTCGTCTGGTGGGGCGGCCCGGAACTGCGCATCGGCGACAGCCGGCCGCTGGACCCGGCCGGCACCCGGCTGGCGCTGATCGCGGCGATCCCGCTGCTCTTCCTGCTGCCGCTGCTGGGTGGGGCCCTGGCCTGGTCCTGGCGGCAGCTCGGCGGCCTGCAGCGCGCGCCGGCGGCCGATGCACCGCGCGCGGCCTGCACCGACCTGCTGGCCCACCTGCAGGCCAACGCCCCGCGCGGCACCGGCTGGCGCGCGCAGGCGCGGCTGTGGCTGCGGCGGCGCTGGCCGGGCTTCGCCCCCGACGTGCTCGTGGTGGCCGAGCCCGGCAAGGCCCAGGCCCTGCAGCGCCTGTGGCCCGGCGACATGGACGGCGCCATCGGCCATCCCGAGGCAGGCGACGGCTTCTGGTCCGGCGGGCGCTGCTGGCTGGTGCTGCCGCCGCAGGCGCTGGCCGCCTGGGCCCCGGTACTGCGCTGGCGCCGCGCCGTGCGCACCGTGCTGTGGCTGCTCGATGCCGGCACGGAACTGCCCGGCCGCAGCGCGCGCCCCGCCCTGCTCGACGAGGCCCGCGTGCAACTGGCCGGCCTGCGCCGCCGCAGCCGCCGGCAGTCCGCGCTCTGGCTGCTGCTGTGGAACGAGGGCGGCGCCGACCTGCAGCCCGCCTGGACCGGCGGCACCGAGGCGCTGCCGCGCGGCTTCATCCTGCCGCTGCGCGCGCCGCTCGATGCGCGCAGCTGGCAACCGCTCGTCGCCCGGCTGCGCCAGCTGCTGCAGGCTGCCGTGCGCAGCCCCGAGGCCAATGCCGACGCGGCCCAGGCCCGCCTGGCCCTGCTGCACCGCTGCACCGACCAAGCCGCCGCCGCGCCGGTGGCCCTGCGCCAGATGGCCGGCGGCGACGGTGCCTTCGCCGTGGCCCGGCCGCGCGCCGTGTTCTGGTGCTGGGCCGGCGAGCATGCCTGCATCGGCCTGGACGGCCTGCTGGGCGCCATCGCCGCCGACCGCCCGCCGCTGCGCCGCACCGCGGTCTGGGCGCTGGTGCATGGCCTGGGCCTGCTCGCCGTGGCCGCCGCGGTGGCGGCGCTGGCGCTGCAGGTGTCGTGGCTGCGCCCGGCCGACCATGGCCTGGCGCTGCAGCACTGGCGGGCCCGCCTGCCCGAGATCCGGGCCCTGGCCGGCGAGGCCGCCGCAGCCGGCGCGGCCGGCGGCCAGGCCCAGGGCGAGCAGGCGCTGGCCCTGGCCGCCGCGGTAGACGGCCTGCAGTCCACCGCACAGGCCGACACGGGCGAGGCATTGCCCGAGCCTGCCGCCGCGCGCATGGCCGCGCTGGCCGCGCAGCTGTGGCGCCAGCGGCTGCAGCCCGGCCTGCTGGCCTGGAACCGCCAGTGCCTGGCCGCCCGGACACCCCCCCGCCCGGCCGCCGCGCCCGCGCCGGCCGACCTCTACCGCAGCCTGGCCACCGCCCTGATGCTGCAGGGACGGCTGGCCCCGGACGAAGCCGGCCTGCGCAGCGCCCTGCTGGCCTGCGACGCCACGCCCGAACAGGCCGATGCGGCCGCCCACCTGCTGCTGCAGGCCGCCCGGCTGCCGGCGGCGATGGCCGCCACCACGGCCGGCGCGGACGGCCCGGGCAGCGACACCGGGACCTGGCGCGCGCAACTGCGCGGCGCGGCGCACTGGTCGCTGGAAGAGCGCGTCTGGCAGGGCCTGAGCCACGAGGTCGGCCCGGCCGATGCCCACGACTTCGAACTGGCCGGCGCGCTCGGCCCCGCCGCCAGCTGGTTCGCCGCCGGCCCGTCGGTGCCCTGGCTCTACACCGGCGAAGGCCTGCGCCTGGGCTACCACGCCGCCACCGGCCGCTACGAGGCCTGGGCGCGCGAGTACGCCGCCGTCATGGACGAGCCCCAGGCCCTGCCCCGGCACGAACTCGAGGCCCTGGCCGACCGGCTGCGCGTGCGCTACGTGCGCGAGGCCGCCGCCGCCTGGGAAGGCCTCTTCGACAGGACCACGCTGGCCCCGGTGCAGGGCCTGGCCGAGGCGGCGGAACGGGCGCAGGTCTTCGGCAGCGACACCTCGCCCTTCATCCAGCTGCTGGACGTGCTCGAACAGCGCATGCCGCTGCCGCCGCGCAAGAACCTCAGCCTGTGGTGGCGGCTGCGACAACGCGCCGCGCAGGACTGGGCACGCCTGCAGTACGAGCTGGGCTGGCGCAGCACGCCGCGCGCACCGCTGCCGCTGAACGACCCGGCCTTCGCGCTGGCGCAGAACTTCGGCCTCTTGCGCAGCTACTTCGCCGACGTGCAGGGCAAGTCGCCCGCCCGCGAGCGGCTGCTGCAGACCATCCAGGCCCTGGGCCGCTACCTCACGCAGAAGCAGGCGGCCGAGGAATTCGGCAGCCGCACGCCGCCCTCCACCAGCCTGAGCATGCTGCGCGTGCAGGCCCAGCGCCTGCCGGCACCGCTGCGGCAGCTGGTCAACGCCATCGCCGTCTCCACCGGCCAGCAGGTGCACCAGGAGCAGGCGCAGAAGCTGGCGCTGGACCTGGAGGCCATCGACACCTGGCGCGCCTGCCGCCTCGACCCGTCCTTCCCGCTGCGCTGGGACGCCACCGCCGAACTGCCGTGGGAGTCCTTCGTCGAGGACCTGTCGCCGCAGGGCCGGGTGGCGCGCACGGTGGAGGCCTCCGCCGAACTGATCGACACCTCGGGCCGGCAATGGCGGCTGCGACTGCCGCAGCAGGTGCAGGCCGACGCGCGCACCACGGCCGAGCTGCAATGGCTGCAGCGCGCCACCCGGCTCACGCGGGCGTGGTTCCCCGGCGGGCCGGCCGGGCTCGAGCTGCGGCTGCAGCCGCTCTTCCTCGACAGCAGCCTGCTGGAGGCGCGCCTCATGGTGGGCGGCCAGGAATGGCGCTATTCGCACGGCGCCGTGACCGAGACGGCGGTGCGCTGGCCGGGCCCCTCCGGCAGCCGCGAGGTGGAACTGGAACTGCGCCCCGTGCTGGGCCCACCGGTGCTGCGGCGCTACAGCGGCCCCTGGGCGCTGCTGCAGCTGGCGCGCGATGCCCGCATCTGGAGCGGTGCCGACCCGTCCCAGCTGGTGCTGGAACTGGGCGCCGAGGGTGCCGCGCTGCGGCTGGGCGTCACGGCCAGCGGCGAATTCAATCCGCTGGATGCGCGGCTCTATGCGGGGCTGTGCGCGCCGCCGCCGGCAAGAACCGCCAGGGCAGGCCGGCCATGAACGCGCGGCGGCGGACGGCTCAACCGTCGGCCGCTTCGCCCGCGCTCACGAAGCGGCGCTCGCGCATCCACTTGGTCACGACCCACTTCTCGCCTTCTTCCACCGGCGTGCTGGCATGCAGGCAGCGCGGGTCCACGCCGCCCCGGCCGTCGCCGTACTCGAAATAGCAGGCATGGCCCTGGACGGGCGAGAAGGCCAGTCCCAGTTGGGGAAACACGGTCTGGCCGCCCGCCGGCACGTCGTTGAGGTAGGTCACCAGCGTGCTCACGCGCTGGCCGCTGCGCGCCACCGAGGCGCGGTTTGCGGCATTGGTGGGCGCCAGGTAGTCGTGGTGCGGCTCGCTGCCCGCGCCGGCGGGGTAGTGCAGCAGCTGCAGGCCCTCGCCGTTCTCCAGCGGCAGGTTCATCAGCGCCGACAGCCGCCGGTCCAGCCGCGCCACCAGCGCGTTCTCGCCCGGGCGGAAGAACATGCCCCAGCTGCTGCGCTGCCGGCTGACCACGTCGCGGCCGCTGGCGGGATCGACCAGCGTGGATGGCCGCAGCCGTGGGCGCGCCATGTCGATCAGGGCCCGGCATTCGTCGGCGTCCAGCACCGGGCCCAGCGCGGCCCACACGGGATCGTGGCCGCGCGCCTGCACGGTGACCACGCGGTCGGCCGCAGCGATGCGGTGGCCCGGGGCCAGGCGGGCGCGGGGCACGATGGGCCGCGCCGGTTCGTCGTCCGGCAGGGCCACCTGGTCCAGCGGCGGGGCGGTGCCCTGCTGCCGCGCCGCCACGAAGGCGTCGACGATGGCCTGCGCCGCGCGCGCCGACATGCCCTGCCCCACCATGGCGTCGACCAGCCCGGCGGACGGCGCGCCCGCGTCGAGGTTGTGGGTGATCCAGTCGCCCAGCGCGGGCTGAAAACGCAGAACGGTGCTCATGACAGCGGAATCATCGGCCGCCGCGGCAGCCCGCAGCCTGACGCCAGTCCCCAAAGGCCGCGCGGGCGCGCCCGGTGCCGCCGGCCAATGCGCCGACGCAGCCCGCGAAGGTGCACGACGGCGGCGCGCAGGGCCATGGCGACGCCGGTCATCACCAGCAGGCTGAACACCACGTCGCTCGCGAAATGGCCGCCCTGCGCCACGCGCGCGGCGCCCAGCGCCAGGCACAGCAGCGCGCCGGCCGCCCACCAGCGGCGGCGCGTGCGGCGCACGCCCCAGAGGCCGAAGCCGGCGATCACGAAGCCGGTGGCCGCATGGCCGCTGACGAAGGAGCAGTTGCGCGCGCAGGCCTGCGACAGGCTGCCCACCGGCACGTAGTCGTAGGGGCCGCCGAAGGGCTTGACCTGCTGCGGCCGCGGCCGGCCCACCTGCTCCTTGAGGCCCTGGTTGACGACCAGGCACACGCCCAGCATCAGCAGCGCCGCCACGGCCAGCAGCCGGCCGCGCCAGCGCCGCGCCATGCCGCAGGGAATGCGGCGCGCCGGCACCAGCAACAGCACCAGGCCGGCGATGCCGAGCGCGCGGCCGAGCTGCGGCACCAGCCGCCAGAGGTCCAGCACCCCGTGGTAGAGGTTGCCGACGAAGCCGGTGGGAATCTGCGGCAGGTAGAAGGGCGCCGACGCGGCGAGGTCCAGCCCCCCGGCCAGGTGCGGAAGACCAGGCCGCAGGCGAGCACGGCGGCCAGCCAGCCGAGCCAGGCCGCCTGGCGTGGGCACGGCCGACGCCGGAAGCGGCCGGGGATGGGCCGGACGCGGGACGCCGCGGAAGCCGGCGCCGGCGCGGTCGCGGCAGGCGCCGTGGGCACCGTCCACGCACCACCGGCCATGGGCATCGACTGCAGCCTCATGGCGCACCGTGCCATCGCAGCAGCACCAGGCCGCCCATGCGCATCAGCGGCTGCCAGGTGGGCAGCGTGGCGTCCGCTTCGGCAGGGCGGTGGCCCGCCGACAAGGCCGCCAGCTGCGCGGCCAGGGCATCGACCTGGTCCTCGCGCGCCAGCGCCAGGTCGCCGGGCAGCGGCGGGCGGCGCGGGGCGTCGCGCCGGGCGTAGACGGCCACGCTGGGCAGGTGCAGGCCCCATTGCACCAGCGTCGCGCCAGGCGGCGTCGCGGCCCGCGCCAGCACCTCGGCGGCCCGCCGGCCGGCCTCACGCACGGGGGATTGGAGTTGCCGACCCCACCAGGGCACGACGGCCAGCGTGAGCGCCAGGGCTGCCGTGGCCCCCGCCGCGCTCCAGCGCGCGGCCGGTGGCAGCCGGCGCAGGCGCAGCAACAGCAGCACGCCCAGCGCGGCGGCCAGGGCCGCGAGGGCCAGCGGCATCAGCGGGGCGGGCTGGCCGATCAGCGCGCGGTAGAGCGGATTGGCTACGCGCGCCGCATGCAGCGCGACCCAGGCCGTGACCGCCACCACGGCGGCGGGCCACAGCGCCAGCAGGCCCGCCTGCAGCCGCCGGACCCCGCGCGCGGTGGCGTCGGCATCGGCCTGCCAACGTGCCGCCTCGCGCCCGGCCAGCAGCGCCACCGGCGTGAAGCCGTACAGCACGTAGTGCGGCAGCTTGGTGCCCGAGAAGCTGAAGAACACCAGCACGAAGCCCGCCCACAGCAGCAGGTAGCGGCCCAGCGGCTCGCGCCAGGTGGCGCGCACGCGGGCCAGCAGCGGCACCAGCAGCGGCGTCCACGGCAGCATCAGCAGCGGCAGCAGCACCACGTAGTACAGCAGGCTGCCGCCATGGCCTTCCAGCGGGCCGCCGTAGCGCTGCAGGTTGTGGCGCAGCAGGAAGCCGTCGACGAAGGCCATGCCGTGCCGGTGCAGCGCGTAGGCGTACCAGGGCAGCGCCACGGCGGTGAAGACCAGCCAGGCCCAGGCATCGCCCAGCAGCGCACGCAGGCGGGCGCCCCACTGCGCGCGATCCGACGCGGCAACCCACAGCAGCAGCGCCGCGCCCGGCACCAGCAGCGCCACCGGCCCTTTGGTGAGCACGCCCAGGCCGCACCACAGCGCGGCCCGGCGCAGGGCGGCGCGCGCGCCGGCGCCGCCTTCGGCATGCCGCCAGAGGTCCAGCGCCGCCAGGGCCAGCCACAGGTTGAGCAGCGCGTCGGCCGTGGCCGCCCGGCCGATCAGCAGCACGCCGGCGCTGGTGCCCAGCACCGTGCCGGCCAGCATCGCGGCGCGGTGGCCCCAGCGCGGCCAGGCGAAGGCCGCCACGGCCAGCACCCAGGCCCAGGTGGCGAGGCCGGAGGGCAGGCGCAGCGCCGCCTCGTTCAGGCCGAAGGCGTGCACGCTCGCCGCCTGCAGCCAGTAGATGAGGATGGGCTTGTCGAAGCGCGGCGCGCCATTGAGCGTGGTGTGGCCCCAGTCACCGCTGGCCAGCATCTCGCGCGTGGCCTCGGAGAAGGCGCCCTCGTCCACGTCGAACAGCGGCGCCAGGCCCAGGCCCAGCAGCGCGACCAGGCCCATGGCCAGCGCCCACCACGCCATCGTGCGGCGCTCGGCGGCGGGCCGCGATGCGATGAACTCAGCCATGCGCATCGGCACGCCCGCCGCACCAGCCTTCGGCGGCAGGCGGCGCCGTGGCCTGGCCGCGCCGCAGCACATAGGGCGAGCCATGCCGGCCGCCGTAGTAGATGCGCGTGACCAGCTCGGCCAGCACGCCCGTCATCAGCAGCTGCAGCCCGCCGAGCAGGCAGAAGAAGCCCAGCGACAGCAGCGGCCGGCCGCCGATGTCGTGGCCCGCCAGCTTGAGCGCCGCCAGGTAGCTCAGGATGAGCGCGCCCGCCCCGCCCACCGACAGCCCCAGCACGCCGAAGAAATGCCCCGGCCGCGCCGCGAAACGCATGAAGAAGGTGATGGCCAGCAGGTCCACCACCACCCGCAGCGTGCGCGACAGGCCGTACTTGGACCGGCCCGCACGGCGCGGATGGTGGGCCACCGGCTCCTGCGCCATGCGCGCCGGCGCGGTCACGGTCGCCAGCCAGGCGGGGATGAAGCGGTGCATCTCGCCATACAGGCGCACCTCGCGCAGCGTCTCGGCGCGGAAGGCCTTGAGGCTGCAGCCCAGGTCCTCGAAGTCCAGCCCGGTCACGCGGCGGATCAGCCGGTTGGCCAGGCGCGAGGGCAGCTTGCGCAGCCACAGGCCGTCCTGCCGGTGGCGGCGCCAGCCGGCGACGATGTCCAGGTCCTCGGCCAGCAGGCGCTGCACCAGCCGCGGGATGTCGCGCGGGTCGTTCTGCAGGTCGCCGTCGAGCGTGACGATGACGTCGCCGCGCGCCGCGTCGATGCCCGCCTGCATGGCGGCCGTCTGGCGGAAGTTGCGCGCCAGGCGCAGCACGCGCACGTGCGGGCCGACTTCGGCGGCGCGGCGCTCGAGCGCGGGGCCGGTGCCGTCCTGGCTGCCGTCGTCCACCACGATCAGCTCCCAGGGCGCGGGGTAATGGGCCAGCGCGGCCTGCACCGCATCGACGAGCGCGGCGGCGTTCTCCACCTCGTTGTACATGGGCACGACGATCGAGAGGCGGTGCGGGGGCGGCGGCGCGGCGTCGCGCGCGAGCAGATGATGGGGATCGGTGCGGTCCATGGCGGGAACGACGTTGGAAGTCATGACGGCGCCCGCAGGGGCGCGGCAAGGCCGCGACGCGCCACGAGCACGGCCAGCGCCGCGCCCACGCTCGCCAGCAGCCAGAGCGCATGCACCAGCAGGGCGGCGCCGACGACGGTACCGGCCTCCATCGGGGCCGCCGTGCACGCATGCACACCTGCGAGCGCACCGGCCTCGAAGACGCCCAGCCCGGCCGGCGCCTGCAGGGGCAGCGCAGCGCCGGCCTCCGCCCCCGCCGCGCCGCACCAGCCGAGCGCGGCCGGACGCAGCCCCGCCGCCTGCAGCAGCAGGGCCGAGACGCCCAGCTTGATGGCCCAGTTGGCGATGCAGAAGGCCCAGGAGCGCCAGCCGCCCCGGCCGCCGTACAGCCCCTGCAGCAGGCGCCGCGGCCAGGGCGCCCGCCCGGCCCCGTGCACGTCGTCCCCGTCGTGCAGGGCCCCGTGCCAGCCGCGGCGCAGCAGCACGGCGGCCAGCGCCGCCATCGCGGCGACGGCCGCCAGCGCCAGGCCCGGCGACACCAGCAGCGCCACCACCAGCGTGCCCAGCACGGCCGCGTCCTGCAGGCGCAGCCACAGCAGGCTGGGCAGCGACCGGGCCAGCGGCACCTGCCAGTGGCGGTGCAGCCACCAGGCATAGCCGGCCTCGCCCGCGCGCAGCGGCAGCAGCGACACGGCCGCGTTGTGCCAGGCGAAGAGCGCCAGGCAGTCGACGAAGCGCGCGCCGGTGCGGCCTTGCCATTCGGCCTGCAGCCGCGCGGCGCGCAGCGCGTAGGTGGCGGCCACGCCGGCCAGCGCCAGCGCCCAGGTGGCGGCCGGCATGCGGCGCGCCGTGTCCGCCAGCGCGTGGACGTCCACGCCCTGCAGCAGCCAGGCCAGCAGCCCCAGCGCGAGCACGGCCGACAGGGCCTGCACCGCGCGGCGTGCGCGGGGGCCGACGCGCGGCGTCAGGGCGTGCCGGCTCAACCCACGCGCTCCGTCGTCATCCAGCCCGGCTGGCGCGCTGCGACGGCCGGCGCGATCGCCCAGCGCAGACGCAGCAGGCCGCCCGCCACGCCGGCCAGGCCCAGCGCCCACTGCACCGGGGCGCCCAGCGGATAGCCGGTCTGCGTCCACAGCATGGCCAGGCCCGCGCCCAGCTGCACGGCGGCCATCACCGCCTGCGCGCGGCGCCGCGACAGCAGGCCGCCGAGGTCCCAGCGCCGCACGGCACGCAGGCTGAGCGCCGCGGCCACCAGGCCCAGTGCCGCGCCGGCCAGCACGTCGCTGGGCCAGTGCGCGCCGACGGCGATGCGCGACAGCGCGACCGCCGCCGCCATGCCCCACAGCAGCGCCCGCTGCGCCGCCGTGCAGTGGCGCGTGTGCAGCACCACCCAGACGAAGGCGAAGGCCGCCAGCGCATGGCCCGAGGGCATGGCCAGGTGCACCAGCCGGTCGCCGATCACGTGCAGCTGGTCCGGCGGCAGCACGCCGGGCGGCCGCAGTTGCTGAAACAGCCGCTTGGGCACATGCGACAGCAAGCCGCCCAGCAAAAAGGCCCACATCAGCACGTTCACCAGCCGCATCGCCTGGCGATCGCGGCCGGGCGACATCGCCAGCCCGATCAGCCCGATGGACAGCCCCAGGCCCGCCACGCTCAGGCCCGACCACAGGCTGTCCGGCAGCGCCGTGCCCAGCGCGTTGAGGGCCCGGAAGAGCGGCAGGTCGGCCTCGCCCAGGCGCAGCAGCAGCGCCAGGGCCAGCAGGGTGAGCACCGCCAGGGGCAGTCGGCGCAGCTGCGGCGAATCGGACGCGATGGCGGCGGAAGTCGGCTGCGAGGACATGGCGCAGTGGGGCGGGAGAAGAAGGCGGACGACGCGGAACGGCCCCGACGGTAGGCAGCCTCCGTGTCAGTGCTGCGACGGTGTGCGGCGTCCCCGGTGCCACATGCCTGACTTGTGGCGGCGCCACATTCCGGGGCCATGACCTCCGTGCTCGTGACCGGCGCCGCCGGCTTCATCGGCGCCCATGCCGCCGCGGCCCTGGCCCGCGCCGGCCACCGCGTGGTGGGCTGCGACAGCTTCAATGCCTACTACGACCCGCGGCTCAAGCACGCGCGCGTCGCGGCGCTGCTGGCCCCGCTGGGCGTGGCGGTGGCCGCGCTCGACCTGTCGGACGTGCCGGCCACCCAGGACTTCTTCGCGCGCCAGCGCTGCGAGGTGGTGCTGCACCTGGCCGCCCAGGCCGGCGTGCGCCATTCGGTGCAGCGGCCGCTGGACTACGCCACCGCCAACCTGATGGGCTTCGCCTCGGTGCTGGAGGCCTGCCGGCACACCGGCGTGGCGCACCTGCTGCACGCCAGCTCGTCGAGCGTCTACGGCCAGCGCACCGACGCGCCCTTCCGCGAGCAGGACGCCACCGATGCGCCCGCCTCCTTCTATGCCGCGACCAAGAAGGCCAACGAGCTGATGGCCCATGCCTCGGCCGCGGTGCATGGCCTGCCGGCCACGGCCCTGCGCTTCTTCACCGTCTACGGTCCCTGGGGCCGGCCCGACATGGCGTACTGGGGCTTTGCCGAAGCCATCCAGGCCGGCCGGTCGATCACGCTCTACGGCGACGGCCTGCTGCAGCGCGACTTCACCTGCATCGACGACGTGGTGGATGCGCTGCTGCGGCTGGTGCGCCGCGGCCCGCCGGTGCCGGACGCGGGCGGCGTGCCCTGGGAGGTGTTCAACGTCGGCCACCGGCAGCCGGTACGGGTGATCGACTTCGTCGGCCAGCTCGAAGCCGCGCTGGGCCGCCGCGCGATGGTCGCCTTCGCGCCCCGGCCGCCCGGCGACGTGGCGCTGACCTGCGCCGACCCAGCGCGGCTGGAAGCGGCCATCGGGCCCTGGGCCGCCACGCCGCTGGCCGACGGGCTGCCGCGCTTCGTGCACTGGCTGCGTGCGTGGAAGGGCTGGGACGCCGCGCCGGCACCGGCCTCGGCACCGACCGCCGTGCCGGCGCCAGCGGCACTGATCACGGCCTGAGCGTCCACGCCGACCCACGGCAGCCCGCGCACGCGCCGGCGGCATCCGCGACACCTGCCAGCGTCCCGCCGCCCCACAATGGGGCACCATGACGAAGCCTCTTCTTCGCGCTGTCCGGCGGGTCCTGGGCACGGCCTTTGGCCTGCTGCTGGCCGCCGGCCCGGCGCTGGCCCAGGCGCCGGCCGCCGGCCCGGGCGGCGGCGACATGGCCCGCCGCGTGGCCGCCTGCACCACCTGCCATGGCCGCGAGGGCCTGGCGACCAACTCCGGCTACTTTCCCCGCCTGGCCGGCAAGCCCGCCGGCTACCTGTACGAGCAGCTGCGCAGCTTCCGCGACGGCCGGCGCCAGCAGGCGGACATGAGCCACCTGCTGGCCCAGCTCTCCGATGCCTACCTGCGCGAGATGGCCGAGTATTTCGCCGCCCTGTCGCTGCCCTATCCGCCGCCCGTGCCCCCGGACCTGCCGCCCGCGCAGCTGGCCCGCGGCCGCGCGCTGGTGTGGGACGGCGACGCCGACCGCGGCATTCCGGCCTGCGTGCGCTGCCACGGCGCCGCCCTGACCGGCGTGGCGCCCGGCATCCCCAGCCTGCTGGGCCTGCCGCGGCTGTACATCGCCTCGCAGCTGGGCGCCTGGCTCACCGGCGAGCGCCGCGCCCGCGCGCCCGACTGCATGGCCGACGTCGGCCGCCGGCTGGCGCCGGAGGACATCCGGGCCGTCGCCGGCTGGCTCGCCGCCCAGCCGGTGCCCGAGGGCGCACGGCCCGCCACCTCGCTGCCCGGCGGGCTGCCGGTGGCCTGCAGCGCGATGGAGGCGCATCCATGAGCGGCGGCCGCGTCCTGCGCCGTCTGCTGCTGGGCCTTCTGCTCGTCGGCAGCGCGCTCGCGGCCGCCGTGCTGTGGCTCAACCTGCGCGGCGAGGCGCCGGTGGACGACGCGCTGCCGCCGCCCGCCGCCAGCCCGGCGCAGATCGAACGCGGCCGCTACCTGGCGCTGGCCGGCAACTGCGCCGGCTGCCACACCGCACGCGGCGGCGCCGCCTATGCCGGCGGCCGGCCCATCGACACGCCCTTCGGCACGCTCTATGCCGGCAACCTCACGCCCGACCCGCTGACCGGCCTGGGCGCGTGGAACGCCGACCACTTCTGGCGCGCCATGCACCACGGCCGCTCGCGCGACGGCCGGCTGCTGTACCCGGCCTTTCCGTACACCAGCTTCACGCAGGTCACGCGCGAGGACTCGGACGCCCTCTTCGCCTGGCTGCGCAGCCTGCCGCCCGTGACCCAGGCCAACCGGCCGCATGCGCTGCGCTTTCCCTACGGCACGCAGGCCGCGCTGGCCGTGTGGCGGGCGCTCTATTTCCGGCCCGCCGCCTTCGCGCCCGAGCCGCGGCGCAGCGCGGAATGGAACCGCGGCGCCTACCTCGTCGGTACGCTCGGCCACTGCATCGCCTGCCACGGCCGCCGCAACACGCTGGGCGCCATCGACGATGCGCGCGGCCTGGGCGGCGGCCTGCTGCCGGGCCAGCGCTGGTATGCGCCGGCCCTGGACGCGCCGGACGAGGCCGGCGTCGCCGGCTGGCCGCTCGCCGAGGTCATGGCGCTGCTGCGCACCGGCAGCACGCCGCGCGGCTCGGTGCTGGGCCCGATGGCCGAGGTGGTCTACGGCAGCACCCAGCATCTGCACGACGACGACCTGCGGGCCATGGCCGTCTACCTGCAGGCCCTGCCCCAGCAGCCGCCCGCGCCGGCGCCGGCCCAGCCGCTGCGCCGCAGCGCCACGCTCATGCAGCGCGGCGAGACGGTCTATGCCCAGCAATGCGCCTGGTGCCACGGCGACCAGGGCCAGGGCGAGCCCGGCGCCTTCCCGCCGCTGGCGGGCAACCGGGCGGTGCGCATGGCAGACCCGAGCAACCTGGTGCAGGTGGTGCGCCGCGGCGGCTACCCGCCCGCCACCGCCGGCAACCCGCGGCCCTACGGCATGCCGCCCTTCGGCCATGTGCTCGGCGACGAGGACATCGCCGCCGTGCTGAGCCACGTGCGCGGCAGCTGGGGCAACGACGCGCCGGAGGTGACGGCGCGGCAGGTGATGCAGCGCTGAGCGAGCGACGTCCTGCTCAGCCGCCGTCCTGCGCCGCGATGGCGGCCACGGTCGCGCGCAGCGCGGGGGTCAGGGGCTTGTCCTGCCGCAGCGCGATGGCCTGCGTGCGGTGCAGCGGCGGCGACAGCGGCGCCACCGCCAGCGCGGCCTGCGCCTCGGGGCTGCTGACGGCCGCGCGGGGCAGCAGGCTGCAGCCCAGGCCCGCCGCCACCACCGCCTTGATGGCCTCCACGCTGTCCAGGGCCATCGCCGGCTGCGGCTTGCGGGCGCCCTGGCCGAACCAGGCGTCGATCAGCCCGCGGGTACTGGTGCCGGGCGCGAACATCACCAGCGGCTGGTCGCACAGCAGCGCCGGGGTGATGCGCGCCGGCCAGGCGCCCGCCTCGCGGGCCCGCACCGCGACGATCTCGTCCTGCTGCAGCGGCACCAGGCCGAGCGCGCGCGACGCCACGGGCAGCGTGACCAGGGCCAGGTCGAGCTGGTTGTCCTCCACCCGGCGCACCAGCTCGTCGGTGTTGCCGGTGCTGACCACCAGGGCGAGGCGCGGGTGCGCCTGCCGCAGCCGGCGCAGCACCGGCGGCAGGCGATACAGGCAGGCCGTGAGCCCCGTGCCGATGCGCACCGCGCCGGCCACCTGGTCGGCATGCGCGCGCACGGCCTGCACGGCGGATTCCAGCGCCAGGTGCACGCCGGGCAGGTGCGCCAGCAGATCGAGGCCGGCGGCGGTGGGCGCCACGCGGCGGCCGACGCGCTCGAGCAGGCGCACGCCGAGCTGGCGCTCCAGCTGGCGGATCTGCTGGCTCATGGCCGGCTGGGTGAGCCCGAGCTGCGCCGCCGCGGCCGTGAAGCTGCCATGCGCAGCCACCTGCTCGAACTTGCGCAGCTGGTCCAGCGTGAGGGGCGATGCAGAAGCGGAATCGATGGCTGCCATAAGTGCGGGGCGCTTCCTGGCCAACGGGGGACTGCGCAATATACCGAGCATGCATGCCGACCCTGCCGCTCCCGCCGCCGCTTCATCCCCCACGGTCCCTGCCGCTGTGCGCATCGACGCCGACCGCCTCTGGCGCCGGCTTCACGACCTGGCCGCCTTCACCGAGCCCGATCAGCCGTGGACGCGCCGTGCCTTCTCGGTCAGCTTCCAGCAGGGACGCGACTGGCTGCGGCAGCAGTTCGAGGCCGCCGGCCTGCAGACGCGCATGGACAGCGCCGGCAACCTGATCGGCCGGCTCGAAGGCAGCGTGCCCGGCCTGCCACCGCTGGCCACCGGCTCGCACAGCGACACGGTGCCGCACGGCGGCCGCTTCGACGGCGTGCTGGGCGTGCTGGCCGGCCTGGAGGCGGTGCAGTCGATCCGGGAGAGCGGGCTGCGCCTGCGCCATCCCCTGGAGGTGATCGACTTCCTCGGCGAAGAGCCGAGCGACCACGGCGTCTCCTGCATCGGCAGCCGCGCCTGCGCCGGCCACCTGGACGCCGGCATGCTGGCCTTGCGCGACGGTGCCGGCGAGTCGCTCGCGGCGGCCATGGCACGCATCGGCGCACGGCCGGGCGAGCTGGGGCCGGCCCTGCGTCCCCCCGGCAGCCTCGCCGCCTTCGTGGAACTGCACATCGAGCAGGGCCCGGTGCTGGAGGCGCGGCAGCTGCCCATCGGCGTGGTGACGAACATCGTCGGCATCCGGCGCTACACGGTCACCGTCGCCGGCCGTGCCGACCATGCCGGCACCACGCCCATGCACCTGCGGCAGGACGCGCTGGTCGGTGCGGCGGAAGTCATCGCGCAGGCCCAGCGCCTGGCGGCCAGCCACGGCGACGGGCCGCCCTACGTGGTGGCGACCGTCGGGCGCCTGGCGCTCACGCCCAACGCCGCCAATTCGGTGCCCGGCCACGTCAGCATGACGCTGGAGGTGCGCAGCGACGCGCCCGCGGTGCTCGACGGCTTCGTCCATGCGGTGATGGCCGCCAGCGCCGACGCGTTGAACCGCCTGCGCGTCACCGCCGACGTCGCCCTGCTCACGCGCACCGAGCCGGTCGCCTGCGATCCGCGCGTGATGGCGGCCATCGAGGCCGCGGCCGCACGGCTGCAACTGGGCAGCATGCGCCTGCCCAGCGGGGCCGGCCACGACGCCATGCACCTGGCCGAGGCCGGGCCGGTGGGCATGGTGTTCGTGCCCTGCCGCGACGGGCGCAGCCACTGTCCGGAGGAATGGATCGAGCCCGACCAGGCCGCCGCCGGCACGGCAGTGCTCGCGCAGGCGCTGGTGGCGCTGGACGGCGCGTAGGCGTCCGCGTCGCCGGCAGGATGACGGGCGCACATGGTGCAAGGCGCAGGCCTCACCTGCGTGCGCCTTGCGCCGCCAGGCACGGGCCTTGCCCTGACTTACGATCCTCGCCCGCCGCCCCCACTGCCTGCCCTGCACCGATGACCCGCAAGACCGCCCTCGTGATGATCGTGCGCAACGAGGCCGCGCGCCTGGCCCGCTGCCTGGACAGCGCCGCGCCCTGGGTGGACGCGATGGTCGTGCTGGACACCGGCTCCACCGACGGCACGCCGGCCCTGGCGGAGGCCCACGGCGCGCAGGTGGGCCACTTCGCCTGGATCGACGACTTCGCCGCCGCCCGCAACGCGGCGCTGGCCCTGTCGGATGCGGACTGGAATCTGGTGCTCGATGCGGACGAGCGGCTGGTCGACGGCTTCGAGCAGGTCGCCGCCCTGCGCGACGCGATGGACGACGCCCTGGGCCTGGTGCGCATCGACAGCGTCTACGACAACGCCGGCCACGAGGCCGTGAGTTCCGCCTGGGTGCCGCGGCTGCTGCCGCGCGGCGTGCGCTACGAAGGCCGCGTGCACGAGCAACCGATCGGCCCGCCCGCGCTGCCGCGCCGGCGCCTGCCCATCGTGCTGGACCACGACGGCTACCTGCCCGAGCGCCTGGCGGAAAAGCGCGGCCGCAACGGGGCCCTGCTGCGCCTGGCGCTGCAGGATCATCCGGACGACGCCTACCTGCATTACCAGTGGGGCAAGGAACAGGAGGTCGTGCTGCGCGACCATGCCGGCGCCGCAGCAGCCTACGAACGGGCCCTGGCCCGCATGGACCCTTCGCTGGCCTGGCGGCACGACGTGGTGGTGCGGCTGCTGTTCTGCCTGAAGTGCGCCAAGCGCTTCGAGGATGCGCTGGCACTGGCCCAGCACGAGATGCCGCACTGGCGCCACTCGCCGGACTTCTCCTTCGCCGTGGGCGACCTGCTGCTGGACTGGGCCGTTGCCGAGCCGGCCCGTGCACCGGCGCTGTTGCCCGCCATCGAACAGAGCTGGCTGCGCTGCCTGGAGATCGGCGAGCAGCCGGAACTGGAAGGCGCCGTGCATGGCCGCGGCAGCTTCCTGGCGGCGCACAACCTGCATGCCTTCCATCTCAGCCTGGGCGATGAGGCGAAGGCTGCGGCGTTCGCGGCATTGCGAACTGCGCAGGGCTCAAGACAAAGTGGTGCATCGCACGGGATCGAGGGGACCGCGGGCGGAACTGAAGAAATCTGAGTGCCGACTGCCGAATCCTGACTCCTGGTCCCAAGCGGTAAGCCCAGAGCCCTTGATGCTCAACCAAAGTAAGTCACTCGACCAACGACCGTTCGGGCTGAGCATGTCGAAGCCCCGCCCCGGCGTGGGCACACCCCCGTCGACACGCTCAGGACGAACGGGCGGCACTCATGCCGCATGCAGCACCCGCGACACATGCCGCGTCGCCTCCAGCCCCGCCGGCCCCCAGTGCAGCGCCGGGCCCAGCAGGCGGCGCAAGGTCGCCCCCTGCAGCGCGGTGTCCCCCGTCTCCAGCACGTGGCGCAGGGCCAGCACGTCGGCATCGAGCTCCACCTCCGCATCCGCCAGCGCCGCCAGTCCGAGCGCGGGCTTCGCAGCCGCCGCACGGCGCACATGACGGAAGGCGCGTGGCGGCACCGGCGCCGCCGCCGTCGGCGCACTGCCACGCACGAAGGCGGCACCGTCCGCCGCGGCATCACCGCGGAGCCAGTCGTAGATCACCTGCAGCTCGTAGTCGCCAAAGACGCCGAACATGCTCGCCGCCTCGCCCTGCAGCAGCTTCCAGAACCGGCTTTGCGCCGGATCGCTGTTGCGCTGCAGCCAGCCCTTGCGCTCGAGCGCGGCGACGAAGCCGTCGATGGCTTCCGGATCGGCCAGCCACTGGTTGACGGTGCGGCCCTCGATGCGGCAATAGTCGGAGTGGGCCATGCTGCCCTCGGCCGCACGCCCGCCCAGCACGCGCAGCAGTTCACGGTGCCCGTCGAAGGCGGCGATGGCATCGGTGGTGCCGAAGCCGGCATTGCTCAGGCGGTAGCCGTCGGCCACGCGCTCCCAGAAGGCGCCGTCGTCGGCCAGGGCCGGCATGTTCTCCACCGCCGCGCGCAGCGCACGCTGGGCATGGCCGCCGGCCGCGTTGTCCACCGTGACGTGCAGCGTGAAGTAGGTCGGGTCGATGCCCAGTTCGTCGAGCTCGTAGGCCGTGATGAGCAGGTGCAGCGGCAGCTGCTCGTAGCCGAGGTTGAAGCCGATCACCTCCGGCACCAGCGATTCGGTGCAGGCCGCCAGCGCCAGTTGCAAGGCGCCCTGCACATAGGTTTCGTCGTCCTGCTCGGCCCAGTCCACGATGCCCAGGGCGTCGATCAGCCGTCGGTAGAGCAGCACGTGGTTCTTGTCCGGATCGCCGTCGCCCAGCTCCTCCACATAGGTCACGATGAGGTCGTTGAAATGGGGATTGGTGATGCCGGGCAGCAGGCCGTAGAGCCAGGCGCCGTCCACCAGCTTGGTGGGTGCCACGGCACGCAGGAAGTAGAGCGCGTGGGACCGGGAGCCGAAGTAGCGGCGCGGCGCGCCGGCCTTGCGGGCCGCCAGGTAGTCCTGGTAGGCACCGCCGGTGGCTTCGAGCTGCGCCTGCTGCCAGGCGGCCAGGCCGTCGGGTGAATTCGGCAGGTCGCAGGGTTGCTGACGCATCTCCTTGCGCCAGCGTTCGATGAACTCGGCTGCGCGAAGGCGCAACGCGTCGTCGGGCGCATCGTTGGCCTTCCACAGCGCGTCGTACAGACTGCGTGCGCCCGTGGCGGGGGACGGGGCCGGCGACCCTTCGTTCGCGGCCTGACGGGCGGGTTGCAGCTGCGCGGTCGGCAACGACTGGAAGGGCGTGGCCGCCTCTGCGATGTCGAAAGACTCAAGGCGTCGTGTGTGCATGGCTGGACCTTCGCCGAAGCTCGACGCCCGTGCGGACGGGGTCGCGCCTGCATGGTTGTCGGCCGCGGCCGACCCCCGGTCAACCGCCTACGCCGGCGCGGCGCGGTAGGCCCGCCGGCCGGGCGCGGCGTCCTACCCCGGCAAGCCGTGTCGCAGGGCAAACCCTTACCGGCCACGCGAGGCTTGTCCTACGCCCTCACGGGCTTGGGCTGCCCATACTTCGCCCCGCTCCCTGCGACGTCTTCGCGAGAGCACGCCAGGAGACGCTCGATGGACGACACCCCCGACCCCCAGTTCGCCGCATGGATGAAGGCCGAACGCGCCTCGTACGAAGCGGTGCACCAGCTGCACCAGCGCACGCACGGCGGCCGCCTGCTGGCCCGGGCCGAAGCCTTTGCCGAGATCACGGCCCTACGCCGGGAAGCCGACCGCCGCCTGGCCGAGCTGTGCCGTTCGCGCCCGGCGGGTGCGCGGACGCCGGACATCCGTGACGCCGCCCCGGCGCCCCGCCCCTTCCGCATGCCGGCGGGTGCGGCAATGCGCTACGAGCACTGAGCGACCGAATCAGTCGGGCCCGCGCGCGGGCGCCAGCGGGGCCGCAGGCGCCAGGTCCAGCCGCATGGGCTGAACCATCACGGCGCTGCCTTCGCGCAATGGGTGCAGTGCGCCCTCTTCCTTGAATCCGCACACCCGGTACAGGCTCAACGCCGCCGTCTGCGACGTACTGACGTCCAGGCAGACCCACTTTGCCTCCGCGCGCCGAGCCCAGGCGACGGCCGCATCCAGCAGCGCCCGCCCCACGCCCAGACCGCGCGACTGCGGATCGACCCACATCTGGAACAGCTGCGCGATGCGCGGCTCGTCGGCGGGCAACCGGGCCCACACGAGCCCGCAAGGCTGTGGCCCGTGCCAAGCCCAGAGCGGGCATTCGTGCGCAGAGGCGGCGGCCTCCGCAAGCCGCGCGGCCCACAGTGCGTCGGGTCTCGCGGCCTCGGCGTCATGCGTGCTGCCGAAGGCATCCGGCGCCTCGCGCAGGGCGCGCAGGCGAAGGTCCCGGTAGCTGCGCCAGTCGGCGGGCTGAAGGCGTCGGATGGAAATCATGCGTCCTCTCCTGATCGAGAACCGCGGCAATGGGCCCAACAAAAAAGTCCGGCGGCGTCGTACGCCGTCGGACTCGATGTGGTGCCCCAGCAGGATCCTCATCTAACTGCTAAGTATTTGATTTATCTCGGAAACAACTGCCATCCAAAAGTCTGATACCGCCAAAACTACCGTCAGCTTACAGGGTGTGGTCGTCCGCTAGGGGCACGTGCTATGCGACGATTGTCGCGGAATAGAGCAGTAGCACGCATCGGTCGCACCCGCGGGCTGCCATGTGTCCGGTACAGACTGTGAGCCGCCAGTCGCGCGTGCAACGACGAACGACTGCTTTCGGCGAGAGCGGCCAGCAGACCAGATTACCAGCACTGATGCACGTGGCACGGCGTGCCGCCGAATCGTGCCACTAGAGGGCTTTTGCCGCGTTGATCCGAACGACACTTGTATAGCCACTGCGCCGGCGGAAGATACGGTTTCAAACAAGGCTGAGCCCCAAGACCTGTCAGGCGCTGGGCATCAAGCACACCTTCACCCGGCCTTACCGCCCCCAGACCAACGGCAAGGCCGAGCGTTTCATTCAGACCTGTCTGCGCGAATGGGCCTATGGACGCACCTGGGCCAACAGTGCCGAGCGCACCGCCTGGCTGCCCGCTTTCCTGCGCTACTACAACTGCGAGCGCCCGCACTGCGCTCTGGGGCACAAGCCCCCAGCCTCCCGCCTTTGTGGGAACAACCTATTGCAACTCGACACCTAGTCGGCTCGTGACCATGGAGCGCGCGTCTGGATCAGTCAGCGAAAGCTGCTCGCCCGGCTCAGATTTCAATCTCGCCTTCAGGCCATCCAGCTCGCGCATGCGATTGCGCAATTTCTTGATCTTCTCTTGCAGTCGTTCGGTCTTGGCCCGCATGCCGGCAGACTCTGTGCGATCACAAGTCTCCAGCGTGTCCAGATAGCGCTGGATGCTGCGTGCAACCTGTTCTTGGAAGCGGTCGATCTTCACCTCCGTGAAGTTCCGATCTCGGTTGTTGACTGCCTTGAACTTGCTGCCGTCGATAGCCACAACAGCCTGCGAGAAGAGCTTCAGCTCCCGGCATAGGCCAATGAATCGGCGGCAGGCATTCTGGATTCCCTTGCCACTGTCGCGACGAAAGTCAGCAATGGTCTTGAAGTCCGGCGCCAGCCTTCCCGTCAGCCACATCAACTCCAGGTTGCGCTGACACTCGCGCTCCAATCGCCGGCTGGACTGAATCCGGGAGAGATAGCCATAGATGTAGATCTTCAGCAGGACTGCGGGGTGGTACGAGGGGCGTCCCGTCGACTTTGGCGTCAGGCCATCGAAGCCCAGGGCGTGCAAGTCGAGTTCGCTGACGAACGCATCAACCACTCGCACTGGATTGTCCTCAGTGACGACGTCGTCGAGACACTCAGGCAACAACGCAACCTGATTTCTGTCTTGGCCTTCAACAAAGTGCGCCATATCCAGCTCCGCTTGCCACGTCCGCCTTCACTGTACGCACAACACCGTCGATCTTTCAGGGGGTTCTACACAGCCTCGACTGAGAGCGGTCAGCAGACCCTACCGTCCAATTCGACAAGCTTCCGGTGCAAACCAGTCACCCGAAGATCGCGCCAGTTGCCGCCACACTTTGTCAGCACCGTAGACCTGCATGTTGGCCTGCCAGACGCGCTGAATCTGCGGCATCATCCAAGCATCCTCAACTGCATGTGCAGTGGGTCCGCTAGATACCCGCGAATTGCCCCCGCGGCCTCACCGGGATAGAGTGTTTCCTTCCCGTCGACCAACGCCTGCACCATTTCCCGCGCCAACTCCTGCGGCGACTGCTTCGCACCCGTAAGGCCCTTGCTCATCGACGTGTCGACGGCAGTGGGATAGACGCCGCACACGGTAACGCCAGCAGCGGCCCATTCGGCACGCAGAGCCTGCAAAACCGAGTGGGCGGCGGCCTTGCTGGCGCAGTAGCTGGCCATCGCGGGCAGATTCACGTGGCTCAGGAAGCTGAGCAAGGTCATGAAGCGGCCGCCGGGCCGGGCCGCCAATGCAGGGCCAAACGCCGCGGCCAAGTTGAGCATGCCGAAGTAGTTGACCTCCATCTCACGTCGAACGCGAGCCACCCAGTCGCCCTCGAACAGTCGACGATTGCCATTAACTCCCGCACAGTTAATGACCGCATTCAAGGGCACGTCGGCGAGCCGCTGCGCCAGCGCCTCTACGCTAGCCAGATTCGACAGGTCGACGTGCTCGGTCCGAAGGCGATCGGCGCGCGCCTGAGGCACAGAAGGCGCCGTGATCAGTTCGTCAACGCCTTCGGCGAGCAGGGCCTGGGCCACGGCCGCGCCGATGCCGCCCGAGCCACCGACCAAAAGGATTCGCCAGCCTCTGAGCATGTCAGTCATTCGGTGCTCCGCCCGACAGCGGCACCGGCACCGGGAAGTGATCGGTGGCTCGGTGCGCCCTCGGTCAGACGGCGGGCAGTGCAAGACATGCGTGATCCTTGAAGTTCTGATTACATCAGTATACCGTATTCTGTTTTCAAGGCGGTCCTTGCTGGCACAATCAGCGTCTCCTACACCTACCGAGAAGCCATGCTCGTCTCTTTGGCCAAGGCCCCAGCTGGCAAGAATGCCGACATCAGCAAACAGAATATTCGCGACCAGGTATATGCCCTGCTTCGCGAGCGGATGCACGCCGGGGACATCGGCGCGGAACATCGGCTGGTGGACCACGAGATTGCGGCGGAACTAGAGGTGTCCCGTATGCCGGTGCGCGAGGCGCTGCTGCAGCTCAAGAGCGAGGGCTACCTCGATGGCACTTCTCGCGGGTTCATACTCAAACGCTTTGCACCCGAGGACATTGCCAACATGTTCGAGGTACGGCTCCTGCTCGAACCGCCCGCAGCCACCAGCGCCTGCCGCCATTCGAGTCTGGAGGGGCTCGGCCGGATGACGGCAGCCGTGCAGGCCGCGGAACGGGCGCACCGCAAGTCCGACATGCTGGAGTACATGCAGGCCAATTGGGCGTTTCGCTCAGCGTGGGTGGCAATGGTGCCCAACGAGCATCTGGTGCAGATCATCAACCGCCTGCGTGATCACGCGCAGGCGGTCCGGCTGGCCACGCTCAAGGACGAGGCCTTCCGCGCCAAGTCGCTGGCGCATACCAAGCTCATCCTCGATGCGTTCGTTCGGCGCGACGTGGACGCGGTCGGCGAATGCGTGGCACAGAACCTGCGCGAGGCCGCAGCCTCTTACTACGCCATGCAGGAAGCGCTGGTGCACGGCCAGCCGGCCGATGCGCACGCTGAGCCCCGGGCCAAGGTGGGTCGGCGACGCAAGGCAGCCTGACGGATCCAGGCACAGGGCAAGACGCGGCTGCCGGCGACGGCCGCAAGCGTTCACGCCACCTCCGCCCGTGCTTCGAACAGGCAGGTGAAGGGTGCCGTGCGCACCATGCACGCGCATTGCGTTTCTTCGGCCCGCACCGGCATAGACCACAGTGTGCCGGCCACGGCCGCCAGCATGCCGGTGATGGCGTGACAAGCCGGCGCATCGTGGCGTCGCGTGGCGTGCGCGAACGGGCTATTAGCCACCCGCAAGCGCAGCAGTCCAGGCTCCGCTTCAAGGCACCATCGGCCCCATCCTAATGAGGCTGAGCCATCCTCCATGGCACATAGCAGCGCCTCGGCACCCAGCTCCCGCAAGTAGGCGCGCACGCTGTCCGCTCCCCGGCGGTAGACGGAACGGCCCAGCGCGCGCAAGGCCTCGGTGCGGGCAGACTCCTCCAGCCCGTCGAAGGCACCCATTAGCACGTCGGTACGCATCAGCACATAGCGCCGAGGGCCGTCCACGACCTGGCCCGCAGCCAGGTCAAAGACGAGCCGGTCGTGCAGCTTCAGAGCAGCGCCGGCCATCATGGAAAGAGCTGGATGATCTCGTGCGCGGCGCCCGCCTGCAGCAAGTCCACGCGCTTGCACACGATGCGCAGGCCATCCGAGGTGGGACGCAGCCGATGCCGCCACGTGCCAGCCAGCGTCAGTTGCCGCGCCCCGGCGGTCTCGGTGTAAAGGAAGGGCGTGCGCAGCAGGTGGTCGTCCCCATCGGCTGCCTCCACTTCGGGCTGCTGGATAACGTGTAGGCTGCGAACGCCCGGATCCAGCGAATGGGCGGCTGGGCTCTTGAGCCGGCGAATGCGCGTGGCGAGCAGGTAGCGATCCTCGTCGGCCAGGCTCGCGTGCAGAGGCGAATCCTCCTGGCGGTCGCCCGCCAGAGGGACCCAGTAGCGGCATTGCGCGTGGAAGAGCGCGAGCCAGGCGTCGAAGTCGCCCGCATTGAGCAGTCGGGCCTCGTCGAGGACGAAGCGGACCAGGGCATCCACGTCCACGGACGCAGGGGCGGCGAGGTTCGAAACGCACGTGGTCATGCGGCCTCCGTGGTGATCATGAAGGTGCGCCATGCACGGAACTGGTTGCGCATCAGCAACTCGCTGGTGCCCTTGCAGCGCCGGGCAGTGGTGGACGTAAGTTCCGCCGGATCGAAACCTCGGTGCATGCTGACCCAGGGATTGCCATCGGACTGCAGTCCTTGCTGCACGCTCTCGAACAGATGCACGTCGTCGTGCGCCAGGATGGACATGGGCGAGAAGACCAGCCGGTTGTAGCTGACCGCGCGCTCCAGCAGCAGGTCGGGCGCGCCCTCCGGGTGGAAACTCCATGCCTCGACCAGCGTGCGATCCGCCGCCAGGGGACGGATTACCCGCATCACCAGTGGCGCGCCCTTGATGGCGATGCTTGGATAAAGCACGGTGTTCTGCGGCGCACGGTCAAGGATCTCTCGCGTGCGCGCCTCCCCGTGCGCCGCGACCAGCGCTTCTTCGTAGCCCGGTGGCTGCGCGTAGTTGGAGTGGGTGCTGAAGCTCACGCCCAGTGCGCTGTGACCATGGGGATAGACCACGGCGTCCATGCCGTCAAAAAATTCGTAGCCCGAAGCGAAGGGCAGCAGTTGCTCCACTGCCATCGGCAGGATGGCGCCGGTCGCCGTGGTGCCGCCCTCCTCCCACTGCGCCTTGGCCGACTTGCCCGCAGATTCGTGCGTGGAGACCGGATGCACGGTGTCGTTGACGTTCTCCAGATACATCTTCCAGTTGCAGCGCATCACGTTGCGCACGATGCCGCCGGCCACCTTCAACCGACCCGTGGGCGAGCGGTCCACCATGTTGTCGATCCACTGCAGCGCTTCGCCAAAGTAGTCGTTAAAGCCGATGCCCTGAGCATCGAGCCGCACGAAGACGAAGCCGCGATGCTCAGCCACTGCGCCCACACGCGTCAGGCCCTGGCCTGCCTCGCAACGCGACAGGGCTTGGAGGTCGTAGTCTTTCCGCAAGGGCACGCCAAGAGGGCTGCCATCCAGCCTATAGGTCCAAGCGTGGTATGGACAGCGCAGCACACGCCCGGCATGGCCAGCCTCGTCCGTATAAAGCTTGGTGCCCTTGTGGGCGCAGCGGTTGTAGAAAACGCCGATGCGGCCGTCACCCTCGCGCAGCACCAACAGGGGCCGGCCCGCCAAATCGAGCGTGACGTAGGAGCCGGGCTGCGGCAACTGGCTCTCGTGCGCGACGAAATTCCATGTGGCGCCAAAGAAGCGACGTGACTCGAGCTCAAACACCTCGCGACTGACGTAGGCGTCACGGTGGACGCAGTCCGGCCGCACCAGGCAGGCGGGATCGGGGGACGGGGGAACGGTCATGGCGGCTCCGCTAATTTGATCTTAAAAGTATACTGTATTCTTTTTATTTAAAGAGCTCTTTATGCCCCTGCCCGCCGCTCCCCTCGACCTCGTCGTCACCGATCGGACGCCGGTGGCCGACACCGCGGACCTGTTCGAGTTCGTCCGCCCGGACGGCGGCACGCTGCCCGCCTTCGAGGCCGGTGCCCACGTGCGGGTGCAGGTGCCTGGCGGCCCGGAACGCTGCTACTCGCTATGCAACGATCCGGCCGAAACCCATCGCTATCAGATCGCGGTGCACCGCGATCCGCAGTCGCGCGGCGGCTCGCACGGCATGCACGCTCGCGTGGCCGTGGGCGATCGACTGGTGGTCTCGACACCGGCCAACCATTTCCCGCTGGACGAAGCGGCGCCGCACACGCTGTTGATCGCGGGAGGCATCGGCATTACGCCGCTGCTTGCGATGGCCTGGCGGCTGCACGCCATCGGCGCCTCGTGGTCGCTGCATCACGCGGCCCGCAGTGCCGCGCACTGCGCATTTCTGGATGCGCTGCGGCACTCGCCCTTCAAGCAGCGGGTCCAGCTGCACCTGGACGACGGCAGCCACGAAGGCCTGCTGGACGTGCCCGCCCTCATCGCGGCGAGCAAGCCGGGCACCCACATCTACGTCTGCGGGCCGGCAGGCCTGATCGACCATGTGCTGACTGCTGGCCGCGAGGCCGGCTGGCCAGCGGCCCGGTTGCACCATGAGCGCTTCACGTCCGCCCCGCTCGAGCCAGGCATCAACCGAGCGTTTCGCCTGGTGTTGGCACGCAGCGGCCTCTCGCTCAACGTGCCCGCCGACCGAAGCGCGGCGTCCGTGGTGCAGGCAGCAGGCATCGCACTGCCTACCTCGTGTGAACAGGGCATGTGCGGCACCTGTCTCACCGACGTCTTGGACGGGGAGGTGGACCACCGGGACGAATGCCTGGACGATGCCGACCGCACGCGCTGCTTCACGCCCTGTTGCTCGCGAGCGCTCTCGGACACCCTGACGGTCGACCTATGACTCCCCGCTGCGTGCGGGCCTGAGCCGGAAGCAGCGGCAGGCATGCCTGGCATGCAGAAGGGCGGACCCCTTGGCTGGAGCCCGCCCTGCGTTCGTAGGTCGAGTGCCGTCTCGGCGCGGCGGTGCCGCTGCTTTCTTATTCGACGGTCGCGCCCGACTCCACGATGGCCGGCCGGTAACGCTCGATCTCCGACTTGATGAACGCGTCGAACTGGGCCGGCGTCATCGATGCCTTGCTGTAGCCGAGATCGGCCTGCTTTTTCCAGATCTCGCGGTCGGCCAGCACCTTCTCGAAGGCGGCATGCAGCCGGTTCACGATGGCAGGCGGTGTGCCTTTCTTCACAGCGGCACCGATCCACAGGTCCATCTGCAATTGCGGCAGTCCAAGCTCGGCCGTGGTCGGCACCTGCGGCAGGTACTCGCTTCGCTGCGCCGCCGCAACCGCTAGAGGCACGCCCTTGCTGCTGCGGACCATGTTGAGTACGCCCGGCACACCGTCGAACAGCAGATCGATCTCGTTGGTCATCATGGCTTGCAGGGCCGGCGGCGCACCCTTGTATGGAATGTGAGTGAACTTGCCCTTGGGAAGCGCGCGCGAGAGCTGGTGCCCCAGGATATGGGGCGCCGTGCCTGGGCCGAAGGAGCCGTAGCTGATGTCGGCGCCCGCGGCCACCGCATCCTTCAGCGCCTTGAAGCTGGGCAGTTTGCCGGTCGGGCTACCGTACATGACCATCGGCGTGCGCGTAAGCATGTCCACGCCCTCGAAGTCGCGGACCGGCTGGTAGCTGATGTTGCGGTAGAGGCTGGGGTTGATGGCGAACGCACCGATCTCTGCAACGAACATGGTGTAGCCGTCAGGCGGCGCGCCCAGGACGACGGAGGCGCCGATCTGCGCACCCCCACCCGGCCGGTTGTCGATGACCAGAGGCTGGCCGAGCTCCGCGCTGAGCGCGGGACCGATGCTGCGCATCAGCGTGTCCACCGCCCCGCCCGGCGGAAAGGGAATGACCACGCGGATCGGCTTGGATGGGTAGGCGTCGGCGGCGGAGGCGCCGAGGCACAGGCAGCCGAGCAGCGCGCCGGCAAAGATCTGAAGGAGCTTTTTCACGACAAGTTTCCGTGGGTAAAGGTAAGGGCAACGAAACCGTCTGACCCGGCCGGGGCCGGTCCCGACGGGAAGGGAAATGCGTCAGTAGCGGCCGCTCAGAAGCGCTCCGGCTTCGGGCACCACTGTCTCCAGGCCCAGTGCCTTGAGCATCATGTAGGTGGTACAGACCGCTGCGGAGACGACCGGAATGCCCGCCTGGGCCTCTACCTGCGCCAGCACCGGCAGCGAGGGCATCTGCACGCAGGCCGAGAGCACCAGCGCATCCGCGCCGGTAGCATCCAGGCGCTTGTAGATCTCCAGCAGCCGAGCGGGGTCATGGCGGCCGACCTCCAGGTTGTCAGGAATCTCCAGCGCGATGTGGTCCAGCACCTCGAAGCCTTCGGCCTGCAGGTAGTCGACCACCAGTTGCGTCAGCGGCTTGAGGTATGGACAGATCAGCACGATGCGGCGAGCGCCCAAGACCTTCAAGCCCTCCATCAGCGCGCCCGCACTCGTGACGACCGGAGTGGGCGCGCCGTTTTCTACCGTGCGCGCATGCAGGCGCTGCTCGGACTGGCGGTGGTAGCCCAGGCCCATGCTCATGATGGCGACCAGGCAGGCATAGCCGAGCACGTCCACGCGCGCATCGCTCAACTCGGCGGCACAGCGGTCGCTGTCGCGGTCCATGGCCTCAAGTTCGGCCTTGACCACCTTCTTCATGCGCATGCGGCTCGAGTGGAAGGTGAAGCGCTCCGGCCGGATCGCCTGGCGTGCCAGCAGCATCGCCGGGATCTCGGTCTCCATCGTGGTATTTGACGAGGGCACGATCTGCCCGATGCGATAGGCGGGGCGGTTCATGCCGCACTCTCCGTGTGGGCCGCCTCGGCGGCGGTGGAGATGGCCGAGGCCGCCTCCTCGCCGCGAGCACTGTCGTCGAAGGTGGCGGGGCGCAGGCCGCGGCGGTTCACCCGCAGATCGAAGACGTCAAAGCGGTTGTAGTGACCGGTGATGTCGTGCATCTGACGCGGCTGGATGCAGCGCGCCAGGTCGATGTCGGCGTAGACGATGCCCTCCTCGTCGATCAACGGTGTGCCCGCCACACGGCCGTCGGGGCCAATGACGCCTGAGAAGGCGCTGTTGCGGCGTGACAGCAGCGCTGCGGCGCCGGGAAAGGCGTCCTCCAGCTGTGCCGCCGTCTCCGGCGCGATGGTGGAGCAGGCCACGACGGTGTAGACCTTGCCCTCGAAGGAATGCGCCATCGCACGCACCTTGATGGCCTCCGCCATGTCGTAGTCGGGCGGTGCCACGGGCAGCGAGATGTAGCTCGCGAGGTGGATCAGCTCGCCTTGCGCCAGCAGCGAGAAGCGAGCGAGCGTGTTGGTGTTCTCGCCGCAGGCCAGCATGCCAACCGGGCCGATGGTCGTGTCGTGCACCTGCAGGCCGGCGCCGTCGCCAGGAGCCCAGGTCAGCTTCTCGGCCCAGGTGGGTACCAGCTTGCGGTGGCGGCCCAGCAATCGGCCGTCCGATCCGTAGAACAGCAGCGTGTTGTAGACCGTGGCGACGCTGCGCGCGGCCAGTTCGTTGATGCCGATGGCCACGTAGACGCCGCATTCACGAGCCACGTCGGCGATCCGTGCCATCTCGGGGCCGGTCGCCTCCACGGCCGACTCGCACAGGCGCTGAAACCAGGGGCTGCCAGCCAATGGGCTGCCCAGCCAGCTCCAGTAGGGATAGGCCGAGACGAAGACCTCGGGAAAGACCACGAGCGCCGCGCCACGGGCGGCGGCTTCGCGTACCAGCCGGCAGGCCTTGTCGATGGTGGCCGTGGTGTCGAGGAACACGGGCGAGGCCTGGACGGCCGCCACCTTGCTCTTGGGCAGGGATCGCATGTCGGACCTCTTTCTTAAACCGCGACCACCGGATGGCGGATTTGGCCAATGCCTTCGACACAGGCTACGACCACGTCGCCCGGTTTGAGCCACT
This sequence comes from Pseudacidovorax intermedius, assembly GCF_001476815.1. Classification (GTDB taxonomy): domain Bacteria; phylum Pseudomonadota; class Gammaproteobacteria; order Burkholderiales; family Burkholderiaceae_C; genus Xenophilus; species Xenophilus intermedius_A. Next base: position 60,270 of record NZ_LDSL01000096.1, on the reverse strand, counting down.
CCTGCGGCGTCCGGCCGGCGCCCACACCCTCGGGCGTGCCTGTGGCAATGATGTCGCCGGGTTCCAGCGTAATGCCAGCGCTAATGTCGGCCACCAGCTGGTTCACCTTGAACAGCATGTGGCGTGTGTTGGACTTCTGCTTGATCTGCCCGTTGACCGTGAGCCACAGGTCGAGGCACTGCGGATCGGGGATCTCGTCGGCCGTGACGATGCAGGGGCCGAAGGGGCCGTAGCTGTCCTGGCCCTTGGAATAGATCCACTGGCCGGCCCGCCGGCAGTCGCGGGCGCTGATATCGATCATCACGCTGTAGCCGAAGACGTGGGCCAGCGCGTCGTCCTCGCGCACCCTACTCGCCCGCCGCCCAATGACCGCGGCCAGCTCCACCTCCCAGTCCATCTGCTGCGTGATTCCGGCGTCGTGACGGATCGGCTCGCCAGGGCCGATCACGGTGGTGGGCGGTTTGGAGAAGATCACAGGCTGCCTGGGCAGGTCCTTGGCCGTGTCCAGCGTTCGGCTGGATTCGGCCACATGCTCCACGTAGTTCAGTCCGATACCAAAGATGTTCTTGCGCGGCCGCGGAATGGGCGCAAGCAGCTGCACATTGCTGGCGGGCACGGCGCAGCCGGGCGGCAACGTGTCACCGGCGGCCTCCAGCAGTCGACGCAAGGTACGCAGGCCGCCGGGGCCGAGGTCGATGAGCTCGAGCATGGAGGCCGGCAGGTCCGTGGCCTGGCTGGCCGCCAGGCGTTGGACGTCGACGACTTCGTCGCCGTAGAGAGCGCCGAGGCGCGCAGGCGCTTCGATGTGGGCGCGGTAAGTAACAAGACGCATGGGAGTTCTTTCGAAGTGGTTAGCGGGATGCGGCGACCGGCTGGTGACCGCCGTGGTCGTGCAGCGCCTCCTCGCGGTAGAGGCGCAGGGCGTGCATAACGGGCAGGTCGTGAAAGCTGAAGAGGCAGGCGTCGTCGGTCGCGGAGCCGTTGGCATGCTCGTGCCAAGCCCAGGACGGCACGCAGAAGATGTCGCGCTCCTGCCAGTCGAAGCGCTGTCCGCCGATGACGGAATGGCCCTGGCCCTTGGCCACTTGGTAGACCGTGCTTCCCGTGTGCCGGTGAGCGCGGCTGTGGAAGCCCGGCCGTAGCATCTGCATACTCGCGCCGATGGTGGGCATTACCGGGCCGCCCGTGATCGGATTGATGTAGTGCATCAAAACGCCGTCGAAGGGGCTGCCTTCGGTCGCGCCGCACAGGCGCTGCAGCGCCTCGTAGGTGGGGCCCCACTCGTACTTGAACAGAGGCGAGTAGGGCTTGTTCCAGCCGTGACCGTGTGGCAGCAACGCAGTGCCCGACCAGGTGGCGGTGGCGTCGTCCACCGGGTATCCCACGGCCTGGTGCAATTCGGGATGGACCTCGTAGAAGTTCGCCTCCATCGCATTGACGAAGGGGATGTCGAGGCCGTCCTGCCATATGCACGGCGTACCTGCGGCGTCCACGCCGTGCTCGTGCCAGGTGCCGTTGGGCGTCAGCACGAAGTCGTTGGCGCCCAGGGTCATCTTGTGACCGTCGACGATGGTGTAGGCGCCCTGCCCCTCCATGATGAAGCGAAGCGCCGAGGCCGAATGCCGGTGGGTGGATGCGCATTCGCCGGGATTCATCACCTGCAGGCCTGAATAAAGCCAGCCTACAGCGGCCGACACATCGCGGCGGCCCGGGTTGTTCAGGTAGATCACACGCCGGCCCGCCTTTTCTGGCGTCACCAGCGCCACCGAGCGCAGCACGTGCTCGCGCAGGTCGCGATATCGCCAGAGCACCGGCACTGAGGTGGAAGCCGGTTCCCAAGGCTCGATCTTGTTGGCCACAGTCCAGAGCGCACCGGCCTCAAATCGCTCCAGTTCACGGTAGTACGCGACCAGCTCGGGGGTCGTCTCGACGTTGGCACGACCCGCGACGTTCTCCCGGAACTGTTCGTAGTAATGAGCTTCTGACGTCATATTGAATTCAGTATTCTCTTTGGTTAAGCGCGGTGACGCGCGATTTGGTGCGCGTCGACGAATCAATCTAGAGGAAACGCAAGGCGGCGGACAAGCACGCTGGGCCGGTCAGCCCGGACGCCTCATGCGCATCAGGTTTTCACTCCCGACCCAGTGGTAGTCCGAAGGGCCGCCGGCGCGGAGCACTCGGCGGATATCCGTCCAGTCGAAGGTACCCGACGCCACCAGCCGAGAGTCCACGCTGACACCCACTACCTCGCCCATCAGCAACCAGCTATCCACCGTGTCACCGTGTACGTCGCGCAGTTGCTTACCTTCGATCACGCGACACTCCAGCGCCACCGGCGAGCGCGCCACGCGTGGCGTGCGCAGCAAACGCGAGGGTGCACTGGCCAACCCGGCCAGCACGAACTCGTCTTTCCGCGCCGAAGTACTGCTCACGTTCATGGCCTCGGCCAATTCCTCGGTCACCGTGTTGACAACGAACTCGCCAAGTCGCAACGCATTGGCCAACGAGTCCTTCACGCCGTCGCTGGCGAAGGCCACGATCGGCGGCGCGTAGTTGAAGATGCCGAAAAAGCTGTAAGGTGCCAGGTTCAGGCGACCGTCCTCGCCCACTGTCGAGATCCACCCGATGGGACGCGGCCCCACGATGGAAGCGATCGGGTTGTGCGCGAGCCCGTGGCCGTGCCGCGGCTCGTAAAAGTAGCGGTCATCCATGACACTTACCAGCTGGCGATGAGGCGGTTGCTGGGGATGCGGTTGTCGGTGATCTTGTCCGCGCCTTCCGCGCCGACCACCGGCAGGCCCTGCGTGCCGATCAGGCCGACCTGCACCAGCACCGTGGCCTGGTCCCAGTAAATGTGCTCGTGACACAGCTTGTCGCCGCGGAAGCGCACGACGCCGACCAACCCAAAGCGCACCTTGCGACCGGTGGGCTCGACGCCGGGCAGAAGCCATTCAATGCGCCGGTCATGGGTGAAGCTGAAGATCACTTCATCGACCACCTGGCGGGCACCGATCGTGCGCGAAACCGAGACCTGGTGCGTGTCCACGGGATTTGCGCCGATGAAGTAGTCGCGGTAGAAGCGCCGGAGGCTGTCGTGGCCCACACCGCCAGTCATCGTGGGAACGTGGTTGACGTAGGGCTGGGCGACCATCGTGGCCATGGTGAGGTCCACATTGCGGGTGCTGAACTCGTAGTCCAGGTGAGCCTCCCACAGCGCCTCAAGGTCGTAGGAGGGACCGACTCGCGGCACCAGGAAGCTCAGCGTGCGGTCATAGGCCAGTCGGGCGGCGTCGGCGTCATGATGCGCCGAACCGGCGCGGGCGAAAGCATGGTCGCAGCCCGCATAGACATGGGCTTTGACGGCCCCAGTGGCCGCGGCGCGGATCCGCGCCTGCGAAGTAGGCGGGCAATGGGCATCCAGCGCCGCCACATGCAGCAGCGCGGCCTTGCTGGGCGGCAGCGGCTGTTCGACCAGTGTTTCCAGCCCCACACCGTAGTACGACACGGAGGCCTGGATCTCGGTGTCGAACAATGCACGCAGGGCCAGCCGCCCGCCCAGGCAGTAGCCCACGGACGCCACGGGGCCGCTGCAGCCGTACTGCGAACGGGCAAAGCTGATGGCCGCATCGATGTCGCGCATAGCCTCGCCGTCGTCGAAGCGCTCCAGCAGTGCAAGGGCGCGCGCCATGGCGTCAGGCGCAGCCGGATCGATGTCGATGCCGCGGCCCTGGCGCCAGAACAGATCCGGTGCCACGGCCACATAGCCCTCGGCAGCGAACTCGTCGCACAGCGCTCGAATGTTGGCGTTGATGCCGAAGATTTCCTGCAATACCAGCAGCAGCGGGCCGGAGCCAGAGGCTGGCAGCGACATGTGGACGCTCAGGCCGTCCTGGCCGATGGGGATCAGGGAACTCATGGGTGGGTATTGGCGGGGTTGGCGGGAATGAAGACGGCACCGTGGTCATCCTGGTCCACCAGGACATGAGCGCCGACTTGCAGCAGTTGCGGGCTGGCAGCGATCACCGGGACTCCGCGTCCACCAGCCAGTTCGACCAAGTAGCGGTAGGCGCAGCCCTCGGGCACGCGGTGGGCCTGAGTGACGGCGACCACCTCTGCCGTGTGGATTGCCTGGGTATCGAAGTGGCGGCCACCGCAGGCGGCGCAGCGCATGGGCCGCGGAAAGTACTCGGCAGCGCATCGGCTGCAAGCCAGGATTTCAAGCGTCATGCCACAGCCTCCAGTATGGTGGCGGCCGCGCACATGCCGTAGCGGTACTCGACCATGCCGTAGCCAGACACTACCGCCGTGCGCGCGCGGGGCAACTGGCGCTCGGCGCAGCGGCCGCCTAGTTGGCGAATGGCTTCTGTCAGCCCATGCATGCCACCGGCAGTGCCAGCCTGTCCAGCGGACAGCTGGCCACCGGACGTGTTGAGGGCAATCCGGCCTTCGGGCACCGTTTCGCGCACGAAGCGCTGCAGGCCAGCGTCGCCCACCAGGCCGAGATCCTGCAATTGCACTAGCGTCATAACCGGGTAGTCGTCGTAGACCGACACCAAATCGATGTCGGATGGCCGCAGCCCCGCGTCGGCAAAGAGGCGCGGGGCGATCTCAGCCAAGCCCGTCTGCAAGCCGTCTCCCTGGTGTTGGTCGTGGTTGTGCAGACCTCGGACGGCGCGCACGCGCACGCAGCCGTGGTGTGATCCAGCCTCGTCGGCATGGCTCAGAAGGATGGCGTTAGCACCTGCCACCACGGGCACGCAGTCGTAGAGCCCGAGCGGGCTAGCCACTTGCGGCGCATTGAGGTAGTCGTCCATCGTCATCTGCGCGCGGTACACCGCATTCGGGTTGCGCGCGGCATGGCGTCGTTGCGAGAGCACGAGCTCGCCGTAATCGCTCCGGCGCAGGCCATGCCGGTGCATGTGCTTCTGCGTGGCCAGGGCGAACAATGTGTTGGGATTAGCGATGCCCAGCGGCCGCAGCAGATCGCGCGTGGTGACGTTGTAGTTGTCCTGCAGCGCCTGGAAGTCAGCAGGCTGGAACGCGTCTCCCGCCATCAGCACGATATGGCGGGCCTGGCCGGTCTCTATGGCAGCCACCGCATGCTGAAGCAGGTTCAGGCCAGACGCACCGCCGTTGCCGTCGTCCATGAACCACGACACACGCAGTCCCAGCCGCCAGGCCATGTCGATTGCACGGTCCGGGCGCAGCGTGAAGGAGGCCACGCCCAGGCCGTCGACACGCGCCGCGTCGAAGTCCAGCTCTTGCATCAGCGCCTCGAATGCCCGGCCCAGCCAATGGGCCGTTGGCTCGATGGAGCGCCGGGCGTATGGCACCTCGACGCTGCCACGGATCAGGGTCGCGCTCATCGCTTGACCTTGTAGCCGCTGGCTGCCAGCTCCCAGCTGTCGGGGGTGGGGCCTTCGGCCCGCAGCTTGTACTTCTGAATCTTGCCGTTCTCGGTCTTTGGCAACTCGGCCATCGTGCGCCAGAAGCGCGGGATCGCGAAATAGGCCAGCCGCGCCTCGCACCATTCGACAAGTTCCAGCGGCTTGTACGTGCTGCCTTCGCGCAGCACGAGGCTGCACATCACCTCGTCTTCCGCCAGTTCGGAGGGCACCGCGTAAACCGCGACCTCGGCCACGCAGGGATGGGCGCCGATCACCTGCTCGACCTCGTAGGACGAGATGTTCTCGCCGCGGCGGCGGATGCTGTCCTTGATGCGATCGATGAAGCGAAAGAAGCCGTCTTCGTCACGAAGCACACGATCGCCGGTGTGGAACCAAAGGTTGCGCCAGGCCTCGACCGTCTTCTCCGGCATGTCCAGGTAGCCGGAGGCGAACGCAAAGGGCTCGTCGTGGCGCAGCACCAGTTCCCCCGGAGTGCCGTGCGGAACCTCGTTGTCCAGTTCGTCGACGACGCGCGCCTCGAAGCCGGCGGCCACCTTACCCATCCATCCCGGACGACGGTCCTCGAGGGAAGAGCAGATCACAAAGTTAGATTCGGTCGAGCCGAAGCCGTCGAGCATGCGGATGTTCGTGCGACCTTCGAACTCCTCGTAGTGCTGCGCCGAAGCACCCGGCGCCAGCGCGACCCGCACGCAGTGGGCACGCTCGCTCGCGTCCGGCTTGCGCGAGAGCAGCATCGGCACCATGGCGCCCAGAAGAAAGGTTACGGTGGCACCGGATTTCGCCAGTTCGCCGAACAGCTGAGAGACTGAGAACCTGGGTCCGACCACCACGCGTGCGCCGCTGATCAGCGCCTGAAAGAAGGTGTTGAGCGCGTTGATGTGGAAGAGCGGTAGGCAGGTGTAGAGCACGTCGCTGGGCAGCACACCGATGTTGCGCACGGAGTGGTGGCCCCACCAGTACAGCTGCGCATGGGAACAGACGACCCCCTTCGATGGGCCGGACGTCCCCGACGTGTACATGACCAAGCTCGGCAGTGCCGGCTCGGGTGCGACGTCATGTACAGGCCCGGCCCCATCGGCCAGCGGCACCGACGTCAGCCGCGGCAGTTCCGCGATGGCTGGCGGCAGATCAAAGGACCAGATGGCCTGCAGCGCCGAAATGGCCTCGGCATCGGCCAGATGGGCGCTCTCGACGTTGGGCAGCAAGGCGGATTCGCACAGCAGCAGCCGGGCCCGCGAGTTGCGCACGTAATAGGCCAGCTGGCTGCCCCGCGAGGCGGTGTTGATCGGCACCAGCACGATGCCCGACAGCGCGCAGGCTACGACTACGGCGATGAATTCGTGGCGGTTGCCGCACTGCATGGCGACGCGATCACCCTCCCGCAGCCCGGCGCGACCAAAGGCCGCAGCATAGCGAGCGCCTTCGTCCAGCAACTCCTCTGCCGACAACGCGCGCCCGCCGCACCGCAGCAGTTCCGTGTGCGGCGTGGAGGCCACGCGAGCGCGCAACAGCGGAATCAGATGGCGATGGCCCGCTGCTGCAGGATGAGTAAGGTTCATGACAGTGCAAAATCAAAGAAATTGAGCATTAGCATACAGTATATTGTTTGGAAGGGAAGACATTTTTTGGAGTGCCGCGGTCAACGGCGCTGTCTGCGCTGGCGTCCGCATCTGCCGACTCGGGGTTGGTGCACACGGTGAAGGGCACCGCCGGCAACGTCAACGACGTGGTCGAGGGCAACAGCCTGCTGCATGGGCAGGAGAAGTTTGCCTTCGGCGACGCGGGCTACCAGGGCGTAGACAAGCGCCCGGACGCGAAGGCACAGGTGCGCTGGCATGTGGCGATGCGCCCGGGACTGCGCCGAGCGCTGGAGCCGGCGACCAAAGCGGTCGCCGCGTTGACTGACAAGATCGAGCGAATAAAGGCGAGCGTGCGCGCAAAGGTAGAGCACCCGTTTCGGGTGATCAAGCGCCAGTTCGGGCATGTGAAGGTGCGCTATCGGGGGCTGGCGAAGAACACGGCGCAGTTGAAGGTGCTGTTTGCGCTGAGCAATCTGTGGATGGTCAGGCGAGTCGTGGTGACCGAGGTGCGCCTGGCGACGGCATGAGCGGCCATGTAGCCGCGAAACTGGTGATCTGGGCGCCTTCTCGGCCCCACCTCGCGCGCCATTGCTCACCATACAGACCCATGCGGTGCAGTCATCCGCCACACAAAGGCCTTCCAAACCGCTTCAGCGCGCGGTGGAACGTTTGGTGAAGAGCATCCCTAAGGGAAGCGCAAACTTGGAATGATGCTTTAGTGCCTGTGCGAGGCCTTCTCTGGGCCGCCTTCCTTGATCAGTTCGCTCAGTTCGACGCAGTGTGGGGCGCTATGTATGCCCAGCTGCTCCGCCCGCGATCTCTGGTTGCTTTAGTCAGTCCGACGCCGAGGGGCCAAAAAAAGGGCGTGAACCGACCAGTGCGCCGACTCATCGTGCTTTGCTACCTGACTCGAAGACCGCTCCATCCTCGAGTGGGCGCAACAGCTTGACGCGCGCGGCGATGCTCAAGCCGCACTGACCGCAGTTGGCCGGAACCGGCTGGTCTGGAGGGTAGCCCGAAGGTCTACTTCCGCTGCATAGCTGTCCGCCAACGCACCTCTCGCTGATCCCAGATTCTTTCAACCACATATGTTGTTGACGAGCAGGCGCCCGTAATTGCCTAGCTTTCGCCAAGCCCCCGCCTCGCTCCAAAGCGAGCTGGGGCTTTTTGCCGTCTGGCCGGCTGCTCGACGCAGCATGGCCTCCTCTTCAACGACCCTGCCTATGCCATCCACCTCAAACCTCTACGACGACGAGCCCCTGTTCGAGCGTGCTGCAAACGACACCGCGTCGGCGCCCGTCTGCCCATCTTGCGGTTCCCCGCGCCTATGCACTCGCGAACTCGGCAAGAGGACCGGCGCCACCATCGGCACCTTGGCCGGTGCAGCCGGCGGCATGTCCGCTGCGCTCTCGGGCGCCGCTGCTGGTGCGCACGTCGGCATGGGCCTCGGTGTCGAGGCCGTGCCTTCCATGCCGCCGCTCGGCGCCGTCGCTGGCGCCATCTTGGGCGGACTGAGCGGCGGTATCGCTGGCTGCGCAGTCGGCGCAGCGCTAGGCGAAGCCATTGATGGCTCCATCTTGAGTAACTGCCGCTGCCTCAACTGCGGTCACGTCTTCTCGCACCACCGGGCGTGATCTCGGCGATGGGCGTTTCCTCGCCCGCATCCTCATCACTCCTCGTCCTTCCCCCACCACTTCATCTTTACCCCATGGCACACCTCCTCCAACAAATGGCCTACGTCGGCCAAACCCCCTGGCACGAACTCGGCAACCAGTTGCCGCCCAAGCAGCCCATCGAAGTCTGGGCCGAGCAGGCCGGCATGGACTGGACCATCTGCGAGACGCCCGTGCGCTACATGGCCGAGCAGGCCGGCGCCCTCGGCTCCATCATGACCTTCGACGACCAGAAGGTGCTCTACCGCAGCGACACCAAGGCCCCGCTGTCCGTCGTCGGCGGCCGCTACCAGGTCGTGCAGCCTCGCGAAGTCCTCGAGTTCTACCGGGACCTGACCGAGGTTTCCGGTTTCGAGCTGGAGACTGCCGGCGTCCTCAAGGCCGGCCGCAAGTTCTGGGCGCTGGCGCGCACCGGCAAGGAGTCGGCGCTCAAGGGCAACGACACCGTCAAGGGCTACATCCTGCTGGCCACGTCCTGCGACGGTACGCTGGCGACCACCGCCACGCCCACCACCATCCGGGTCGTCTGCAACAACACGCTGTCCATCGCCCTGCAGGGCGCGGTCAATGCCGTCAAGGTGCCCCACAGCACCAGCTTCGACGCGCAGGCCGTCAAGAAGCAACTCGGCATCGCCGTCTCCAGCTGGGATGCCTTCATGTACCGCATGAAGACGCTGTCCGAGCGCAAGGTCAAGACGCACGAGTCGCTCAATTACTTCCTGAAGGTCATGTGCCAAGCGGACGGCCATGCCGAGCCGCAGGCCCTGACCAACGAGCGCGCCCTCAAGAAGGTGCAGGAGCTCTACGAAGGCAAGGGCCGCGGCGCCGAGCTGCAGGCCGCCAAGGGAACCGCCTGGGGCCTGCTGTGCGCGGTGACGGAGTACGTCGACCACGAACGCCGAGCCCGCAGCCAGGAATACCGCCTAGACAGCGCCTGGTTCGGCCAAGGCGCTGGCATCAAGCAGCGCGCCCTCGACGCTGCCCTGCAACTGGTGGCCTGAACATGCCGCAGTCCTCATCCCCTCCACCTTTCCGGCGACGACCCGGATCACTGCCATCACGGCATCCCGACGGCACAAAGCCCCGGCTCCCCACAAGGGACCGGGGCTTTGTGCTTCTGGGCGTCGGTGCGCGGCGGGGGTGATGCGGCGGCTGGCCTTCCTTCTTTCTGAACATTTCTTTCAACCCAAGGAGAACCCCATGGCAGAAGCCCATCGGGCGGGCGAGCCCTCGGCTCGTGCCCGCCCTGCCCTGCGCTTGGTGAAGCCGCAGGACTTCCGTAAGCTGGATCGTGCCCAGTGGCTCGACATGCGCAAGCAAGGCATCGGCGGCTCCGACGCCGCGGCCGCCATCGGCCTGAGCCCGTACACCTCACCGCTGGAGCTGTGGCTGGACAAGACCGGCCGCGATGCCGAGCTGCCGAAGGTGGATCCGAACGACGAGACCAGCCCCATGTACTGGGGCACGTTGCTGGAGCCCATCGTGGCGGCGCACTACACCCGGCGCGCCGGGCACAAGGTGCGCCGGATCAACGCTGTGCTGCAGCACCCGGAACACCCCTGGATGCTGGCGAACCTGGACCGCGAGGTCCTGGGCGCGCCGGATGTCCAGATCCTGGAGTGCAAGACCGCCGGCTACCACGGGGCACGTCTCTGGGAAGACGGCGTGCCCGAGTACATCCAGCTGCAGGTGATGCACCAGCTCGCCGTCACTGGCAAGCAGGCGGCGGACGTGGCGGTGCTGATCTGCGGGCAGGAGCTGCGCATCTACCGGATCGAGCGCGATGACGAACTCATCCCGAAGCTGATCCAGCTGGAGGCGCGGTTCTGGCGGCACGTGGAGACGGACACGGCGCCGCCGGCGGACGGGTCGGAGTCTGCGGCCCTGGCGCTCAAGGCGCTGTGGCCCCGCGACAGCGGCACGGTGTTGGATCTTGCGGACGACCTGGAGTTCGGCGGCGCGTTCGCTGACCTTCTGGCGCTGCGGCAGACCATCGCCGAAGCCGAACAGCAGCAGGAGATCCTGCGCCAGCGGATCCAGCAGCGCATGGGTGAAGCCACCGTCGCCCGTTTCGACGGCGGCGAAGTCCGCTGGAAGCGCAGCAAGGACGGCACAGCCCTGGACGTGGATCGGCTCCTGGCCGATCACCCTGAGCTGCTGGCGACCTACGGCGTCCCAAAGGCCGGCACCCGCCGCTTCACCGTCAAGGAGCTGCCATGAGCACCACCGTCGGTGCGAGCCCGCTGGAGTTCCTGGCGGCCTATGCGCTCGTGCTGGGGATCGGCGTGGTGCTGGGCTACGGCCTGGCGCTGCGCCGCAGTCAGCCGCTTTGACAGCCCACCCGTCGCCGCCCGCCCAGTGACGAACCCTCTGCCGCGAGGGAACACAGCGGCCCGCCCCAGCGGATTGAAGGGGCGGGCTTGTGCAAGGCAGCGCCCGCCATTTCCGACTTTTCCAGAGTTTCCGAGGCGGCCGTTCCGCGGCCCTCGGTTCTCTTCCCTCGATTTCCACAACTTTCCTCAACTTCCCAAGGACCCCACATGCTCAAAGGACTGGCACTCACGCCGCCCGTCATCGGGCGCATCGCCATCGGCAAGGTCGTCATGAAAGACGGCAAGCGCCTGCCCGAGAGGGACGACGAATTCACCATCACCACACAGGTCCAGCGCCAGGACGGCTGGGTGCTGCACCCGCTGGACCAGCAACTGCGTGCAAAGCTTGCGGAAGGCTCAAAGGCTGACGCCGACAAGGAGCCTGCCAAGAAGGAGGCCAAGCTGCGAGCCATCCCGGTGCGCTTCCTCTTCGACGATCCGGACCTCAACCTGCGCGCCAACTACAGCGTCTTCGACCGGGCCACCGGCCGGCCGCTGTGCGTCGGCAACGGCCAGAGCTGCAAGCGGGCCACACCGTCCGGCATCCAGGCTCTGCCCTGCCCTGCGCCAGAGGGTTGCGAGCTGGGCGCCAAGTCGGGCTGCAAGCCCTACGGGCGACTCAACGTGCGCATCGGTGACGAGGATGAGCTGGGCTCGTTCATCTTCCGCACCACGGGCTTCAACAGCATCCGGACGCTGTCGGCGCGCCTGAAGTACTTCCAGGCACTGTCGGGCGGACACCTGTCCGCGCTTGCACTGGAACTGCGCCTGCGCGGCAAGTCCACGACACGCTCGCACCGCACGCCGATCTACTACGTGGACCTCACGGTGCGGGCAGGCAGCAGCCTGGCGCAGACGCTGGAGGCCGGACAGGCAATCTGGCGCCAGCGCGAGGAAGCGGGCTTCGACCAGGACGCGCTGGACCAGGCAGCACGGGATGGCTTCGCCGCCGGGGCGTTCGAGGAGTCGCAGGAGGACGGCGCTGCCGTGGTGGACGAGTTCTACCCGGATGCGTCGACCACCCGTGGCTTCAGCACCAGCCGTTCTGACCCAACGCAGGCACCTTCTTTGGCTGCGCGGATGGATCGACTGCTCACGCAGTCGGAGGCACCGGATGGACAGCCAACGGCCTGATCAGGTGCCAGCGCAGGTTCTGCACCGGTACCTCCCTGGCCTGCGCTTCGACACCATGCTGGCGCTGGAGCGTCCTGCAGATCCCCAGCGGAACCGCCTTCGCCTGCAGGAACACGTTGACGAAGCCGACGCCATCCGGGGTCTGCTGAGCGCCGCGACCGCCTGCCTGGCGTTGCCGCCGCGGCGCCCGCCAAGCGACGTCGTCATCGATCCGTCCAACCCAGACAGCGTTCAGGCACTGGCAGCGCGCTGGCTGCCGGAGCTCGACTGCCGCTGGGAAAAGGGATTGCCCCGCCTCAGCACCTGCGCCTTCCGGGTGATGCTGGTCTGCGTGCGTCACCAGGACGGCCTGCGCGGGGCGCTGGTCACAGGCGAGGAATGGCTCACCGGCCGGCAGGAACGCCCTCGGGCGCTTCTGCTGCTGGATGCGCTACTCGCCACGCCCTGGGGCACGGGCTACAACTGCCGGCTGGAATTGCTGCCTGGCTCGGGTCTGACGCTGGGCCCACGCGCCAACCCGCTGAAGCTGCCATTGGCCTACCGCGGCATCGACGGCCTGGCGCTCGCGGTCGAGGTGGAAGGCACGCTTTGCCTGGAGCGCCGCCCTACTCCGCCGGCTTAGCGCGCGGTCGACGCGCAGCCGGATAGACACGCGCCTTGCGGGGCGCGCGCGTCGCCGTCTCGTCCAGCCCGCGCAGTTTCGGCAGCGCGGGATCGAGCAACTCGTGCGGCAGCGTGTCGATGGCCTTGGCCAGACGCTCGATGTTGTCGATCGAGATGTTGCGCTCCCCCCGCTCCAGCGAGCCGATGAAGGTGCGGTCCAGCTGCGCCTCCGCCGCCATCGCCTCCTGCGACATCTCCTTGCTGACCCGCACGAGCCGCACGTTGCGGGCAAACACCTCGCGCAACGTCTTTGAGGGTGGCTTGACTGCTGGCATCGCGCCGATGGTCCAGCGCTGTTGCGTTTGAATACACTGTGTTTAGGTACCATTTAAAGTCAAAGAAAGGCTGGTCTTTCTGCGCGCCCACTCCCGGTCTCTGTCCTCTTCTCGCTTCCGTCAACAACCCTTCACTTCACCTCCACCACCATGACTCTCAAAGGAAAAATCTTCTCCGGCTACGGCGCCATCGGCCTGCTCTTCTGGGCCTACTTTGTTCTCGTGGACGGCCACCGCGCTGCCTTCGCCTTCGGCAAGGCGCTCGTCTGGCCTCTGACCATGTTCCCCGCCCTGGGCGCCTTCATGGGCGTTGTCGTGCTGCTGCTGATCATCGGGGCCATCGTTCTGATCTACCGGTGAGCGGCGGCATGCGACGCGCTTTTTCTCCTGTCACAGCGCTCGCTTCGGCGGCACTGCTCGTGGCCAGCTGCTCCAGCGACGAGCGCCGCTTCTACGAGGCCTACAAATGCGCCAAGGTGGCGACCATGATGGCGCGCCCGGCCGAGGCCGCCATGGCCATGACTCGGTTCGCCGTGCTGGTCGAGACCAAGGATGTCAGCAACATCAACATGAGCCGCATGGCGCAGCGCCTGGACGACGACCTGGCGCTGCACAAGCTGAGTCCCTCCGGTCAGGCCCGTGCGCTGCTGGACGTCTACGACTCCAGTACCTGCGCCAAGCTCTACGCGCCGTCATAAAGGCCGCCCGCCCCTCCCGGTTCGTCCGGGGGGGTGGGCGCGCTTCATCTCTCTTCTTTTTTTGCCTCATAAACCACTACGACGTGCTGGGCGTCCGGCCCACGGCATCCAATCAGGAGATCGACCTCGCCTACCGGGCTCGGCGTACGCAGTACCACCCGGACAAGTACCCGCAGGCCGATGAGGCCACGGTGAGCTGGGCGACGCAGCAGATGCAGCGGGTCAACGAGGCGTATGCGGTGCTTTCCAACGCCAAGACTCGGGAGCGGTATGACGCCAGTCAGGTCGAGCAGGAGGCGCCCCAAGGCAGCGCGGCCCGTGAGCCGCGGCACTCTGCCGCTGCCCGGGCCGCGGCGTCCGCATCTGCACCAGCGCCACCCAAGGTCTCGTTGAACGATCTGCTGCAGCGGCGGCTTCGCGGTGCGACGTTCACCCGGATCTACGTGACGCCGTACATCCCGCCCAAGAAGCTGACCGGCGCCGGCAGCAGCTTCGTGCTCGGTGAAGGCAACGACAAGGTGCTGGTGCTGATCGATGCCACGGTCTTTGGCGGAGGCAAGGAAGGCCTCGCGCTCACGGAGGAAGGCATCCACTTCAAGGAGCTGGGTTCGTCTGCGGAGCGACGGTTCTGGGAGGACGTCCGCGAGGTCGAGGTGCGAGGCACCAAGGTGCTCGTCAATGGCGGCGCCATTGTGGACTGCAACTTCTGCGAGAAGCGCGAACTGATGCAGGTCTTCGCCGTGGTCCGCGAGTTCCTGCTGGCCCGGCATGCGGCGGCGAGTTCGCCTGCCCAAACGGCCGAGATGATGCGACGGGCGCAGCAGTCGGACACACCCTGGACGAACCCGGTGGTCTGCCAGGAGATTTTCAGCATCGCCAGGCAGCGGGTGCTACAGCTATCGGATCTGATGGAGCCGCTGGAGAACGAACTTGGGGAAGAGGTCCTGAACCGGGAAGAGCTGGCCGAGTTCTTCTCGACCGCCGGCGCAGCCATCCAGGATCCTGGCAAGGCGCAGAGAGCCTTTCAGTTCCTGATCGACACCGGATCGCTGTGCGAGTTGGCCATCGAGTGCTTCGAGGAAGAGCAGCCTCCTTCAGACCGCAATGCGCTCAACGGGCGGCTGCAGGAACCGCAGGCCGTGCGCAACCTGCGCCAGATCGTTCGGGGCATTGTGGAAGGCAGTGATCAGAACCATCGGTCGGCCCAGGCTCGACAGTTTTTTCAACGCTAGCGCAAAGCGCTTCAACACAACCTCAGGAGGAAACGCAGCATGAAAGCAGCCATCTCAACACTTGCATTCACGCTGGCGCTTTGCAGCGCCACGTGGGCGGCGGGCCCGAGCAGGGATCCAACAACCAACCCCGACGCGGTGGCGCATCAGATCGATCGCAGTGCCATGAAGGTGCAGATCCAGGGGTGGACCCCGGACCTGCGCTATCCGATCTATCCCATTGAGGTACGCACAGGTTCATCAGGCGTTTGGTACAACACCAGCACCCGCGCGCAGAACTACGCCGAATTCAACTTCCCTGAACTGCGCTGCGAGATCGGCGATGCGCCCATTGAGGTGCTGAAGGATCCGAAGTACCACTGTGCCGACGGCGTCTGCTTCACCCGAAGCGGCGGCCACGTGATCGGGACAGATCCGCGCGTGAAGGCTAAGAGAGCGAAGTGCTGAAGCAGCCGCGGGCAATACACCGTATCGGGGTCTCGCATACTGCTGTGTTACCTCTTCCTTGTTCAGTCATCGGCAAAATCCCGATTCCGATAGTTGAGCGTGCGCGCCGCCTACGCCCTGCTGGCGCGAGCTCGCCAGCGTCACACGGTCTTCGGGCTGGAATTGGCGGTATGTCTTCGAGGCAATTGGCATCTCCTTACATTAGCGGAGAGCAGGTGTTGCAATTCAGGTTTGGATCTGCCCGTGCCGACTCGATGATCAGCACGCGACTATTACTGAGACGCCACTGATTACTAAAAGGTGAGCGGCACCGAAATGCGCAAACGATTCTCCAATGCCCCACGACCGCCCGCGTCATTTGAACCACGCATGAAGCGAGAATCGGCACGGGACCAGCAGAATATTCGGCCGTTCCAGATCAAGTCCAACTGAAGGTCTGGCGGAGCGAGAGCCCAGGTTGGCGCTTGCGACGCCTGATCGGTTGCTCACGCGCCGATCACCTTGGGAACCGCAAGCCCCATCTTCCGGCACCGAGAACGGTAGACGCTCAGAACGAAGGCCGCATCGAAGACGAGCGACACATTGCCGTCCTCGTCCAGGTTCAGGTTCGGCCCACGTATGGCGAACCACACATCCGTCGGCTCCTTGTTGGTTGCCGGCACATGCAGGGTATGGACGGAGCCGGCCGGCTCGTAGAGATAGGAGCCGGCGACATTCACCTCGGGGTATTCGAGGTAGCGCCACGATCCGGCAATCGTGAAGGCGTAGACCTCGCCCGTGTGCTTGTGCGTCGGCAACGTCGTGCCAGGCGCCATCCGCATCCTGACGATCCATAGGCCGGTCGGAATATCGACCTGCAAGACCTGCATCTCGACGCCGTGGTCGAATTCGACGAAGGGAAGGTCATCCTGCCCTCTGTGAAGGGCCTCGGGCACACCGTGAGCAGGGACTGCAAAGGTCGGACGGGGAAGAGCGGCTGCAATGCTCATAAGTCTGTTCTCGTTGAAAAGGCAATGGGCGGAGAGAGATTCGACCCGGCTCCGTGGCGCGAACCGCTAACGGGACATCTCGACGATGTGCGGCCAAACTTGCGCTCCGCCGGATCGAATGGTGCGATCACCGAGCTGGAGTGCCCATTCCCGCTCCGTCCCCCACTCGCCGCGCCAGGACCACAGGCGGCGAGTGAAGTGATGCAGGGAATGCTCGTCGGTGAAACCGATGGCGCCGTGGACCTGATGGCCGACCGCAGCGGCAATGCCAGCGCATCTCCCCGCACGGATCTTGGCGACAGCGACCTCATCGATGGCGATGCGCGTTTCCATGCCGTGGGCGGCAACGTTCACCGCCATGGTCGCGGCGGCGATTTCGCAGCTCAGCTCGGCGAGCGCATGCTGCAGTGCCTGGAACTTGCCGATGTTCCGGCCGAACTGGACCCGGTCGTTGGCGTAAGAAATGGAAAGATCGAGCACACGACGGGCGGCGCCGACGATGAGACTCGACGTCGCCAGCGCACACCAGCCGCGCACATCGGCATGCATCGGCAGCCGGCCGTCGCATACTGACCACCCCGCCATGCGCAGCAGCGTGGCGCGGGGCTCGCCTGCCGTGTTTCGACTGACAGCCCACGCATCGGCTGCCGTTGGAGGCTCGAAGAGCGCCACACCGTTGCCGCGACCATCGTCGCTCGCCCAGGTGACCAGCAAGCGCCGCGCGTCCATGCCCCAGGGCATCACCAGACCCGTAGCATTCAGTCGTACGCCGGCCGCAGATACATCGCGTTGCTCCGGGCCGCCCGCGCAGACCTGGACGACGGACAGGGGTCCCGGTACCTCGGAAGAAAGTCCGGCCTGCTGCAGAAGTCCACGCGCCACCAAGGTCTCGGCCAGCGGCAGGGCGACGCCGTGGTAGCCCTGGGCCATCAGGACCTCTGCAGCACAGGGCCAGCCCTCCCCGTCCATGTCGCCGGCCAGCAGACGGTCAAAACCGGCGGCCTCCACGTCGTTCCACAGCGGCACGGACAAGCGCTGCGCCTGCACGTCCGCGCGTTGCGCCTTCTTCTGCCGTTCGGCGAGATCAGCGAAGAGCCGGTGCGCGGCATCTCGAACCTGGAGGACCACGGAGTCGTCTTGGGTCATGGCTTTCATCCTGTTAGCGAAGGCCCAGTTCACGGGCGATGATCCCGCGGAGGATCTCCCGCGTTCCCCCCCGCAAGGAGAACGAGGGCGCGACCTGTGTCAGGTACTGCGCCACCTCGGCGAGCGCTGGATGCGCCGCTTGTGCGCCGCCCCCGAAGAGGTCGTGCGCCACCTGGGGCAGGCGCTGCTCGATGTCGTTGCCCAAGGCCTTGACGATCGCTGCCACGACGTTGGGCCGCTCCCCTCGGGTCAGCATGCCTGCCACGCCGAAGGACATGGCGCGCAAGGTGGCGAGTTCGGCCATCAGCCGACCGATGGCCTCGACCTGTCCGGCATCCGAAGCGTCCGCGGCTTCGGCCATCTGCACCATCAGCTGCAGGCTGCTGAGGTAACGTTCCGGCCCGCTGCGCTCCAGCGCCAGCTCGGCGGTCACCTGCGCCCAGCCATGGCCTTCCTCGCCGAGCAGTGCATCGTGCGGCACCACGGCATCCTGAAAAACGACCTCGTTGAAGTCTTTTTCGCCCGCGAGATTGCGGATGGGGCGAATGGTGATCCCCGGCGTCTTCAGGTCGATGAGCAGCTGTGACAGCCCGTCATGCCGCTTGGCCTGCGCATCGGTACGAACCAGCGCGATCATGTAGTGGGCACGATGGGCGTTGGTCGTCCACAGCTTGGTTCCGTTGATCCGCCATCCGTCGGCGACGCGCTCGGCGCGGGTGCGCAAGGCAGCCACGTCGGAACCGGCGTCGGGCTCGCTCATGCCGATGCAGAAATAGAGTTCGCCGCGCGCCATGCGCGGCAGCAGCCGCTCTTTCTGCGCCTCAGTGCCGTAGCGCAGCAGAAGCGGGCCGCTTTGCCGATCGGCAATCCAATGCGCGCCACAGGGTGCCCCGGCGGCCAGCAACTCTTCCAGCACGACGTAGCGCTCCAGTGCAGATCGATCGTGGCCGCCGTAGCGCGCAGGCCAAGTCATCCCAATCCATCCGCGCTCGCCCAAAGCAAGACTGAAACTGGGTTCGAAGGCGGTCCAACTCTCCGCCTTCTTGCGCGGAGAAAGGTTTGCCACATGCTTTTCAAGGAAGCGGCGCACCTCCGTGCGCAGCGCTTCGCCAGCGGCGCTCGAATCGCTGCGGGAAATCGACAGGTCGGTCGTCATAGTTTGCCTCTTTCGAGAAAAGCTCGGACGGCCGCGGCATGCTCAGGGCTGTCCTGTGCCAATGCCTGCAGGCCGGCCGAAAGCTGCAGAAAGGTGTCGAGAGAGGTAAACGGTGCCTCCCTCATGAGTCGCTTGCTCATGCGCAGCGTCGCCGCGGGATTGGCGGCGATGCGCTGAGCCAGACGCTGCGCGGCGGGGAGAAGCTTTTCGGCCTCAACAACCTCGGCGACGAGGCCCCACGCCAGCGCCTTGGCAGCATCGATAGGATCGCCCGTGAAGGCCATCTCCGCGGCGCGCTGTGGCCCAACGACCCGCTGGAGAAACCAGAGGCCGCCGTCGCCGGAAATGAGCCCCACCTTGATGAAGCTCTGCGCGAAGCGCGCTGACGGTGCGGCGAGCCGCAGGTCGCACATGCAGGCGAGGTCGCAGCCCACGCCCATGGCTGGCCCGTTGACCGCAGCGATCGTCGGGATCTCCAGCGCGTGGAGCGCAGCAGGGATGCGCTGGATGCCCTCGCGATAGTCCAGGCGCGTAGCGGCCGCCGCCTGGCGTAGCTCAATAGTCAATGCCATGGCCTTGATGTCCCCGCCCGCAGAAAATGCACTGCCTGCACCAGTCAAGATCAACGCCTTGACGGATCGATCGAGGGCGACGGTCTCTAGAACACGCACGAACTCCTCGGCGTCGGCGTGCCCAAGGGCATTGCGCGTCTGCGGCCGATTCATGGTCAGCGTTACGACATCGCCGTCACGCGCCTGTTCGATGAAACTCATGCGGCCTGCTCCTTGTTGGTCCGGTTCTGCTGGAACACCGGCATGTTCTGGCCGTTGGCCGTCACCACCCATCCCAGCACCACCGACAAGCCGACATGCCAGCCGTCTACGGGTGGATCGCCTACTAGGTGGGTCAGCATCGTGAAGCCCTCCTCTAGCCGAACGTAGGCCAGCGTGTAGGAGGCAGCCTTGGAATGCACCGTCGTCCACGAATAGATCGCGCCGATGCCGGCAGACGTCGCTCGGCCGGTGTCGGATGCATGGCAATGCGGGCAGTGGGGCCGGGGATAGAAATGCGCCTTGCCGCAGGCGGCGCAATGGCCATAAGTCAACGCGCTCTGCGCACAGGCGTCGAGCCAGGGTATGGACGCGGCCGTCCTGACGGGATCGTCGATGGTGCTGTTCATGTCTGTCGGTCCTACGTGCGGGTGAGGATGAGCACGGCGCTGCCGTGCCGGGAGCCCAGCAGTCCTCCAACACCGCTGACCAGGGCATGCTCGCAGCCCGGCACCTGCACGGCGGGGTGGGCCTCCCCGCGTAACTGGCGGACGGCCTCGATCACTTTGACCATGCCTCCGCGGTTGGCGGGATGGTTGTTGCACAGCCCGCCGCCATCGGTGTTGACCGGCAGGCGGCCGCCGCGGGCAAGCAGACCGCCCTCTTCCACGAAGCGGCCGCCTTCGCCCTTTGCGCAGAAGCCTAGGTCTTCGAGCTGCATCAGGACCGTGATGGTGAAGCTGTCGTATAGCGAGGCGTAATCAATGTCCTGCGTGCCCAGACCTGCGTGGGCGAAGGCGGCGGCGCCCGCGTGCCGCGTGGCCGACCAGCTCAGGTCCACGTCTCCGCCCAATTGGCCCTTGACCGACTCGCCACTGCCCCGGATCTCGATCCGCGGCTTGGCAAGGGACTTCATCACGTCGGGATGGACGACCACCAGCGCGCCTCCGCCGTCGCTCACCACGCAGCAGTCCAGCCGATGCAGCGGATCGGCCACCAGCGGCGAGGCCAGCACGTCGTCGGGCGTCACCACCTGGCGCAGCATGGCATGGGGGTTGTGCTGGGCGTGCTGTGAAAAGGCCGCCTTGATCCAGGCGAGCTGGCGAGGGGTGGTGCCGTACTCATGCATGTGCCGTCGTGCCACCAGCGCATACATCGGTGCGACCGCGCCGCGGTAAGGTGACTCGAACGGACCTTCCGGCGTGGCGTCCGCCGGCCGGACCGTGGCACCGTACAGCCGGGGCTGCGAGCGGGGCACCCCGCCCATCGTCACCAGGGCAACCCGGCAGCGGCCCTGGGCAATGGCCTGGGCTGCGTGGGCGGCATGCAGAAGGGGCGCCGAGCCGCCGGTGTCCGTCGTGTCTACATGGCGCACCTGAAGGCCCAGATAATCCACCATCGAATGCGGTCCCAGGCCCGGCGCATCGCCGGCGCAGAAGTAACCGTCGACGTCGGAGAAGCTCAGCCCCGCATCCGCCAAAGCGCCGCGTGCGACCTGTTCGTGGATCTGTGCGAGGCTCAGATGAGGAGTGTTGCGCAGCGGATGCTCGAAGGCGCCTGCGATGCAGGCCAACGCGGCGGATGTCACGGCTGTGCTCCCACCCTGTCATCGACTGCGTAGGCCGCCAAGTGATGCTGCGCGTCGCCGAACTGCAGCTCCAGCGACATCAGGCGCCGAAACGCGTGGCTGACCACGCATTCGTCGGTGAGGCCGATCGCACCGTGCAGCTGCACCGCCATCTGCGCCACCATGCGAGCGTTGCGCCCCACCAGGTACTTCACGGAGGACATCGCCCGGCGGCGAGCCGCCGCGTCTTGCCCGGTTGCCGCGCTGGCAGCGAACCAGGCCATGCTGCGCACCTGCTCGATGGCCACGAGCATGTCGACGGCACCGTGCTGCAGAACCTGGAAGGTCGCGAGCGGCCGACCGAACTGCTGGCGCGTCTGCAGGTGCTCGATCGTGAGCGCAAGCAGCGACTCAGTGAGTCCGAGCGCTTCGGCCGCCTGTACGGCCATGGCGCGGTCGATGGCCTGTTCCACGGCGGCGAGGGCCGCGCCCTCCGTGCCGAGCAAAGCGCTCGCCGGGAGTCGCACCTGATCGAACTCCAGGTCGGCCACTGGGACGCCGTCGTGGCGTCGGTAACCGCTGCGCCGGATACCGGGATGATCGGCGGCGATGGCGAACAGGCTGAGACCCGCGCCCTCGCCGACGGCGCCCGAGGTGCGGGCCAGCACCAGCAGCACGTCTGCACTCGCGCCGTGCTCCACGAGGATCTTGCTGCCGTCCACGCGGTAGCCCTCGCCATCGCGGGTCGCAGCCAGCCTGCTGTGCGCAGGCCGCCATGCCGTGTCCGGCTCCTCCAGCGCGAGGGCGAAGATCTGCTCGCCCGACGCGATCGATGGCAGCCAGCGCTCGGCGTCGCGGCCGCCCAGGGCGGCCAGGGTGCCGCCCGCCAGCACCACCGAGGCGAACCACGGCTCCATCACCATCGCGCGACCCAGCTCCTGCGCCACCAGCATCGTCTCGACAGTGCCGCCGCCCAGGCCGCCATGCTGCTGGTCGAAGGGCAGTGCCAGCACACCCAGTTCGCCCAGCGCCCGCCAGGTGCCGTCGTCCCATCCGCGCTCGCTGCGTCGGCGCGCCTCGCGCTGCAGGAAGCCGTAGGACTGGCGCAAATAGCGCGAAACCGCGTCCTGCAGGGCGCGCTGCTCTTCCGTGAATGAGAAGTCCATGCTATTCAAAGTCCCAGGACCGTCTTGGCCAGAATGTTCTTCTGGACCTCCGTGCTGCCGCCGTAGATGGATGCGGCGCGCAGCGAGAGGTAGACGGGCGCTACCGTAGTCGACCAGGGCGCCTGCGCAGGCCACTGCCCGTCCGCGAAGGCCTGAAACTCGCCCGCAGCGGCCAGTGCGCTAGGGCCGGCGGCCGACAGCATCAGTTCAGACGCCTGCTGCCGCAGTTGGGTGCCCCGAATTTTGAGGATCGAGGAGCGCGGATCGGGTGTGCCCGAGTGAGCATCCGCTTCGGCGATCAGCCGCATCTGCGTGATCTCCAGCGCATGCAGTTCTATCTCCAGCGCGGCCGCGGCCTGCCGAAACACCGGGTCGTCGGCCAGGCATTCGCCCCCGGACGCAATGCGCTGCTGCGCCAGCGTGCGCGCCCGCCTCAGGATATGGCGTGACATGCCGACGCGCGCGATGCCGGTGCGCTCGTTGCCCAGCAGGAACTTGGTGATGGCCCAGCCGCCGTTCTCCTCGCCGACCCGGCAATCCACCGGCACGCGCACCTCGTCCAGGAAGACGGCGTTGACCTCGTGGCGACCATCCATGGTGACGATGGGACGCACCTCCACTCCGGGCAGGCGAAGGTCGATGAGCAGCATCGAAATGCCTGCCTGCTTGGTCGCCGTGGGATCGGTGCGCACCAGCGTGAACATCCAGTCGGCATAGTGCGCCATGCCCTGCCAGATCTTGCTGCCGTTGACCACGTAGTGCTCGCCATCGCGCCGGGCGGAGGCTTTGAGCGAGGCCAGGTCCGAACCGGCGCCGGGCTCCGAGAAGCCCTGGCACCACCAATCGTCCAGCCGGCGGATCCGCGGCAGGAAGCGGCGCTTCTGCGCATCCGTGCCGAAAGTGGCGATCACGGGGCCGATCATGGCGACGTTGAAGGACAGCGGCTCGGGCGCCGGGGCCTGGTGAAGTTCGTCGAAGAAGATGTAGCGCTGCACCGGCGTGAAGCCCGGCCCGCCCCACGCGGCCGGCCAGCTGGGCGTGGCCCAGTTGCGGCCGTCGAGGGTGCGCTGCCATGCAACGATCTCGTCGCGCGTCAACGAGCGGTGTTCGGCGAGCTTGGCCTGGACCTGCGGATCCAGGTTCGAGGCGATGAAGTCGCGAACCTGCGTCCTGAAGGCGCGCTCCTCGGGCGTAAAGTCGAAGTCCATCGTTCAGACCACGCCCTGGGCCATCAAGGCATCGATGTGCACGTCGTCCATCCCCGCGAGCTCCTTCAGGATCTCGCGGGTGTGCTCTCCGACGAGCGGCGGCGGCCGCGATGCGCCCACGGCCGAGCACGACATCCGCAGCGGGTTGGCCACCAGATACATCGAACCGCCGAGCGGATGGTCGACCTGCTGCAACATGCCCCGGTGGCGCACCTGCGGATCGGCGAAGACCTCCGGCAACTCATTGACGGGGCTGGCAGGCACGTCGGCCAGTTCCAGCCGGGCCAGCACGTCGGTCGACTCCATCTGCGCCAATGTGGCCGCCAGCAGATCGACGAGCACGGCACGGTTGGCGATGCGGCGGGACGTGCTGTCGAAACGCGGATCCCCGGGCAACTGGGGCAGGCCGATGGCCTCGCACAGGCGGCCAAACTGTGCGTTATTTGCCGCCACCAGGAAGATGGACCTGTCCTTGCACCGGAAGGCTTGCGATGGCACGCCACCATAGCCGCCGTTGCCGCGCCGCAGCGGCGCCTCGCCGGTTGTCAGGTAGCTCATCGCATAGTGGGAGAGCGTCGCGACGGTGCAGTCCAGCAGCGCCATGTCGACGTGCTGGCCCAAGCCGGTAGCCTGGTCGCGCTGGCGCAGCGCGGCCTGGATGGCCATGACCGCATACAGGCTGGTGATCACGTCGACGATGCTCATGCCGACCTTCATGGGCTCCTCCGGATGGCCGCTTGTCGCCATAAGGCCACCCAGCGCCTGGAAGATGCCGTCGTAGCCCGGGCGACGTGCATAGGGGCCGTCCTGGCCGAAGCCCGTGATGGAGCAGTACACCAGGCGCGGGTTCAGTGCGCGCAGCTGTTCGTGGCCCAGGCCGTAGCGCGCCAGCGTGCCGGCGCGGAAGTTCTCGATCAGCACGTCGCTCTGCGCCGCCAGTCCTCGCACGATGTCCTGGCCCTCGGCCGAGCCCAGGTCGATCGTCATGGATCGCTTGCCGCGGTTGCAGGCAAGGTAGAACGCGGCGGTGTCGGTCGGCTTGCCGTCGCGGTCGCGCAGGAAGGGCGGGCCATAGGTGCGGGACTCGTCACCCTTGCCAGGCCGCTCGACCTTGATGACGTCGGCGCCCAGGTCGGCCAGCCACTGGCCCGTCATGGGACCGGCCAGGATGCGGCTCAGGTCCAGGACGCGGATGCCGGCCAACGGCTTGTTCAGCGCTTGCTGCATGGTGCCTCAGCGTCCCACGAAGACCGGCTTGCGCTTCTCGGCGAAGGCCCGGATGCCTTCG
The DNA here is from genome assembly GCF_001476815.1 of Pseudacidovorax intermedius. GTDB lineage: Bacteria > Pseudomonadota > Gammaproteobacteria > Burkholderiales > Burkholderiaceae_C > Xenophilus > Xenophilus intermedius_A. The sequence goes on along the minus strand of NZ_LDSL01000096.1, from coordinate 35,498 downwards.
CGGTAGTCCTGGCTGGCGTAGCACGCGAGGAAGAGCGCCTCGGCCTCGTCGAGCTCGCGATCTGCCGGGTCCCGCACGATCTGCGCGATGGCATGCTTGACCTGTTTCAGCGTCAGCGGCGCACCCGCCGCAATCTTCTGCGCCATCTGGTCGATGGCCGCGGCGAAGCCTTCCTGTGGTAGTACCTCACCCACCAGGCCCTTTGCGCAGGCCGTGGCCGCGTCGAAGGTCTTGCCGCCGATCAGCAGTTCCTTGGTCGCGGCTGGGCCGATAAGGTCGCTCACCCGGCGCAGGCTCTTGTAGCGGTAGCCGATGCCGTAGCGCATGGCCGGCTGCGCGAAGGTGGATGGCGGCGTCGCCAGGCGCAGGTCGCAGGACACGGCGACCGAGATACCGCCCCCGATGCAGTAGCCGTCGATGGCCGCGATGGTGGCCTTGGGCGTGTCGTACAGAAGACGCAGCGCGCGCTCGCCGGTCCGCGCGTAGTGCTCCTGGGCACCATCGCCCATGCGCTCCTCCTCGTAGCGCGAGACGTCGGCACCGGCGACGAAGGCCTTGCCGCCCGCACCGCTCACGACCATCACGCGCACCTCGTCGTCCGCGTCGAAGGCGGCAACGGCGTCGCCCAGGCCTTCCCACATCTCCAGCGATATCGCGTTGAGCTTGGACGGATTGTTGAAAACGATATGGCCGATAGGGCCGTGCTTGCGCACGAGGATCTTGTCTGTTTTCATGAGCTTTCCTGGTTCTGTGTGATGGATGAAAGAGCCCCGTTCACTGGCCGGTCCAGCAGGCCTGGCGCTTTTCCAGAAAGGCGCGGGTGCCTTCCCGGAAGTCCTCCGACGTGACCGAAAGCGGCACCATGCTGGCCTCGTGCTCCATGAAATCGTCGAAGCTCGACGAGGGCGCGAGGTCGAACATGCGCTTGCCGATGCCGAAGGCGATGGTGGGGCCTCGGGCGTACTCTCGTGCGATGGAGCGTGCTGCATCGAGCAGCTGCGAATCGGGCTCGACACGGCTAACCAGCCCCATCGCGAGCGCCTCGGTGGCTGGGAACATCCGGCCCGACAGGACCAGCTCCTTGGCACGCAGTACGCCCAGGTAGCGGGTGAGGAACCAGACGGCGCCGGCATCCGGCGGCAGGGCGATTCGCCGCTGCACTTGGCCGAAGCGGGCCGATTGGCCGGCCAGCACCACGTCGCACGCCAGCGCCATCGACAGGCCCATGCCGACCGCGACCCCCTGCACCGCCGCCACCACCGGCTTCTGCAGGCGCACCATGGCGCGCATCAGGCGCTGCATGTGCCGCACCCGGTAGAGAGAGCCGCCCAGGCCGCCCTTTCCCATCTCTCCGATGTCCGCCCCGGCACAGAAGTCGCCGCCCGCGCCGGTAAGCAGGACCGCCCTCACCTCGTCGTTGTCGGCCAGCGCTTCGAACATCTGCGCGAGGCCGTCGCGCATCTCCAGCAGCATGGCGTTCTTCTTGTCTGGCCGGTTCAGTTCTATGTGGGCTACGCCGTCCGAGACGGTCTGGATGAGATAGGGGCTTGCCATGGCTTGCTTTCGATTTCGGTGCTGATAGCATAATGTCATGACATTTAAATCGCAAGCATTTCAACGACGCGACGCTTCATGACGATCCACGACGCTCTTATCGTTTCGACGGCTCGGACGCCCATCGGCAAGGCCGGGCGCGGCGCATTGAACGACACCCATGGCGCGGTGCTCGGCGCGCACGTGCTCCAGCATGCGCTGGCGCGCGCCGGCACCGTCGAGGCCGCGCAGGTCGAAGACGTCGTGCTGGGCTGCGCCTGGCAGGAAGGTGCAACGGGCAGCAACATCGCGCGGCAGTCCTTGCTGCGCGCCGGATGGCCGGAAGCGGTGGCCGGCGCCACCATCGATCGCAAGTGCGCGTCGGGCCTCCAGGCGATAGCGCAGCAGGCCGCGCGCATTCGATCGGGTGAAGCGGACATCCTGGCCGCAGGCGGCGTGGAGTCCGTGTCGCTGGTGCAGGACCACCGAGGCCGTCATCGCGTACAGGACGAATGGCTCGCGGAGCATGTGCCAGGCCTCTATCACAGCATGATCGCCACGGCGGAGACCGTAGCGCGCCGCTACGGCATCGGCCGCGAGGCCCAGGACGCCTATGCGCTGGAGAGCCAGCGGCGCACGGCGCGCGCCCAGGAGGCAGGCCGGTTCGATGCAGAGATCTGCCCCATCGACGTGCAGCAGCGCAAGTTGGCAAAGGACGGCACCGACCTCGGCACGGTCGCGAGGCAATTCGCGCGGGACGAAGGCAACCGGCCGGACACCACGGCAGATGGCCTGGCGCGCCTGACGCCCGTGGTGGGAGCCGAGGGCACCGTCACTGCCGGCAATGCCAGCCAGCTGTCCGATGGCGCCTCGGCAGTAGTGCTGATGAGCGAACGGGCCGCCGCCAGTGCCGGAGCCCATCCGCTGGGCATCTACCGCGGCTACGCCGTCGCCGGCTGCGCCGCCGACGAAATGGGCATCGGACCCGTGCTGGCCGTGCCAAAGCTGCTGCGTCAATGCGGCCTGCGCGTGGCCGACATCGACCTGTGGGAGCTCAATGAGGCATTCGCCGTGCAGGTGCTGCACTGCCGCGACCGCCTGGGCATCCCAGACGATCGGCTGAACGTCGATGGCGGCGCTATCGCCCTAGGCCATCCCTTCGGCATGAGCGGCGCGCGCCTGGTGGGCCATGCGCTGCTCGAAGGCCAGCGCCGCGGTGCCCGCCACGTGGTGGTCACGATGTGCGTGGGCGGCGGCATGGGTGCCGCGGCCATGTTCGAAGTCCTTCCGCCGCCTGCGCGCGCCTGAATCCCACCAAACCTCTCTGGAGTTCCTGCTTTGACCACCGTGCAGTACATGCTCGACAGCGACGTCGCCGTCATCACACTCAGCAACCCACCCATGAACGCGCTCAATGCCGCCATGCGCACAGAGCTGGTGGAAGCGCTGACGCGCTTCGCCGGTGATGACGCGGCCCGCGCCGCGGTACTCATCGGCGCCGAGGGTCGCTTCGTGCCGGGCGCCGACATCCGAGAGTTCGGCAAGGGCCTGAGCGCGCCGGGCATCAACGTCTCGGTGCGCTGCATGCAGGCGTCGGGCAAGCCGGTGATCGCCGCGCTCGCGCGGCACGCCCTCGGCGGGGGTCTGGAACTGGCGCTGGGCGCCCATTACCGCATCGCCACGCCCGACTGCCAGCTTGGGCTGCCCGAGGTCAACATCGGCCTGCTGCCCGGGGGCGGCGGCACCCAGCGCCTGCCGCGCGTGATCGGCGCCGAGCGGGCGCTGGCCTTGATGCTCGACGGCAAGTCCATCGGTGCGAGCGAGGCCCTGACGCTGGGCCTGGTGGATGCCGTCGCTCAGGCCGACCTGCTGCAGGACGCCCTTGCCTTCGCCCGGCGCATGGTCGATGCGGCCCTGCCACTGCCCAGCGTGGACGCGCGCCGCGACCGGCTGCAGGATACCGACCCCGCGCTCTTCGCCGACCTGCGCCGGCAGAACGCGCGCAAGTGGCGCGGCCTGCTCTCGCCCGGACTGATCGTCGACTGCGTCGAAAAGGCCATAAGCGTGCCCATCGAGCAGGGCCTCGCCTTCGAAGCGGAGGCCTTCAAGCGCTGCGTGGGCAGCCCCCAGCGCGCGGCGCTGATCCACGTCTTCCAGGCCGAGCGCACCGCTGCGCGCATCCCTGGGCTGGAGGGCGTGGCGCCGAAGCCTATCCATCGCGCGGCCGTGGTCGGTGCAGGCACCATGGGCAGCGGGATCGCCATGAGTCTGGCAAACGCCGGCATTCCTGTGACCCTAATCGACACAACGCAGGAAGGCTTGGCGCGCGGCATCGGCATCGTCGAGCGCAACTATGAGAACTCCGTGCGAAGAGGCAGCCTGTCGGCAGACAAGGCACAGCGGGCGCGTGCCTGCATCACCACTGGCCTGGATCTCGGCAGCGCCGCCGATGCCGACATCGTCATCGAAGCCGCCTTCGAGGACATGGCCCTGAAGCAGCAGATTTTCGGCCGGCTGGACGAGGTGATGAAGCCGGGCGCCATCCTGGCCACCAACACCTCGACGCTCGACGTCGCACAGATCGCACAGGCCACGAAGCGGCCGGCCTCGGTGGTGGGCACGCATTTCTTCAGCCCCGCCAACGTGATGAAACTGCAGGAGAACGTGCGCACTGAACAGACGGCCCCGGAGGTGGTCGCCACCGTGACGGCACTGGCCAAGCGCATCGGCAAGGTGCCGGTGCTGGCCGCCAACAAGGACGGCTTCATCGGCAACCGGATCCTCGCGGTCTACGGGCGAGAGTGCGACTTCCTGGTCGAGGAAGGTGCCACGCCATGGCAGGTCGACCGCGCGCTACAGGGCTTCGGCTTTCCTATGGGGCTGTATCTGATGCGCGACATGTCCGGCCTAGACGTGGGCTGGCGCATCCGCCAGTACCGCGAGCAGTTCCGCGACAAGTCCCTGCGCTATTCGCCCATCGCCGACCGCCTGTGCGAGGCCGGCCGCTTCGGCCAAAAGACCGGTCGCGGCTACTACGTATACGACGGCCAGGGGCCGTCGGCCAAGGCGAGCCCGGATTCGGAGGTCGAGCGCCTCATCCAGGGCGTGTCCGCCGAGTTGGGCATCGCCCGGCGCGAGATCTCCGATCAGGAAGTCGTCGACCGCGTGCTGACGGCCATGGTCAACGAAGGCGCGCGCATCCTGGAGGAAGGCGTCGCGCTACGCGCGAGCGACATCGACGTGACCTATATCTACGGCTACGGCTTCCCGCGCCATGAGGGCGGCCCGATGTTCTGGGCTCAGCGGCGCGGCCTGGACTGGGTGCTGGCGCAGGTGCGGCAGCAGGAGGCGACACAAGGTCGGCTCTGGGCGCCTTCCCCGACCCTCGTCCAGGCTGCCGAACTGGGCCGCTGGCCAGATTGAAAGCGGCCCTTTCCCTGCGGCCATGGGCCGGCCGCCTGTGACGAATCATCGACAACAAAGGAGACAGGACATGCCAACGCACGAGTTTCGGTCCGCAAGCAGGCGGCGGCTGATGATCGCGGCCGCATTCAGCACGCTTGCGCTGTCGGTCACCGCACCGACGCATGCGCAATCGGACTATCCGACCCGCCCGATCAAGATCGTGGTGCCGTTCCCGCCAGGTGGGCCTACGGATGCGGCCACCCGCCTGCTCGCTCAGGAGATGCAGGCCAGCCTGGGCCAGCCCGTGATCGTCGACAACAAGCCGGGCGCAGCCGGCGCACTGGGCATCGACATGGTGGCCAAGGCGCCTCCTGACGGCTACACGCTGGGCATCAGCGGCGTGGGCCCGACCATCCTGCTGTCCTTGCTCGACCCCAAGCTGCCCTACAAGCCGCTCACGGACCTGAGCTTTATCGGCTCCACCGGCCAGACCGAGCTGATGTTCGTGGTGGCCAGGGACGTACCGGCAAACAACATGCAGGAACTGCTGCGCCTTGCAAAGGAGCGCGCAGCGCAGGGCAAGCCGCTGACCTATGGCAGTACCGGCCTGGGCGGTCCCATCCACGTGTCCTTCGAGTACCTGAAGCTGCTGGCCAAGGTGGACATGGCCCACATTCCCTACAAGGGCGACGCGCAGCAGCTGCAGGACCTGATGGGCGGCCAGGTGGAGGTCGCGCTGCTCTCGCCCACCGTGGCCATCGCCCAGGTCAAGGCCGGCCGCATCAAGGAGATCGCGGCCGCGGGCGCGCGGCGGTCCAGGCTCACGCCAGACCTACCGACGGCGGCGGAGAGCGGCGTCCCCGGCTACGACGCCAACGTCTTCACCCTGCTGGTCGCGCCGGCGGGTACGCCACCCGCGGTGCGCGACAAACTCAACTCGGCGTTGAACGATGCGCTGAAGAAGACTGCGGTCCAGAATCGCTATGCCGAAATGGGCATGGCGCCCCAGATCATGACCGCCTCCCAGACTCGCGACTTCATCGTGGAGCAGACGAAGCGCTGGGGCGACGTGGTTCGCCAGACCAAGGTCACGCGCGACAACTGATCAACCAGGAGACATTCGATGGCGAACAATCCCTCGCGGCGCACTGTGGCAGCTGCGCTGCTGGCGGGCCTCTGTGGCCTGCTCTCCGCGACCGCAGCTGCTCAAAACTGGCCGGCCCGGCCCATCACCCTGCTCGTGGGCTTTCCCGCGGGCGGTACCACGGATGTGGTGGCCCGCGTGATCGGCAACGAGCTGGCGCGACGCCTCGGCCAGCCCGTGGTGATCGAGAACCGCGCAGGTGCGGTCGGCACCATCGCGGTATCCGCGCTTCAGGCAGCGGCTCCCGACGGGCACACCCTGATGATGCTGGTGGTGCCCACGGTCAACTTCTTTCACTTCTACGGCAAGAAGTTCGACTACCAGAAGGACGTGGAACCAGTCGCCGAGATCTACGACCAGTACAACGTCCTGGTCGTCAATCCAGCGGTGGCGGAGTTTGCCGATGTCCATACCCTGCCCCAGTTGATCGCCAAGGCTAAAGCGAACAGCACCGGCATCAACTACGCGAGTAGCGGCGTGGGCAGTCTGGGCCACCTGACGATGGAGCGCATCGCGGGTGCGACGGGCATCCGCTGGCAGCATGTGTCGTACAAGGGCGCCGCACCGGCCATGACCGATCTGCTCGGTGGACAGATCGGGGTGATGTATGCCGACTCGCAGACGGCCTTGCCCCACATCCGCTCGGGCAAGCTGCGCGCCATCGCCGTGAGCTCCGAGGGTCGGCAGGCCGATCTGCCCCAGGTGCCGACTATGGCGGAACAGGGCGTGAGCGGCGTCGTCGCCGTGCCCTGGGGCGGCCTCGTCGCGCCCGCCCGCACCCCGCCTGCGATCGTTGACAGGGTGTCGTCGGAGATCCGGGCGATCCTGGAGACGCCTGAGGTCCGGGACAAGTTGCGCCAGGCCGGCGTCGTACCGGCATACAAGCCAGCCGCAGATTTCGGCCGCTTCATGGCGGCAGAGTCCGCCGCCTGGGGCAAGGTCATTGCCGAGCGTGGCATCAAGCCGGAATAGCCTGGCGTCTTCACGCCACGGCTGGCGGGCCGGGGCGGGAAGGCCACCGATTTGGCCGCATGCTGACACTTTTCTGATGGACTATGGTCTCCCTGAGTCCGCTGCACTGCACACGGCAGTTCGCGCGACGGCGCGATCAGATCCTGCCCGCGGAGCGCGCCAGTTCGATTTTGAAGGTGTAGCGCTGCGGGTGGTAGTGCACCACTGCCAGTTCGACGTGGCGCCCCGACGCCGCGGTGTAGAGACGGCGGATCTGGAGAATCGGGCTTCTGAGCTTCAGGCCCATGTGCTCGGCGATGAGCTCGGTGACCGCCACGGGCACCACGGTCTGCTCCACCCTCACCAACGGCTCGCCCAGTTGTTCCTCCAGTTGCCTGCTGATCGAGACGTTCCCTCGGGTGGGGATCTTGGTCAGCCTGGCTGCCAGATCGGACGGAACGTAGATGTCGGTCAGGGAAACGGCATCGGCATCCACACACCCCACCCGAACGATCTTCTGCACCTGCGAGTCGGCTGGCAGTTGCAAAGCTTCCGCAACGAAGCCGGACGCCGGCAGGGTTTCGCGAGACAGCTGCCGGAAGGTGAGCGCGTCGGAGTACGCAACAGCGTCATGCAGTGAGCCCACGTGGCTGACGAGACGGTTCGCATAACTGGCTTCTGCCACGAAGGTACCCAGTCCGCGCTGACGCATCACCAGCCGCTTTGCTACAAGGTCTTCCATGGCCTTTCGCACGGTGATGCGGCTGACGCCATAGCTCTCGCAGAGTTGCAACTCGGTAGGCAAAGGGTCCCCGGGCTTGAGTTGCCTCGACGTGATGCGCTTTTCCAGGTCCCGTGCGACTTGGTAGTACAACGGCACGGGCTGCGCTCCGTCGATCAACGTGCGGGGTGGGGGGACGAGAGGACTCATGTCATTCCATTATGACTAACGCGATCTGCCGTACCCGAAGCCTGCTGCTTGCTAACCGCGGTCACCGACGCGTCCAGCAGGCGAGCGTGATCGCGAGCTGGTATTTGGCTATCCAAGGGCTTCACCGCGTCTTCACCATACCGGGAGTCGGCCATGCAGGCACCCTGATCGGCGCAGGCACAGGAAGCTCACCCATTCCCATGCCCAACAACGCGCTGGGCAAAGACGAGTTGTTCACCGCGCTGATGGCGTAGCAAGAGGAAGGCGTAGCTCCGGAGCGGATTCTGGTGAGCGCCGGTGTCAGCCCAGTCGCACCATTTCTGGATGAGCTCGCCAAGGACCCGGCGAGCGGTGCCGCAATTCTTAGTGCTGCTGGACTTGGCACCGCCGGAGCACTCATCGCGCCCTCGCTTGTGACTGTCATGGGCTCCAGCACCTTGGGGTCGGCTGCTCTTGCCATGGGCCTAGTTTCCGCGCCAGTGTGGCCCATCGTGGCAGGTGTCGGTGTGGGGCTCGCTGCCGGTTACGGGTTGTGGAAGTTTGTCGCTGGCAGCAATGAGCCGCCCAAGCCCCCGCGACCGACACTGCTTCCAACCGCTACGAAGCGCTAGCTGCGAAACCGAGCCAGCACGAATTTGACGACGGTCCTGCTGTCACAGTGCTCTCTCGCCAGAGCCCACAATCACCCCCTTGCGATCAGGCTGCTGTAGCGCGGCGACATCGGGACATCGAAATCGCTTCGGGGTCGACTGCCAGCGTTCGTCTTCAGAAGCACCAGTCATAGGGTCTGGTGGCTGACGCATCCCGTCGTCTTTGTGCGGAGGGGCACGGACGGCTCCTAGGTGAAGCTGCCGATCAGCTCACCCGGGTTAAAGGTCAGCTCCAGGCGGCAACTGACATCCACGACACGAATGTGAAAGGCGCAGCTAGTCTAAAGCCGCCTCCCATGCGAACCCATAGGCTCTAGTCCTAAAGCGGAGCTTGAGCCATCAGAACAGCCCGCCTTGAGATGGCGGAACTGGGCCAGAGCTTCTCGGCGACCCCGCAACCGGCTTAGCCGACACCGAACGCCTCTGCCTAGCATCTGGCTGCCCTTTCATGGGCCCGCCCCATTGACGGAAGAACCGAGGCGCATCAGCCAAGGAGCATGACATCCACAGGTCATACTCGTCTGGCTCCAGGAAGACAGGCATCCTCTTCTCCGTCCCCGGTTCGTGGAACTGGCTGTAGAACGGATGCCCATCGCAGTTCACCGTCAGCATCGTGTAGCTGAACTTCTCCACGCCATGCTCCAGCCACTGGCTGTACAGGCCAGCGATGCCGAAGGGTGTGCCGTCATCCTTCTCGATGCGCCAGCGCTCGCTGGTCAGGTCCTCGGCGTACTTCGGCTCGAAGACCGCCTTGGCCGGGATCACGCAGCGCAGACCGCGTGCCCAGCTGTCCTTGAAGCTCGCCTTGGTGCTCACCGTCTCGCTGCGCGCGTTGTAGGTGCTGCGACCGTAGGCCACCTCCCGGCGCCAGGGCGGCAGCAGGCCGAAGCAGCCGGCCTCGATCTCCCGTTGACCGTTCACCAGCCGAATGAACGGCCCCAGCCCGGTGGGGTAGAGCTCGGGAGGCGTCTCGGCCTGCGCGTCTCTCTGGACACCGAAGAACGCCAGGAGCTCATCGGCGCTTGTCACGGGCAGATAGTTCGCGCACATGGAATCGATGATAGGCCGCGGGACGTCGGCACGCCTTCCTGAAGAAGTCTCACGAGGTCGACCCTCGACGCCGCGGCCGCGCCACCATCCTAGACGGGTTGCCCATGGAAGGCAGTTGTCTCAACCGACTGCGCATTCCCCCTCCCTTACAACCCCTTCGGCCTGCTTCGCGCAGGCCTTTGTCTTGGCGGCGCCGACTCACGGGTGTAGCTCCGCGCAGCAGGCCTTTCTAGAGGTCGCTGACAAGAAATTTAAAGGTCGGCGCGCCCCCACACCGGCGCAGGATCGGATACTGTATGTTCATACAGCTTAACGATTCCATGACCGCCGCCGCCCTCCCCCACTGGTCCGAGCCCGAGCTGCCCACTGAGGCGCCGGCTCGGCTGCGGCCCGTTGTGATGCCCGGCGAGATTCCTCAGGGCGTCTGGCGTGGTAGCGAGCTGGGCAGCCAGGTTGCTGAAACCGTTCCGTCCGGCTGGGCCGCGCTCGATGCCCAACTGCCGGGCGGCGGCTGGCCACGCCGCTCGCTCACCGAGGTGCTGACGCCGCAGCCCGCCGTCTGCGAATGTCGCCTACTCGGTGGCGTGCTTGGCCAAGTCGCCGCTGCCGGCGGCCAGGTGGTGCTGGTTGGCCCGGCCAAGCCGCCGCACCTGCCGGGCCTTCTGCATGCCGGTATTGGGGCTGCCCAGGTGATCTGGGTGAAGGCCGAGACGCCTGCCGAGCGCTTGTGGGTTACCGAGCAGATGATCAAGTCCGACGCCGCCGGCGCCATCGTGGCCTGGCTGCCGCAGGCCCGTCAGGAGCAGGTTCGGCGCCTGCAGGTCTGTGCCCTCGCGTGTAAGGCCCCCGTCTTCCTGTGCAGGCCGGAAGCCGCCCGGCATGACTCGTCGGCCGCTCCGCTTCGCCTGCACACGACCTTCCGGCTCGACTGGGAGCTGGAGGTCGACATCTTCAAGCGCCGTGGCCCCGCCATGGACGCACCGCTTCGCCTGCCTTCCATTCCGGGCGGCCTGTCTTCCATCCTCACGCCTCGGCTGCTGACGCCGAGCCGCCTGACCCAAGCCAAGGAGGCTTCGCATGCTGTGGGCAGCCCTGCTCCCCGCACTCGAGAACACGCCCTCCACTGAGCTGCTGCACGGCGCCGCGCAGTGGGCCATGCAGTACACGCCGCGCGTCACGGTCCTGGAGGCCTCGGCGCTGGCGATGGAGCTGTCGGCGAGCACGCGTCTCTTCGGCGGCAAGCGCCTGCTGGTCGAGCGCGTGCGCAACGAGGCGGCGGAACTCGATCTGCGCGTGCCCAGCTGGGCACCGACGAGCCTGGCCGCCCTGGCGCTGGCCCGGGCTGGACAGACGAACGGCTTCAGCAAGCCGCTGGCGGAAGTGCTGGACGCCCTGCCCTTCGATGCACTGAGCGCCGTCCGGGTGCATGAGGCGACCTTGTCCCGGCTGGGCTGCCGCAACCTGGGTCACGTCCGGGCGCTGCCACGCGGCGGCCTGAGCCGGCGCTTCGATGCGGGCCTGCTGACCGCCATGGACCAGGCCTACGGCCTGCGGCCGGAGACGCACGCCTGGGTGCAGCCCGCAGACCGCTTCGCCCAGCGGCTGGAACTGATGTCGCGGGTCGAACTGGCCCCGGCCATGCTCTTTGGCGCGCGGCGCCTGCTGCTGCAGCTGTGCGGCTGGCTCGCCGCCCGGCGCAGCGGCACGACCGCCATCACGTTGAAGTGGTGCCACGACGTGATGCGCAGCAAGACGGCCGGAGACGGTGGCGAACTCACCGTGCGAACGGCCGAGGTCACGCGCAACATCGAGCACCTATCGCGCCTGCTGGCCGAGCACCTGGCCAAGGTCGAGCTCAAGGCGCCAGTGGGCGATCTGGAACTGATCGCCGACGAGGTGCAACCGATGGAGGAGCGCAGCGCCGCCCTGCTCCCCGATCCTGCGCAGAGCGGCGAGTCCCTCGCGCTGGTACTGGAACGGGTCGCCGCCCGCCTGGGGCCCGAGCGCGTGCTGCGCCCGGTGACCGCGGCAGACCACCGCATGGAGTGGATGGTGCATTGGCAGCCAGCCGACCAACCGCTGCCTCGAAGGCCCTTACACGACATCTCGCTGCCGCAGCCCACGTTCATGCTGCCCCAGCCGCTGAAGCTGGCAGTGCGCGGCGACCGGCCGATCTACCAAGGGCCACTCATCATGCTGTCGGGCCCCCACCGCGTGGAAGGCGGCTGGTGGCACCGGCTTTCCGACGACCAGGGCCAGCAGTCAACGGCCAATGTGCTGCGCGACTACTGGGTCGCACTGAGCGAGCACGCCGGCGTGCTGTGGGTCTTCCACACCCGCCTGGACGACGAGCGCAGCGCCTGGTTCCTGCAGGGCGTCTTTGCGTGAGGCACCCCCATGGCGCTTTCCCATTACGCCGAGCTTTGGTGCCTCTCCAATTTCTCTTTCCTCCACGGCGCCAGCCATCCTGAAGAACTGGTCGAGCGTGCCCACGAGCTGGGCTACTCAGCTCTGGCCCTCACAGACGAGTGCTCGATGGCCGGCATCGTGCGGGCGCATGTGGCGGCTAAGGAGGTGGGACTCAAGCTGCTGATCGGCGCACAGTTCAAGGTCGAGCACAACGCCCCGTTCACCTTCATCGTCCTGGCGCGCAACCTGCAGGGCTACGGCAACCTGTGCGAGTTCATCACCAGCTTGCGGCGCAGCGCCGACAAGGGCACCTACCGGCTGACCTTCGGCCACTTGGCCAAGCAGCGCTTCGAGGACTGCCTGGTGCTGCTCGCCGCGTCGCGCGGCACCACTTCCGATCACCTGAACGCCCTCACCGACTGGCTGCAGGCAAGCTTCGAGAATCGATGCTGGCTCGTCGCACTGCGCGAGCGGGTGCTGGGCGACGAGATGTGGCTGCACCAGTTGCGCCAAGCCGCGAGCGCCTTCGGTGTGCCTGTGGTGGCCGGGGGCGATGTCCACATGCACGTGCGCTCCCGCAAGCCGCTGCAGGACATCCTGACCGCCACCCGCATCGGCAAGCCGCTCACGGAATGCGGCCTGGCCCTTCAACCGAACGCCGAGCGCCACCTGCGCACCCGGCTGCGCCTGGCCCAGCTCTACCCTGCCTCACTGCTGCGCGAAACCCTGCGCGTGGCCGAGCTCTGCGATTTCTCGCTGGACGAGCTGCGCTACCAGTACCCCGACGAGGTGGTACCGACAGGCGAGACCCCAGCCTGCTACCTGCGGCGCATCACCTACGAAGGCGCCGGCCGCCGGTGGCCGGAGGGAATCTCTGCCAAGGTGCAGCAGCAGATCGAGCACGAGCTGTCGCTCATCTCGGAGCTGCACTACGACCACTACTTCCTGACCGTCTACGACATCGTGCGCTTCGCCCGCTCCCGGCACATCCTTTGCCAGGGCAGGGGCTCGGCGGCAAATTCGGTCGTCTGCTATTGCCTGGGGGTCACCGAAGTGGATCCGGCGCGCATGTCCGTGCTCTTCGAGCGCTTCATCAGCCGGGAGCGCAACGAACCGCCGGACATTGACATCGACTTCGAGCACGAGCGCCGTGAAGAGGTCATGCAGTACCTGTACCAGAAGTACGGCCGCGACCGCGCCGCCCTCGTGGCGACGGTGATCAGCTACCGGCCGCGCTCGGCCATCCGGGACGTGGGCAAGGCGCTCGGCTTCGACCTGGAGACGGTGGACGCCCTGGCCAAGGGCCACCAGTGGTGGGATGGCCGCGAGGTGCGGCCGGAGGCCTGGGCCGAGGTCGGCCTCGATCCCGACGACCTGCAGGTGCGCCAGCTCGCGGCGATTACGCAGCAGCTGATGGGCTTTCCGCGTCACCTGTCGCAGCACGTGGGCGGCTTCGTGCTCACGCGGGGCCCGCTCGCCCGCATGGTCCCCATCGAGAACGCCTCGATGGTGGACCGCACGGTGATCGAGTGGGACAAGGACGATCTGGATGCCGTCGGCCTACTCAAGGTGGACTGCCTGGCCCTGGGCATGCTCACAGCCATCCGCAAGTCGTTGGAGTTCATCGGCGAGCGCAGGGGCTACCGCTTCGAGATGCAGGACATCCCGGCCGAAGACAGCACCACCTACGACATGATCTGCGAGGCCGACACGGTGGGTGTATTCCAGATCGAGAGCCGTGCCCAGCAGGGCATGCTGCCGCGCTTGAAGCCCCGCTGCTTCTACGACCTGGTGATCGAGGTTGCCATCGTGCGGCCTGGGCCCATCCAGGGCGGCATGGTCCATCCCTATTTGAACCGGCGCCAGGGCAAGGAGCCGGTGACCTATCCGAGCGAAGCCTTGAAGGAGGCCTTGGGTCGGACGCTGGGTGTCCCAGTGTTCCAGGAGCAGGTGATGCAGATTTCCATCCTCGCCGCGGGCTTCACGCCCGGCGAGGCGGACGGGCTGCGGCGCTCGATGGCGGCGTGGAAGCGCAAGGGCGGGCTGCAGCAGTACTACGACAAGATCGTGAATGGCATGACGGACCGTGGCTACGACGAGGCCTTCGCCAAGAGCATCTTTGAGCAGATCAAGGGGTTCAGTGAGTACGGCTTTCCGGAAAGCCACGCAGCCAGCTTCGCGCTGCTGGTCTACGCCAGCTGCTGGATCAAGTGCCATCACCCGGCAGAGTTCCTGGCGGCCATGCTCAACAGCCAGCCGCTGGGGTTCTATTCGCCGTCGCAACTCGTGCAGGACGCGAAGCGGCACGGCGTCGTTGTGCGGCCCGTGGACGTGATGCACAGCCAGGTCGACTGCTCGCTGGAGGGCCTGCCGCACCCGCCGGCCGTGCGGCTGGGTCTGCGCATGATCGACAAGCTCAAGGGCGAGTCGGCGCAGCGAATAGTTCAGGCGCGGGAGCAGGCACCGTTCGACAGCGCAGAAGACCTGGCCCGGCGGACAGGCCTTGAACAGCATGAACTGAAGATCCTCGCGGCAGCCGATGCGCTGATGAGCCTGTCCGGACATCGGCGCCAGCAGGTGTGGGATGCGGCAGCGCTGCGACGAGCGCCGGTGCTGCTGCAGGATGCACCGGTTGACGAGGACTGTCTGGAACTGCCCGAAGCGCCCGAGGGCGAAGAGATCGTGTGGGACTACCGGTCGCTCGGTCTGACGCTGCGTCGCCACCCGCTGGCGTTGCTGCGGGAGAAGCTCAAGGCCAAGGGCCTAAGCACTGCAGCCGATCTGCACCATCTGCCCAGTGGGCGCCAAGTGCGCTACTGCGGCATCGTGACGCTGCGCCAGCAGCCGGACACGGCCAATGGAACGATCTTTGTGTCCCTCGAGGACGAGACGGGTGTGGTGCAGGTGATCTGCTGGAAGAGCCTGCGAGAGCAGCAGCGCGAGGTGCTGCTGCGGTCGAGGCTGCTGGCCGTTCGGGGCGAGTGGCAGCGGGAGAGTGAGGTGCGGAATCTCATTGCACATCGGCTTGCCGATTTGTCGCCGATGCTGGGGCGGCTGGCGGATTCCGCGGAAAGCCGGGATTTTCGATGACGGAGCAAAGGAGCATAACCAACCGCCCCTCGGAGCGGCGGCACATGGGCAATGTAGCAACTGCGATGCATTACGCGGCAAGCAGAGGGAATACGCGGACACTGTTGGGAAAGGGAACACCAGAAGGCCGAGTGATATTGGCCGATACAGAAGGTGGCGTCGACTGAGAGCAGCGCGGCTTCGTCCGCGAAGGCCAGGCCTACGAGGCGAGCTTGTTGGGACGGGTTGACGTAGTTTGACGGGGCAGGAGCAATGGCAAAGATCATCGTTCCGGCGCAGCCGACAGCGCGCGAGATCGAGATCGAGAGACATCTTCAATCGCTTGGCGACGACGGCCCTAGCGCTTTTCGCTCGGCGAATGGCCTCAATATCTCCCATATCGACTCGCGGGCGGAGCCATAGGCCGCCGGTAGATGTAGGCGGACGCCCCGGCCTTATTCCGTAGGCGCTGTCGGCGCTAGGGGAGCGTCTGGCGCCGGAGGAACGGCGCCGGCCTTGCCATCCGCCGATTCCGGACGGATCGCGCCGCGAGCTTCCGCGCCGAGCGGAGACATCAGTTGATGGATTCCCCGGAGCTTCTCGAGGAGTTCGTCGAACGTGACCACCGCCACGTCTTTCGTGGCGTGCCGGAACAAGTCGAGAGACCGGCGCTTGTCCGCGGAGTCTGGGTCGCGGCCAACGATCACCAGGCATTGCACGTGCCCTACGTGCGCGTCCTCCATGCCTGGGCTGCGCGCGCGGGCGTGGAAGTTCATTGTCAGCTCCGAGCGCTGGTCCAGTACCTGCGAAATCGCGGCGCAGAGCTCCGTGTGCGCCGCGTAGACGTTCCCGCGGAATGGGTTCGTTTGGCGCAGTCGCGTGCGAGTCGTCTTGATTTCGACGAGGGCCACGCCGCCGGTGAGCCGCTGCCGGAACAGAAAGTCGGCGATGCTCTCGCCGCGCCCATCCATAGTCACGCCTCCGACGTGAGCCTGGCCGCGCACCAACAGCACGGGGTAGGGGAACGCCATCGCCAGAACGAACGGATGCTCCTCGAAGAAGCGTTGCCAGATGCGTTCATCGGGGTCGCGCCGCAGATTCTCATCGAACCGCTCTATAAGCTGGGCGAGGGTCACGCGCTCGATCTCCGAACGCAACTCGAGCAGCGCCCGCGGGTTCTCTCGCGCGATCTGCGGCACGTCGCGACGAACCAGGTCGGTGGCCGCGCTGCGGTCGTTCTGCGATCTGGTCGGCTCGCGCAAGCTCAGCTGGACGAGTTTATAGATCTCGCCCGGCTGCGGCTGCCGCTCCTGCTGCGGAAAGCGCTCGGCGTCAGCAGGATGCACGACTTCGTTGTGCGCGAGCATCCTGCGGTCCTCGAGAGCGCGCCGCTGCGAGCGCCGTCCGATTTGATCCAGCGCCTTTCGGGCGCGCTCGAACCGCCTCAGGCCGAGCGTAAAGGTGTCTCCTGAGATGAATGCGGCGTCGCCTTCCACCAGAAGCAGTTCCGTTGCGTCGGTGGCTTCCTCGATCGCCTCGATAATCAGTCGATGTTCGAAGCGCAGCCCGAGCCCTCTTCGCGCGTGGCGGGAGAAGCCTATCGGAAGCTGCTCCAGCAATTCGTCGAAGCCGTAGACGTCCTTGGGTACCTCCCACTCGCCCGGGATGCGGATGCGTCGGATCTGACGGTACTTGGGGCCTAGGAAGTCATCGCGGTAGGAGGCGGCGACTACGGGAGTCATGATGATCTGGTCGGCGCTCACGTGCGCGATAAGGACTTGCCGCTCGGATTGGACACCGGCCTCGCCGTCGAGCTCGCCGTGCGCGAAGACCTCGGCCAGCTCTTGGTCGCCGATCTCGACTACGCCAAGGCTGACGGCGCACTCTTGTTCGGACTCGGGGCGTTCCGGCCCGCTGCCCGCCTCCTCCGATAGGCCGTCGATGTCGTCGTCGCTGTCCTCCTCCGGCGTGCTCGCCATGGTCTCCTATCCAAAACTGGTTTATCGCCCCGGTGCTCGGGGCCGCGCGCTCGACTTCGAAGTGCCGGCTTGACAATCGTATTGCATGCATATCGCAGGAGCAAACGGGCCATCAGACCGTCCCGAAGCGCAGCGGCCGCCTTCCGGTTCGACCCGACTACAAAGGCGGCGCTGCTCTGATCGCGGCTTGGGAGGGTCGAAGCATGGCGAACTTTATGGACCGGAGAATTCGCAAACGCTGCGAGAAGGAGTCACTCGGCTGTGCGCAGGCGGTTCCGGTATCTGCACGAGAGCTAGGGCCATGCGCCGGGCTCGTTGGCACAACAATCGGTGCGCTGTATGGGATCAAATCCGGCCTCCGTAGTTGCGCTACTGCGGCATCGTGCCGCCACCTAAGTTCGCCAAGCAGCAGCGTCGAACGACTAGCGGCGGTGTGTAAGCGCAGCAGCAAACCAGGAGTAATCTCCTTCAACCGAGCGGAGCTCTCGAAGAGACTGATACGGGTTTCGACGGCGGGTCAGCGACGGCGGGTGCCGGCTCCGACGAGGGGGCTGCGGGGCGCGCTGCCCGCGCGAGCTCTGCCTTGATCAGGCTTGCCTGGCGGTCGGCGTGGCGTTCGCCGCTCGCGCCGAATCGCGCGCGCTGCTGACGTGCCAGCTAAAGCGTCAGCTTCTGCACCATCAGCTGCATCCGCTTGATCTCGCCATTGAGCCACTGTGGGTCGTCGAGCAGTCGGTCGGGATGGGCGCTGGGGTTGGGCACGGGCCGTAATGTGCCCGAGGTTCGGCGCTGCGTTACGCGTGCTCGTGTGGAGATGCGGGCCCTCGGCCTCAGGGCTCAGGCTGCCAGCGGTGGCGTGTGCGTCCTGGCGGGCATGCGGCAGTCGGTGCCCTCCAGCAATATCTAAGGCTGCGCCGCCGTCAGCCTCGCGTGCTTTTGGAGGCACGCTGTCATGACTACCCTATTTCATTTCCTGGCCCAACACGATCCGTTTCAGCTCTTCACGCTTCCCAATCCGTTCTGCGCCGCAATGCAACTCTCGATGGCAATTAGGACATAGTGCCGCCGTGTTCTCAGGTGTATCACCTCCACCTTCGCTCATAGGGACGACGTGGTGCGACTCCAAATAAGGAAGTCCTGAGCTTTTCAAAAATGGCGCGGCAGACTTGCACAGTTCGCAGTGACGCCCGGCTCGCTGCAGCGTCCAAGCTCGCACCCATGGTGATCGATAAAAGCAGTTTGTCGTGCCTTCGATTCGCGTAGGAATTGGAAAGCCGATGGGCTTGGAGACAGGCCCCAATGCCAACATGGAATCAGCAATCATCTCGTACTGCGTCGGGTCTGCGGTCCTCTCAAGCTCAGCCAGCCGTGCCAGTACTGCCGCTCTGCGCTCCGGATCGCGAATACGCACGCGAGCGGATGTTGGCCGAACCCCCGAAAGCGCAGTGAACTCCGCAGCTGAGATTGGATTACTGCGCAGGTCAAGTCGCCAGTCCATCAGGCGGTGATACTCCTCAGGCTCGGAAGAGTTCACGACATTCGGCGGGTACACGTGCTGAACGCGATCGTCAACAGCTCGCCCCGCAGCGACCACTCCCCTACCATTCAGCCACATCAGAATCCAGTCGCCACTTCGGATCTGGCGGAGTTTGGCCGCGTAGTTCTCGCCACCGCTTGTTACTGCGACCCCTCTACGGAGCCACTCGGCATCTGCCCCAACCGCGCCGTGGCCCCTGTCAGTATTCAATACGTGGATGTCCATGACGTTATTGAACCAGAACCTCGCGCACGACTTCGCTGACGCAGCCTTGCCGATGACTATTCAAGCGGCCACCGCTGCCGTGGCACGGACCACCACTCGCTCAGAATCATCCGATTGGATCGACACAGGACAGTCCATCTCCGTCCGCGAATCGAAGTAAAGAGCAGACAGTCATGGCCGCAACCCAGTCTTCGCCGCCCTGTGAAGAGCCACTGATGCTCTGGGCAGTCCGTGCCGAAGACACGACAAAGTTTGTACACGTGGGGTTGCTGGAGGCTCACGAAAACGGCGCAGCTTGCGCATGCGTGTGCCGCGCATGCGGGCAGAGCTTGTTGGCCGTCAATGTCAGTAAGCCGCCTGAGCATTTCGTGCGCCGAGGGGTGCAACGCAAGCATTTCAAGCATCGCTGCGTAGACGCCGCCCAAGCACGCTGCCTTCGAAAGGTCGCGCAACTGCTCGCCATCCAACTCTATGTTGAGCAAGACGTGATCTATCTGCCAGAGCGGCGACATCCAACGATGCGCAAGCTTGGGAACGGAAAGGAAGTCTCGTCGCCACCTTCAGCGGGTCAGAGGCCGCCACGGTATTGAACCGAACCTGGGTCGATGACTGGACCGCCCTTCTTGAACTGGACGACGGACGGCAGCTCGCCGTCACGGTAAAGACTGTGCAAACTTTCGATCTGCAGCATGGTTCGAGCTGCGTGCTTTCTCTGGCACAGGCCTGTGACCCCAGGATCGTAGGTTGGGGCAAGGAGGAAATCCTTGCTCATCTGCGCGCACCTGACAGCAAAGTTTCATGGCATCGCCACTGGGACGATGAAAGAGCATCTGCAGACGCAGATCAGCTGCTCGCCGATGGTGAGGCGGAGCTCCTTGGCGGCATTCCGGCCGAATGGCTTGAGGGCCTATCGGGAAAGCAGTTTAACGAGACACTTCTCCACTTCCTGATCAAGAAAGCCATTGCCAAACGCGGCTCTATCAGCGTCCCGGCCTATCGGGCGACCGAGAGCGAAGTGATGCCCGATGGCGGTGAGACGATCGAATCGGCAAGCTGGCCAGCGTGCGCGCTCGTGCTCGAAGACGTGCGGCTGGAAAGGCAGCTTGGAAGCATGGTGCCCGATGTCATCTGTCGCGCCCGGCGCGCCCACTGTGCAGAGCCGACTTTCGACTTGATGATCGAAGGGGCAGTAACGCATCTGGTCGATGTGCAGAAGGCAGCCAAGATCCGAGCCGCGAAAGTCGCGTGCATCGAGATTGTGACGAGTCACTTTGATCGGGTTGGGCACGTACCCGCAAGAGAGATCGAGGACTTGGTCTGTTCGAGCACTGTGGCAAAGCAGTGGATCTACTTTCCCCTTGCCCACGAAGACGCAAAGCGCCGCCTATCGGCAAAGGCCAATGCGATTGCTCAGCAGTTGGAAGCGCAGCAGCGTGAACAGGAAAGGCAAGCCAAGAGGCTCGCCCAAGAACAAAGGCAGCGGCAGCAGAAGGCAGAGGAGGTCAAAAGGTGGGTAGCAAACAGCACTGACACTGACCTCATTCGCGCCTACGTCAAGATCATGCTCGCCCTTTGGTCAGGCGACACAACCTTCTCCATCGAACCAAGCGCGTCACGCCACCGATCAGTGGTGGCAGCCATGCGAGAGCGCCAGATATGGACCAAACCAGCCTCGGCGCTGGAGTCCCGCTTCGGCAGCTTCTACGAACTTGTAATGGCACGCAGGGGAGAATGGTCGGAGTACGGAGACAAGGCGCTGACAAGCTTGGCACGCGCCGCCAGCCCCTCTGACAACAGCCGGTACGCAATTGACTTGATGGCCGCACTCGCCTCCCGAAGGCCGGAGATGACGAATGACCAGCAGCACGCGTACGACCGATGCTGCGCGTCGATCAAGAAAGAGGTTGCAGCGGAAAACCCAAAATTTCTGCGTGATCCCCAACGGCAGCGGCTGCACACATTGCTGATTCCCGCGTTGGCGGCGCCGGCCCTGGCGTGCTACGGCACCGAAGCCCACTACGCGAAGATGCGCAATATCAGGACAGAGAAGGAGCGCCTGGCCAAGGTTCGCAGCGGACGCATCAAGCTCGTGCAGGCAGGGCGAGCGCGGCAAGCAAAAGCCGTGAAGGATCAGGCCATCACCGCAGCGATTGAGCAGGTTTCCCAGCGTATTGCTTGGCGTCACTTTCCATTCGAGCCGCCTAACATTGTGCTTTTGATGGCTCGCTACGGCGACAAGCGGCCCCCGGACCTTCGCTTCACGAACGCGGGCGCTCAAGACGTATTGATCGTCGCCGAGCGGCATCGCGCGGAAGCCGCGTCGGTGTTCACAGCGTTGCGGGCTATCGGCTTCACCATAGAGAGCGATGTAATCGTTGCTGAGCAGGTCCTGGTGCTATCAGGGCTGTGCGTCCGGACGCGATAGCTCAATCGATCAATCCAGCGAGATGTTTGCGAACTTCGCTACTTCCTTCCACAGCGCGACGTCCTTGGCGATGGCTTGGCTGAAGCCCGGCGAGTTACTGGCCACGACGTTGGCGCCAAGTTCGCTCATGCGCGCCTTGAACTCGGGATTGCCGGCCGCCTCGACCGCGGCACTTTGCAGGCGCTTGAAGATCTCCGGCGGAATCCTGGCCGGGCCCACGATGCCGTTCCACAGGTCAGGCTCGTAGTCCTTGACGCCCAGTTCGGTAAAGGTGGGCACATCGGGCAGTTGCGGACTGCGGCGGTCGCTCGCCACACCGATTGCCACCAGCTTGCCTGCCTTGATGAATGGCAGCGCCGAGGGCAGCGCATCCCAAAGGATCGGCACCTGCCCGGCGATCACGTCGTTGATGGCCGGGCCAGAGCCGCGGTAGGGAATGTGCGTGATGAAGACGCCGGTCTTGGACTTGAACAATTCCATGCAGAGGTTGGTGGCGCCGCCAGCACCGGACGAGGCATAGCTGTAGCGGCCCGGCGCAGCCTTGAGCGTCTCCATGAACTCCTTGAAGTTCTTTGCAGGAAACGCGGGGTTGACCGCGATCACCCCAGGAAAGGCAGACAGCTTGGTGATGGCCGTGAAGTCCTTCACCGGGTCATAAGGCAAGGATTTGTAGACCGCCGAGTTGGTGCCGTGGGTACTGATGGTGACCAGGCCGATCGTGTAGCCGTCGGGCGCCGCCTGAGCGATGGCACGCGCGCCCACCGATCCTCCAGCGCCAGCCCGGTTGTCGATGATCACCGGCTGCCCCAGCACCTTGCCATAGGCCTCTCCGAAGACCCGGCCCACGACGTCGGTGGTCCCGCCCGGAGGAAAGGGCAGGATCATGCGGATCGGCTTGTTCGGAAAGTCGTCCGCGCGCGCATCGGCCCAGGGCAGTGCGGTGGCAGCGGCCAGAAGTTTCATGGTGTCCCGGCGGGTGGGGTGAAGGCTCATGTCTGTCTCCTTGGTTGAAGCGGCAATCAGGAAAAAATCAGTTCGACCTTGCCGGCCTGTCCGTCCATCGCAACGCGGAACGCCTCGGCGAAGTCGTCCTGCGCAAACTCGTGGGTGATGAGCCGGTCCAGCGCGGACTGCATGCGCGGCGCGATCTCCTGCAGACGTGCCCAGGTGCCCTGCAGGTGCCGTCCATAGACCCCGCGTATCGCTATCTCGCGCAGCACCACGTGGCGCGACAGGTCCAGCGCCAGGTTCTGGGCGGGCATGCCCGCCAGCATCAGCGTGCCGCCCGGCCGCAGCAGGTTCAGAGCGTTCTCGATGGCAGCGGGACTGCCGCTGGCCTCGATCACCGCGTCCACGCCTGTGCCCACCAGCGCGCGATCGCTTCCGTCGCGCGGGTCGACCGCTACCTCGGCGCCCAGCGCCAGCGCCAGTTCGCGGCGTGCGGGCGAGAGGTCGGCGGCCAGCACGCGTGCCACGCCCGTCTGCCGCGCCGCCGCCACGGCCAGCAGGCCGATGGGGCCACAGCCGCTGACGAACAGGACGCCGCCGGTGACCCGGCACTCCTCCACCGCCCGCAGCGCGATGCCCAGCGGCTCGAGCAGGCAGCCGTGGCGGTGCGACATGCCGGCCGGCAGGCGCCGCAGCATGGCCAGGGGCACCGTGGCGTATTCGGCGAAGGCGCCCTCGCCCAGCCGGGTGAAGACCTTCAGGTTCAGGCACGTGTGGCCGCGGTCACGCAGGCATTGGTCGCAGTGGCCGCAGGCCAAGTGCGTTTCGACCGTAACGCTGTCGCCTACCGCGAGGCCATGGTGCGCGGACGCGTCATCCGCGCCGATGGCCGCGATGACGCCGCTGAACTCATGCCCCAGCGGCAGGGGCAGGCGGTAATGCTGCTGCGCCCAGTCGTTCCATTTCAGGATGTGCAGGTCTGTGCCGCATACGGCGGCGCGGTGGATCTTCACCAGGGCGCTGCCCGGCCTGGGTGCACTCAGCGGGCGCCGGACCCGCGCCAGGTCGGACCATTCGGGGCCGGTCTTCATGACCAGTGAGTAGCTGTCGCCGGCCGTGCCGGGTGCGTCGGAGGGCTTCTGCATGGCGTGTCCTGCGACCTTCAGGCGATGCGGTCGCCTTTCTTGATGACTGCCGCGCGGCTGTCCACGCCGGGCAGCATCTTGGCAGGGTCGCGGGTAACGACCACATCGAGCACTACCGGCCCCTTGGTCGCCATGGCCTGGCGCAGCGCAGCCTCGATCTGCTCCGGATCTTCGACCCGGATG
Organism: Pseudacidovorax intermedius; assembly: GCF_001476815.1. Classification (GTDB taxonomy): domain Bacteria; phylum Pseudomonadota; class Gammaproteobacteria; order Burkholderiales; family Burkholderiaceae_C; genus Xenophilus; species Xenophilus intermedius_A. Next base: position 11,914 of record NZ_LDSL01000096.1, on the reverse strand, counting down.
CCGGTGCAGCCGAAGGCTTCGGCCACGCGGGCGAAGTTGACCTCCTCCAGGTCGGCCGCGATGTGCTTGCCCGCGCCGTAGACCAGGTGTTGCAGCGCCTTGACGTAGCCCGAGGCAGCGTTGTTCACCACGATGAGGGTGATGTCGAGCTTCAGCCGCTTGGCCGTCTCCAGGTCGCCGATCACCATGCAGAAGCCGCTGTCGCCGGTCATGCTGAACACCGTCTTGCCAGGTGCCGCGAGCGCCGCCCCGATGGCGCCGGGCAGGCCGTAGCCGATGGAGGCGAAGCCCCGGTCGGGCACGAAGCGCCGGCCTGCCTCCTTGGTGTCGAAGAGCAGCCCGGCCCAGTGCGCGGCGAAGCCGCCGTCGGCCACCAGGTAGCCGTCGCCCGGCAGCACCTTGTTGATGGCGGTGATGAGCCTGGCCACGTTGATCGGCCGGTCCTGGGAATTCAGACGCTCGGCCACCTCGTCGCGCCACCTGGCCATGCGCCGGGGCACTTCGGCCGCCCAGTCCGACAGGCGCTGGCGGACGGCGGCGGCCTGGTCGCCAAGCGCGGCGTGCAGGTCCTGCAGCGCCAGGCGTGCATCGCCCCACAGCATGATCTCGGGCATCAGCGTGCGCCCGAACTCTTCGGCCACGATGTCGATGTGCACGATGCGCTTGCCCGGTGCCGGCACGGTGTAGCGCTTGGTGGCGATCTCGCCGAGCTTGCAGCCCACGACCACGATGAGGTCGCTCTCGTCGATCAGCGCGTTGGCGATGCGGTCGTAGCGGCCGAACAGGCCGGCACTCAGCGGGTCGGTGCAGGGGATGGCCCCCTTGCCCGTGAGGGTGTGGGCCACGGGGACATTCAGGGCCTGCGCGAAGGCATGCAGGGTCGGCGCGGCGCCGGAAAGGTGCACGCCACCGCCAGCGAGGATGATGGGTTTTTGCGCTGCAGCAATGAGGGCGGCCGCCTGCGCCACCGAGTCGCCATCGGGCCGGCTGCGCAGGGCGGGCGCGGCCTCGTAGATCGGGTTGACCGCGAAGTCCGCCAAGTCGAACGTATGCGTGTCGTGCATCAGGTCTTCCGGCACGTCGACCACCACCGGCCCCGGGCGGCCCGTGGTCGCCACCATGAAAGCACGGCGCATCAGCTCAGGCACGCGCTTGATGGACTCGATGCGAATGATCTCCTTGCACATGGGCCGCAGTGCATCGACTTGGCGGGACTCCTGCGTCATGTTCTTCCAGGAGTGGTCCCGGTGCGTGTCGCCCACCACACAGACCACGGGCGTGCCGGCGTTAAGGGACTCGGCCAATGCGGTGAGCATGTTGGTGGCACCGGGGCCGACCGTGGCGTCCGCCAGGCCCACGCGGCCGGAAACCTTGGCATAGGCATCGGCCACGAAGACGGCATTGCGCTCGTCGTGGATCAGATGGTGCTCCATCTCCAGCACACGGGCGGCCTCGTACAGCGGGAGTACCTGGAAGCCGCCCATTCCGAACATGGGCCCGCCATTGAATGCCTTGATGATGCGGGCGATGGCTTCGCCGCCGCTCATGACGAGGGTGCCGGCTGTGGATGCGTTCACGTTGGACATGGAGAGAGTGCTTCTGGAGTGAGGGGGTGGAATGAAAGGACGGCGGGGTGGATCAGGTGCCCGCCGTCGCGCGGCCCATGAGGTCCGCAAAGGCATCGGCGCGCATGCCCACGCGCGCGCCCAGCGCGCGGGCACGGTGGTTGATGTGGCTGAGCACGCCGCTCTCGTAGGTGGAGCGGCCATCACCGATGCGGGCGCTGCCGGCCGCGACGGTGGCGCCCGCAATGCCGCGCGCGTCCAGCGCCGGCATGCGCGAGATGCCGGCGTCGTCCATGCCCACGCCTGCATCGTTGTAGACCGCGGCGAAGACATCCACCTTGATGGCGGTCGAGGCCTGGCCGCCGAGCAGGCCGCCATGGGAGCCGGTCAGCACCACCGCACCCGCGTCCCGCGGTGTAACCAGTGAGGCCGAATCCATCAGCACCAGCGTCCGCAGCGCGCCGGGCAGCGCACGGTTCTCGCGGGCTTCCTGGGGTGGATCGCCGGGATCGGCAGCGGCCAGTTTGGCAATCCGCAATCGCTCGATGGCGTCGGCCACTGACATGCCAACGTGCAGGCCCAGGTGCGCCGCGGCGCTGTTGACATGCGAGAGCCGGCCGCGCCGCAGGTGGTCGGCGCCGTCGCCGATGCGTGCGCTGCGATGGTCGACGGCCGTACAGGGCACGCCGTGGCGGTCACACAGTGCCAGCCCGCCGATGCCAGCCTGTGCCAGCCCTACGCCTGCGTCGTTGAGCACGACAGCGACCACGCCCGCCGCCAGGGCCTCGTGCGCGGCAAACAGGCCGGCGTGCGAGGCCGCCACCGCCACGGCGCCACGAGCGTCGGCCTGCAGCTTGGTGACCGAGTCGGCCACGACCAGCGGGTTCAGGGGAGTCTGCCTGGTCATCGGCTGCGGCCTCCTGCCAACCGCATGCCACGCGCGGTTTCCCGTGGGCGGGCATTCGCAGGCTGCGTAGCGAAACCCATGGCTACCATCGGCGCTTCCGCAGAACAGGGCGCAACGCCCCTTCCCATGGCATCCGCAGAAAGACCGGCCGGCTCGCAGGACGAGGACAGCCGCGAGCCCCCCGTCAAGGTGATTGATCGCGCCGCGCGCATGCTGCGCGCGCTGGCCCAGCATCCGCACCAGGGGGCCAGCTTCACGGAGCTCATGGAAAGCACGGGCCTGGGCAAGTCGACCACCCACCGTCTTCTGGCGGCCCTGGTCGACACCGGGCTGGCCTTCCAGGACATCGGCAGCCGCAGGTATCGACTGGGGAGCGCGGTCGCCATGCTCGCGGCGGGGGCGCTTGCACAGTGGCGCGTCGCGGCCTGCCAGCCCTCGCTGCAACGGCTGGCCGAAGCCACGCAAGACACGGTCTTCGCCCAAGTCACCGAAGGCACGGCCGCCGTGTGCATCGGTCGCGCCACGGGCAGTTTTCCGATTCGTACCCTTACCTTGGATGTGGGCGACCGGCGCCCACTGGGCGTGGGTGCCGGCAGCCTTGCGCTGCTGTCGGCCATGCCCGATGCCGACGTGGCCAAGGTGCTGGAGCGCAATCTCCGATGGCTGGAGGACTTTCCTTCCCACACGCCGACGGTGATCCGCGAGCTGGTCACGCAGACCCGGCGCGACGGCTTCTCCTTCAACACCGGCCGCATCGTGCCCGGCATGCTGGCGGTGGGCGTGCCAGTGGTCGATGCCAAGGGACAGGTGCTGGCCTCGTTGAGCGTGGCTGCCATCACCGACCGCATGGCCCGGCCTCGGGCGTTGGAGATCGCCGGGCTCCTGCAGGCCGAAGCCCGATTGCTGGCCGCGCGCATGGCGGAGGACCAGCCGGCGTAGGTGGGCCGCGACGCCGCACCGGCAGCGCGCTCGGAAGCAGCGGCCCGGCCGCCTAGCGCGCGGCGCAACTTTTGCCTCCGTCCACAGGCAGCACCACGCCGGTGATGTACGCGGCCTCGTCAGAGGCCAGGAAGGCGGCGGCGTTCGCCACGTCCCATGCGGTGCCCATGCGGCCCATGGGACTGGCGGCATGGCGCGCACGCCGCATGGCTTCGACATCCTCGAAGTTGCCCGCGATCTGCTGGTAGATCAGCGGCGTGTCCATCACGCCTGGCAGCACTGCATTGGCGCGGATGCCTCGCGCCGCATAACGCACCGCGATGGCGCGGGTGAAATGGTTCAGACCGGCCTTGGCCGTCTGATAGGCGAAGTAGGGGTACTGGTTGATCTGCAGCGACGCCAGCGAGGAGATGTTGACGATGGCGCCGCTTTCCTGCGCCAGCATGGCCGGCAGCACGTGCTTGCACGTGAGGAAGGCGCTGGACAGGTTGATGTCCAGGCTGCGCTGCCAGTCCTGCTCGCTCAGCTCCACCGGATCTCCCATGACGGTGACGCCCACGTTGTTGTGAAGCACGTCGATGCGGCCATGAAGCTTCAGTGTCTGCGCCACCACGTCGGCTACCTCGGCACTGGTGCTGGCATCGGCCGCCATCGCGGTCATGCTCAGGCCTTCCTGCCGCAGTGCGGCCTCGGTCTCCTGGGCAGCGTCCAGATGCAGATCAACTCCGACCACGAGCGCGCCCTCGCGGGCGTACACGGCAGCCGCCGCCTTGCCATTGCCCCAACCCGGCCCGGACGAACCGGCGCCGAAGATCAGGACCACCTTGTCTTTGAACCTGGCACGCATGCCTCGTCTCCATTATTTCCGTGATTCGGAACTTTTTAATTTAATAAATGGAACTATAGAAATCGATTGAAGTGCTGTCAACGACGGAAAGGCCGACATGCAGGAGCGCTCAGCCGGCCAGCGTCGGGACCGAACTGAGTAATTGGCGAAGTCGCGGGTCGCCGACGGCCCTTGCGCTGTAGCGCGGCACCCAGCCCGCGCTTCGTTCGTAACCCTCCCGCCCTGCTAACGGACTTCCAGCCCCTGCTGCAGCGCCACAACGTGCGTGCAGCGTCTGAAGACCATCCCTTTCAAGATCTTTTCCCCGCGGCCAGATTGAGGATCCGAGCAGTGGTGACGTATGAGCGTGCGATGGAGCCGTCCACGTAGCCTTTGGCCTGGGCAGCAGTGGGCTTGAGCATGGATGTGGCCAGTTGCTTGAGGCTCATGCGGCCGGCCAGAAGCATCAGATGCTCGGCCCACTGCCTGGGATCGTCGTCGGCACATGGCAACTGCCCGGGTCCAGCATGCGCAGCATCGTTGCGTCGTCGCTACCGATGTCCGCGGCCAAGTGGTTGGCGCGCTGCGCCGAGTGCAGCCTGCCCCGGCGAGTTCAACAGCGCCAGTAACACGGGGTGCAGGGCGGCAGTGAAGCGCAGATGCCGTTAGCGTCGCGCAATCCAAAGGGTTGGACCTCCGCAGCGCGGCGGATCTCGTCGATCTGACTGCGCGCGGTGTGGTGGGGCCGGCCGGGGCGATGACCAGCACCGCGAGCGCTGTCAGAGCCATCCATCACACCCAGCCGAAGCGTCAAAGCGTCGGCTTTGATGCGGGTTTGGACGCCCGCACCGGCACCGCATCGGCACGGCTGGAACGAGATCGGGTTTCTTGGGCGGGCCCGCGACTCTCTTTCTGCAGTTCGCAGTTCCTGCCCTACCCGCCGTCGGCTTGCTGCACCGCACGATAGGGATTCACCCGCCCCACGACTGGCGCCAATTGCATGAAAGTTGGTTTGTCGGACAAACGGATCTCTGCCGCAGTCATGGTCATCCACGCCAACAGCGACGCCATTGCATTCCAGCCCATGAAGCTGGTGCCCGGCTATCGGGCGTTGTCCAGCGCCATCGAGCAGCGCATCGTCCGGGGCGAGCTTCAGGCCGGCATGCTGCTGCCGACCGAGCTCGAGCTGGCCCAACAACTGGGCGTCAACCGCTCGACCGTGCGCGAAGCGATCCGCCAGTTGGAGCAGGAAGGCTTCCTCGTGCGCCAGGGCGGCCGTCGCCTGTATGTCCGCCTTCCCGGCGCCGAGGACGTGGGCGCGCGCACGGCCCGCGCCCTGATGTTGCAGCAGGTGACGTTCCATGAGCTCTGGCAGGTCGCCATGGTGCTCGAGCCCCAGGCCGCCGAACTGGCCGCCGCCGCGATCGACGCGCCCGGGCTGACTGCGCTGCGTACCCTGGCCGCCCAGCTCGAACAATGCCACGACGAAGGCGGCACGGCGCAACGCCATGCCGAGCTCGATGTGGCCTTTCATGCCCAAGTGGCCGCCGCGTCGCGCAACCGCGTGCTGATGATGGCGCGCGAGCCCATCAACCTGCTCTACCGTCCAACGCTGGTGCGGCTGCAGCGGGTGCTGCCGCAGACCCAGTCGCGCAACGTCCAGGCACACACCCGGCTGATAGAGGCCATCGCTGCAGGCGACGGGCGCGGTGCCGCCGAATGGATGCGCAAGCACCTTGTGGACTTCCAGCGCGGCTATGCGCTCGCAGGCATTCCCATGGACACCGCGCTGGAGCCCGATCACCTGCCGGCCTGAGCCCTCGGGCCGCTGGCCGTGCCCCTTTTTTGCGTTCGTTCACCCGGCGGCAACGACCGCCACCACACAGAAGGAGACAAGAGCGATGACGGTGACTTCCCCTCTGCATGCATCCGGCGGCCGCCGACGGCTTCCGACGCGCCTGGCCGGCCTTGCTGCTGCCGTGCTGGCCCTGGCCGGCGCGCCCGCGCTGGCCCAGACAGCGGCGCCGACCTTCAAGCTCGGCGTGGTGAGCTTCCTGTCCGGCCAAGCGGCCGAGAGCTTCGGCGTGCCTGCCGTCAACGGCGCCAAGGTGCTGATCGAGGCCTTCAACAACGGCAAGGCGCCGGCCCCGTTCGACAAGGCCGGCTTCGGCGGCATGAAGATCGAGGCCGTCTACGTCGACGAAAACGGCGGTGCCACGAAGCAGGTGCAGGAGTTGCGCAACCTCTACGAGCGGGAGAAGGTCGACGCCGTGGTGGGCTACGTGGGCTCGGGCGACTGCCTGGCGGTGGCGCCGGTGGCCGAGGAGATGAAGAAGTTCCTGATCCTCTACGACTGCGGCACGCCCCGCATCTTCGAAGACGGCAAGTACAGCTACGTGTTCCGCACCGCCGCTCATGCCACCATGGACAACGTGGCGCTGGCCCGCTACCTGAAGGCGCGCAACGTCAAGGTCGAGCGCTACAACATGATCAACCAGGACTATGCCTGGGGCCAGGACAGCCGCAAGGACTTCATCCAGTCCATGGAGCAGCTCTACAAGGGCGCGCAGATGCAGGCCGATCTGCTGCCCAAGTTCGGCGCCGGCCAGTACGGCACCGAGATCTCGGCCCTGGCTGCGCGTCCAGCCGACATCCTCCATTCCAGCCTCTGGGGCGGCGACCTGCAGGCCTTCGTGCTGCAGGCCGGCGCGCGCGGCGTGTTCCAGAAGCAGACGCCGGTGTTCTCCGCCGCCGACCATGTGCTGCCCGGCCTGGGCGAGAAATTCCCCAACGGCGCCATCGTGGGCGCACGCGGCGCCTATGGTCTGATGTCGCCCAAGTCCGCCCTCAACGACTGGTGGTGGGACATCTATTCGAAGGCGCAGAACGTCTATCCGGTGCAGGCGCCCTACCGCATGGCGCAAGCCCTGCTGGGCCTCAAGCTGGCAGCCGAGAAGGCCATGGCGGCCAACGGCGGCCAGAAGCCGACCCCCGAGCAACTGGCCGCCGCGCTGCGCGGCAGCAACTGGCCCGCACCGGGCGGGCCGATCACTATGGCCCTGGGCAATGGCCAGCAGGCCATCCAGGAGACCGCCATCGGCCGCACCCGCTGGGACGCCGGCAAGAAGATGGTGGTCATCGAGGACATCCAGCGCTTCCCGGCCGAATGCGTCAACCCGCCGGCCACCATGAAGAGCGAGGACTGGATCAAGGCCGGCTTCCCCGGCGCCAAGTGCTGACCCTGTGACCGCCCGGCCGGCCGCGCGCCCTGGCTGCGCCGCCGGCCCTGCCCGGACGCCACCCATGAATCTCGTGCTCACCATCCTGCTGGACGGCATCACCTATGCCTCCTGGCTCTTCATCGTGGCCCTGGGCCTGACGCTGGTCTTCGGCGTGCTGAAGATCCTCAACATCGCCCACGGCAGCTTCTATGCCGTGGGTGCCTACGCGGGCGCCAGTCTCGTGGCCTGGCTGCTGTCGATGAAGGTGGCCCCGGCCCTGACCATCGGCGCGCTGGTGCTGGCCGCCGCCGGTGTGGCCGCAGTGCTCGCGCCGCTGACCGAGCGCGGCCTGCTGCGCATGTTCTACCAGCGCGACGAGGTGCTGCTGGTGCTGGTCACCTATGCACTCTTCCTGATCCTGGAGGACGTGACCAAACTGGTGTGGGGCGTGAATCCCTACTACGCCGCCGACACCTATCAGGCATTCGGGATGCTCCAGGTGGGGCCGCTGACCTACGTGGGCTACGACCTGATGCTGGTGGCCGTGGCGATCGGCTGCGGGCTGGCGAGCTGGTGGGTACTCAACCGCACGCGCCAGGGCAAGATCGTCACGGCCGTGATCCACAACGCCGAGATGGCCGCGGGCATGGGCGTGAACGTTTCACGGGTCTACACCGGCGCATTCGTGGCAGGCGTCTTCCTGGCGACGCTCGGCGGCGCGCTCACCGCGCCCATGATCTCGGTGCAGCCGGGCCTCAGCGTCGGGGTCATCGTGGTGAGCTTCGCCGTGGTCATCATCGGCGGCCTGGGCAGCATCGAAGGCGCCGCCATCGGCGCGCTGGTGGTGGGCCTGGCACGGGCGGCCTCGGTGCACCTGTGGCCGGCGGCCGAGCTGTTCAGCATCTATGTGGTGATGGCGCTCATCCTGCTCGTGCGGCCCGAAGGCCTGTTCCAGCGTGTGCAGGCACGCAAGATCTGAGGAGCCGCGCGACATGAAGACTTCTTCCTCTCCCTCTGCGACGCGCGTGTTCGGTCTGGGCCTGCTGTGCGCAGCGGGCCTGCTGGCGGCCGGTGCGCTGGCGCCGCGCTGGCTCACATCGCTGGCTACGCTGGCCCTGGCCAACGGCTTGGTGTCGCTGGGCATCGTCGTGATGATGCGCACCGGCGTCGTCCCTTTTGGGCAGGGCCTGGTGTTTGCGACCGGCGGCTATGCGGCAGCGCTGCTGTTCAATTTCGCCGGCGTGACCGACCTGTTGGTGCTCACCGCGACGGGCGCCGTGGCCGCCCTCGTGCTTGCGGCCCCCTTCGCGCCGCTGCTGGCCCGCTACCGCGGCATCTTCTTCGCCATGCTGACCCTGGCGTTGTCTATGGTGCTCTACGGCCTGCTGATGAAGACGCAGAGCCTGGGCGGCTCCGACGGCTTCAATACGGGCCGCCCCACGCTGCTGGGCTGGCGCGCCCCCGACGCGCACGCCCACCTGCTGCTCTGGGGCGTGACCGCCACGGTGGCCTGCCTGGCCGCTGGCTTGGCGCGGCTGTACTTCGACTCGCAGCGCGGCCTGCTGTCGCTGGGCGTGCGCGAGAACGAACTGCGGGTGGAATACCTCGGCAGCTCGGTGCCCTCCCTCGTGGCCTCCAACTTCCTCATCGCTGCGGCCATGGGCGGCGCCGGAGGCGCGCTGGCAGTGATGGCGCTGGGTCATATCGATCCCAACTTCAGCTACTGGACCACCTCGGGCGAATTCGTCTTCGTGGCCATCCTGGCCGGCCACCATTCAGTGGTGGCGGTGTTCGTCGGCTCGCTGCTGCTGGAACTGGTGCGCTCCTTCTCGAGCGCGTACTTCCCCAACACCTGGCAGCTGGCGATGGGCGTGTTCCTGCTGCTGGTGATCCGCTTCCTGCCCGATGGGCTGGGCTCGCTGGCCCTGCGCCGGCGCACGGGGAGCACGGCATGACGCCCCGCGACACGGCCATGCCGGTGCTCAGCGCCCAGGGTCTGCGGCGCAGTTTCGGCGCCGTGGTCGCCGCGGCCGACATCCACATCGACGTGGCCCGCGGCGAGCGCCTGTGCCTGATCGGAAGCAACGGCGCCGGCAAGACCACCTTCGTCAACATGGTCACGGGCTACCTCAAGCCCACCGAGGGCCGCATCGTGCTGGCAGGCGAAGACATCACCGCCCGCACGCCGCGCGAGATCACCCGGCGCGGCGTGGCCCGCTCGTTCCAGATCCCGCAGTTGTGCCTGCAGATGACGGCGCTGGAGAACATGCTGCTGGCGCTGCACTGCAGCCGCGGGCAGCGCGCCTTCCTGCGTCCGGCACGCGATGCGGCGTCGGTGATGCGCTGCCGCGAGCTGCTGGCGGCCTTCTCGCTCGAGGCCCACGCGCAACGCCCGGTGCGCGAGCTGCCGGGCGGAGTGCGCAAGCTGCTGGACATCGCCATGGCGCTGACCGCGCAGCCCCTGCTGCTCCTGTTGGACGAGCCCACGAGCGGCGTTAGCGGCGACGAGAAGTTCGCCACCATGGACACGGTCATGCGGGCCATCGAGCGGACCGGCAGCGAAGCCGCGGTGACGCTGATCTTCGTGGAGCACGACATGGACATCGTGCGCCGGTATGCCCACCGCGTGGCCGCCTTCTACAGTGGCCGCGTCATCGCCCTGGGCGCGCCAGACGAGGTGCTGGTCAACGCCGATGTGCGCCGTCATGTCACCGGCGGGGCCCATGCGACCAAGGTGACGGCATGAGCCGCCGCGCCAATGTGGCCCCGGCCGCGAACGTCCCCACCACCGCCGCCTTTCCAACGGAGCCGAACCGATGAGCACGCTGCTCGAACTCAGCCAGGCCCGCGTGGCCATCCAGGCCGTGGAGGTGCTGCGCGGCTTCTGCCTGCGCGTGGACAGCGGCCGCATGGTGGGCCTGATCGGCCGCAACGGTGCGGGCAAGACCACAGTGATGCGCAGCATCATGGGCCACCTGCCGCTGCTGGGCGGCAGCCTGCGCCTCGACGGGCGGGACCTGGGGACCGAGCCACCGCATCGGCGCGCCGCGCTCGGCATCGGCTACATGCCCGAGGACCGCGGCCTGGTGCCCGAAATGACGGTGGAGGAGAACATCTGCCTGCCGCTGTGGGTCTCGCCCACCCTGCGCGTGGACCAGCGGCTGGCCTTCGTCTACGGTGTGCTGCCAGAGTTGCTGGAGATGCGCCAGCGCAAGGCCCTGTTGCTGTCGGGCGGCCAGCAGAAGCTGGTGGCCCTGGCCCGCGCGTTGGGCGTGGGTACGCGACTGCTGCTGCTCGACGAGCCTTTCGAGGGCGTGGCGCCCGCCCTGTCTCAGCGGCTGTCCGAGGTGATTGCACAGCTCCGGGGCACCGGGCTGTCGGTGCTGATCAGCCAGTCCGACCTCAACCATTCGCGCAACCTGCTTGACGAGGAGGTGGTGATCGAGCGTGGGGCCAACCTCGAGCCTCAGGAGCAGGCCGCATGACGCCACCCCACCCTGCCTGGCCGCCCGTCGCCCTGCGCGAGGAGCGCCATTTCGGCGGCCTGCTGATGCGCTGCTTCGCCGATCGACCACCCCATCTCGTGGCCCTGCTGGCGCAGGCGGCCCACGCCCGTCCGGACGCCGAGGCGCTGGTCGACGGCACACAGCGCTGGACGTGGCGGCAATTGGCGGACGACAGCGGCAGCCTTGCGCAGCGGCTGACCGGCGCCGGCGTGACCCGGGGCGACCGGGTGGTGCTGCTGTGCCACAACCGCGCCAGCTTCGTCATCGGCTGCCATGCGGTGCTGCGCCTCGGCGCCGTACTCGTGCCGGTGAGCACGCGCGAGGCCGCGCCGGGCATCGCCTATGTGCTGCGCCAGTGCGGCGCACGCGCCGTGCTGGCCGATGCCGCACTGGCCGACCGCATCCCGCCCACGATCGGGGGCACCGGTGCACCGCTGGTGCGGATGGTGCTGCACGCCACGCAGGTGCCGGTGGGCTGGGACGCCTGGTCGCCAGGCCAGGACGGCGGCACCACCGGCTTCACCGATGCCGCGCCCGACGAGGAGGACCCGGCCGTCATCCTCTACACCTCGGGCACGACGGGCGCACCCAAAGGCGCGGTGCTCACGCACCTGAACCTGGTGCATTCGGTGCTGCATTACCGCCATGGACTGGGGCTGCGGCCGGAAGATCGGTCGCTGCTCGCGGTTCCGGCCTCCCACGTGACGGGCCTGGTAGCCATCGTGCTGGCCATGGTCGGCGTGGGCGGCTGCGTGGTGGTGTTACCCGAATTCAAGGCCGCCGCCAGTCTGGCCCTGGCCGAGCGCGAAGGCGTCACCTGCACGCTCATGGTCCCGGCCATGTATGCGCTGTGGCTGCGCGAGCCGGCACTGGCCCACACCGACCTGCGGCGCCTGCGCGTGGCTGGCTTCGGCGGCGCGCCCATGCCGCAGGCCACCATCGACGGCCTG
>NZ_LDSL01000095.1 GCF_001476815.1 Pseudacidovorax intermedius | reverse complement strand
TTGATGACCATAGCGAGTTGGTACCACTCCTTCCCATCCCGAACAGGACAGTGAAACGACTCAGCGCCGATGATAGTGCGGACTCCCGTGTGAAAGTAGGTCATCGTCAGGCTCTTACAGCCTCAAAAAGCCCCTCAGCATTCGCTGCGGGGCTTTTTGTTTTGGGCGGCGGCATTGGGCATTGGGCTTAAATCCTCAGCAGTCGATCACATCCTGCCCCTCGCGCCGCAGCGCGCCGCTTTTCATCAAGCTGCCCAGCGCTCGCTCCACCAGCGAGGCAACGGGCTCGCCCTCGAAATACCGCGAACCCAGACCGGCCGCGTACGGCATCGCGCTCGCCCACGACAACAGGGACGACGACGGCATCCGCCCCTGCTCCAGAAGCTTGAACTTGAGCAGCACCTTGAGCGCATGCCACGCGTGCGCCTGCGGATCAGCGCACTGATGTGCCAAACGGCGGCGCGCCCGCGCCAGCGCCTGCTCGACGTCCGTGAAAATGCCGCCGTGGCCTGGAATGATCACCCGCGGCCTCAGGCGCTCGATCAGGTCCAGCGTCCTGCCCACGTCCTCGAAACCCGGCTCGCCCTCCAGTTCCGGAAAGACGACCCCGTAGCCGTTCTGCCAGAGCGCGTCGGCGCTGATCAGGATGCCGTGGTCGGGCTGACGAAGCATGAGTTCCTGCGGGTCATGGCCCGGCGCGCCATGGACTTCCCATGGCAAGTCGCCCATCGTCAAGGTGTCGCCGGGGCGCAGTCCATCGGTGGCGAGGAAGCGCGGGCATTGCTGGCCGGTGCTCGCATAGGTGAGCGCACCGTCGTCCCATGCCCGGACGGCCGCCAGTTCGCCTGCGGGAATGCTCGTGCGCAAGCCCGGGTAGGCCTGCTGCAGTGCCGCGTTGCCGCCGCAATGGTCGCTGTGCAGATGGGTGTTGACGATGCGATGCAGCGGCCGTCCTTCCAGCGCATCGCCGACCAGCGCGAGCGTCTGGGCGGCATGGGTGCAATAGCCCGTATCGACCAGCACGGCGTCTTCGCGTCCCAGCAGCAGGACGTTGTTGGAGGACAGCCAGCCCCGCTCGAAGACCAGCACCTGCGCTGGCAGCCACGCCATGTCCATGCCGGGCAGGCCCTCAGTGCGCCGTCGACGCAGTCGCAGCCGCTGGCGCGCTGCCGCGCAACTCGCGCCGCAGGATCTTGCCGACGTTGGTCTTGGGGAGGGCGTCGCGGAACTCGATGAAGCGCGGCCGCTTGTAGCCGGTGAACTGCTCCTGGCAATAGCGCATCAGCGTGGCCTCGTCGAGCTGCGGATCCTTGCGCACCACGAACACCTTGATGGCCTCGCCCTGCTTCTCGTCGGCCACGCCGACGACGGCGCACTCGAGCACGCCAGGGCACAGCGAAATGACGTTCTCCAGTTCGTTCGGAAAGACGTTGAAGCCGCTGACCAGGATCATGTCCTTCTTGCGGTCGACGATGCGGGACTGGCCGTCCGGCTGCATCACGGCGACGTCGCCCGTGCGCATGAAGCCGTCGGCGGTGAAGGCGGCGGCCGTCTCGGCCGGCTGGCCGTAGTAGCCGGCCATCACGTTGGGGCCCTTGATGCACAACTCGCCGGGTTCGCCGAAGGGCAGGGTGCGGCCTTCGTCGTCCTTGATGGCGATCTCGATGCTGGGCAGGGGCAGGCCGATGGTGCCGGAGAAGCGCGTGTTGGTGACCGGGTTGTTGGTGCCGATGGCACAGGTCTCGCTCATGCCCCAGCCTTCGATCATGGGGCAGCCGGTCGCCTCGAACCATGCGCGGGCGGTGCCTTCGGAGGCGGCCATGCCGCCGGCCTGCGAGATCACCAGTTGCGAGCAGTCGACCTTCTTGAACTCGGGGTGGGCCAGCAGCGCATTGAACAGCGTGTTGACCGCCGGCAGCACATGGAAGGGCCGCTTCTTGAGCGCGTCGATGAACTTGCCCACGTCCCGCGGATTGGGAACGAGCGTCATGTGCGAGCCCTGGCGGATGGCCAGCAGCGCCAGCGTGAGCGCGAAGATGTGGTAGAGCGGCAGCGCCGCGATGCCGTTGATGCGCGCCGGGTCGCCCACCTTGGCCATCGCCGGTGCGAACCAGGCCTCGGCCTGCAGCGTGGCCGCGATGATGTTGCGGTGGGTAAGGATGGCGCCCTTGGAGCGGCCGGTGGTGCCGCCGGTGTACTGCAGGAAGGCGATGGAATCGAGGCCGCAGCCGTCGGCGGCCAGCGGCCGGTCGCGGCCGCGCGCCAGCGCGTCGGCCCAGGTCGTCACGCTGTGCTCGCCGTCGATGGGCAGCTTGAAGGGCGGCACCATCTTGGCGAGGTGGCGCACGGCCGTCGTGATCCAGGTGCCGTACAGGCCCCCGAGCTGGTCGCCCATGGCGGTGAGCAGCACATGCTTGACGGGTGTGCGCAGCAGCACTGGCTCCAGCGTGGCGGCGAAGTTCTCCAGCAGGATGATCGCAGTGGCGCCGGCGTCGGCGAGCTGGTGCTCCAGTTCGCGCGGCGTGTACAGCGGGTTGACGTTGACGCAGGTGTAGCCCGCCCGCAGCACGCCGATCATCGCCACGGCGAACTGCGGAATGTTGGGCAGCATGAGCGCGACGCGCGCGCCCGGCTCCAGGCCCAGCGACTGCAGCCAGCTGCCCAGCGCGCGCGACAGCTGATCCAGTTCGCCGTAGTGCATCCACCGTTCCATGCACACCGAGAACGGCCGCTCGCCGAAGCGCTGGAAGGACTCTTCGAACAACTGGTTGAGCGAGCGGTACTGCGCCGGGTCGATGTCGAAGGGCACCCCGTCGGGGTAGTGGGGAAGGGTGGAAGGATGCATGCGGTCTCCGGATCTTGTGCCGCATTGTGGAAGCCGCATCCCCCGGCCCGTCCCCGTGCTTGCCCGGGTCGCCATGCGATCATGCCCGGATGATTGCGCGATGGCAGCGGCTGTTCGTGGCCGCATGGTGCGTGGCGGCTCTGGGGTGGACGGCATTCGCCTGGGGCCGGCCGTGGCCCTGGATGGCGGCTGGGTGGCTGTTGCTCCTGGGCAGCCACGCCACGGTGCTGGGCCTCGAGTTCCTCGCCGCGGCACGCGTCGGCAGGCAAGGGCCCAGCCCGCATCCCACAGGCCGGCAATGGTGGCGCGCCTGGCTGGCGGAGTGCGGCTGGTCGCCGCGCATGTGGGCCTGGCGCCAGCCCTTCCGCTCGCGGCGCTTTCCGGACAACTTTCCTGCCGCAGACGGCCGGCGCGGCATGGTGCTGGTGCACGGTTTCGCCGGCAACCGCGGCTTCTGGCTGCCCTGGCTGAAGGCGCTTCGGGCGGACGGCCGCTGCTTCGCCGCCGTCGACCTGGAGCCACCGCTGGGCGGCATCGATGGCTTCGTCGCCACCGTCGATGCGGCCGTGCGGCGTGTCCACGCCGCCACCGGCCGCCCGCCGCTGGTCGTGGCGCACAGCATGGGCGGCCTGGTGGTGCGCGCCTGGTGGTGCCGCAGTGGCGGGCAGGTGCCGGTCCATCGCATCGTGACGCTGGCCACCCCCCATGCCGGCACCTGGATGGCGCGCATCGGCCGTGCCGCCAGCAGCCCCGAGATGCGCATCGGCAGCGCCTGGCTGCAGGCACTGGACGCGGCCCAGGCCTGCGTGCCGCCGGTGCGCTTCACCTGCTGGTACTCCAACTGCGACAACATGGTGTTCCCCGCCGCCACCGCCACCCTTCCGGGTGCGGACAACCGCGCCGCCCATGGGCTGGCCCACGTGGAGCTCGCCTTCGCGCCGCAGGTCGTGCGGCACACCCTGGCGCTGCTGGACGCGGATTGAGGCGCCCGCGGGGGCGCGAATGCGGCAAGAATCCGCCCCATGCACGCTCTCGACAAGCAGGACCGGCTCATCCTGCAACTGCTCCAGGCCGATGGCCGGGCCACCTATGAACAGATCGCCGAGCAGGTCAGCCTGTCGCCCAGCGCCGTGCTGCGCCGGGTGCGCCGGCTGGAGGAAACCGGTGTGGTCGACCGCTACGTGGCCCTGGTGCGGCCCGAGGCCGTGGGCCTGGGCCTCACGGCCTACCTCAACGTGCGGCTCGAAAAGCACACCGAGAGCCACAAGCGCAACCCGATGGACCTGTTCCGCGCCAGCATCCAGGCCTGGCCCGAGGTGGTGGAGTGCAGCGCCCTCACCGGGGAGATGGACTACCTGCTTCGTGTCGTGGTGGCCGACATGGCGCACTACAGCCGCTTCATCATGGACACCCTGCTCAAGCATCCCAGCGTGCAGGACTGCAAGACCAGCTTCGTGCTGGACCGCGTCAAGGCGACCACCGCCGTGCCCGTCTGACGCCGTTGCGGCCGCCGCGGTTGCTGCGGCGCAACAAACACGTCCTTCGGCCCCACACGGTGACGGGTTGGTGACAACACGCCAGCCTTCGTTCTAGGGAAAACCCTTATGATCGACCCCATGTTCCCCAAGGCATTCGTCGATACCGTGCGTGCCGGTGCGCAGTGGCTGCGCCCGGGTGTCGTGGCCGCCGGTCAGGCGCCGGCGACCGTGCGCAAGCCGCGCCCGCGCGCGGCGGCGGGCCTGGTGCCGATCCGCTCGGTGGGTCCGCGCGAACGCCATCGCATCCTGTCGCACCTGCTCGCCCTGTCGCAGCGCGACCGCTACCTGCGCTTCGGCTATGCTGCCTCGGACGAGCAGGTCCAGCGCTATGTCGACGGCCTGGACTTCCAGCGCGACGAGCTCTTCGGCATCTACAACCGCCGGCTCGAGATCATCGCCATGGCCCACCTGGCTTTCGCGCCCACCGGGCAGGACGGCAGCTGCGCCGAGTTCGGCGTGTCGGTGTCCGAGCATGCCCGTGGCCGTGGCTACGGCGCGCGCCTGTTCGAGCGTGCCGTCGTCGTCGCCCGCAACGAGGGCGTGAGCATGCTGTTCATCCACGCCCTGAGCGAGAACACCGCCATGCTCCGGATCGCCCGCAACGCCGGTGCGACCGTGGTGCGCAGTGGTTCCGAGTCCGAGGCCCACCTGGAACTGCCCGCGCCCAGCCTGGACAGCCGTGTCTCCGGCATCGCGCTGGGCCAGTTCGGCGAGGTGGACTTCCAGCTCAAGGCGCGCGCCCACCAGTTCTGGACCTTCCTCGCCGGCCTGCAGGAAGTGCGCTCCGGCGTGCGCGACGCGCGCCAGCGCTCGGCACCCTGATCCGCGCGGCCTGGCGCGAATGCGGGCAGGCCGGCGGCTGACACTGGCGTGTCAAGCCATTCCGGTATCCTAGGACTCCCTCAACTACCGCCCTCCCGCAGTGGCCGACCCCCACCCTGAACGCGCGATCCCTCCCCGGGACGACAAACGCGGCCTCCTCCAGAAGATCGCCGAATTCATCCATCCCGGACCGGATTCGCGCGACGAACTGATCGAAACCCTCGCCGACGCCGAAGACAACGACATCATCGGGCCCGATTCCCGCGTGATGCTCGAAGGCGTGCTGCGCATGGCCGACATGACGGCCGGCGACGTGATGGTGGCGGCCCCGCGCATGGACCTCATTGACATCGATGCGGCCTACGAGGACATCCTCTACCTCGTCATCGACACCGCGCACTCGCGCTTTCCTGTCTACGAGGGCGAGAAGGAAAACATCATCGGCATCCTGCTGGCGAAGGACCTGCTCAAGCTGCAGCGCTCGCCGGAGCTCAACATCCGCGCGCTGCTGCGGCCCGCCACCTTCGTGCCCGAGAGCAAGGGCCTGAACGACCTGCTGCGCGAATTCCGCGGCAACCGCAACCACCTGGCCGTCGTGATCGACGAGTTCGGTCGCGTGGCCGGCCTCATCACCATCGAGGACGTGCTGGAGCAGATCGTCGGCGAGATCGAGGACGAGTTCGACATCGCCGAGGACGAGGGCGACATCTTCGGTCTGGCCGACCACACCTACCGCGTGAGCGGCGACACGCCCATCGAGCGCGTGGCCGAGGCCTTCGGCATCCGCTTCAACGAAGAACAGCAATCCGAGGACTTCGAGACCATCGGCGGCCTGATCGCGCACGAAATGGGCCACGTGCCCAAGCGCGGCGAACGCCATGAAGTGGGCGGCTTCGACTTCGTGGTGATGCACACCCGGGGCGGCGCGGTGCGCTGGTTCAAGGTGTCGCCGGCGCGCGCCGAAGACGCGGCCGACTGATGCGCGCGCTGCGCCTCGCGGCCTGCGCGCTGGCCGGCCTGGTACAGGCCGCGTCCATGGCCTGGCCGTGGGGCGGGCAGCCGCTGTGGTGGCTGCAATTGCTCTCCCTGGCCGCGCTCGCGGCCCTGCTCGATGCCGAGCGCCAGCACGGCGGCAGCTGGCGCCGGACTGCCCTGAGCGCCTGGCTGTTCGCCACGGCCTGGCTCTGCAGCACCTTCTGGTGGCTGTTCATCTCGATGAACACCTATGGCGGCCTGTCTGCGCCGCTGGCGGCGCTCGCCGTCTTCTTTCTCGGCGGCGGTCTGGCCACCTACTACGGCGTGGCGGGCGGCCTGTGGGGCTGGCTGGCGCCGCGCCTGCGGCCCGGCGGCCGGGTGCTGCTTTTCGCCGCGCTGTGGACGCTGGCCGAGCTGGTGCGCGGCAGCCTGTTCACCGGCTTTCCATGGGGTGCTGGCGGCTATGCCCATGTGGATGGTCCGCTCGCCGGCTATGCGCCCTGGGTGGGCGTGTACGGCATCGGCGCGACGGCGGCGGCCATCGCCGCCTGTGTGGGACTGTGGCCGGCACAGCGCCAGGCCCGGGCGCTGCCCGTGGTGGCCGCTGTGCTGCTGGTTCTGCCGCTGGCGCTGGGTGCGCTGCACCGCGACGGCGGTGACGCCGCCAGCACCGGCCGGCTCCAGGTCGCGCTGCTGCAGGGCAACATCCCGCAGGACGAGAAATTCGTCCCTGGCGCCGGCATCGAGACCGCCCTGCGCTGGTACGGCGACCAGCTGCTGAGGAGCCGCGCCGCGCTGGTGGTCACGCCCGAGACGGCGCTGCCGCTGCTGCCGCGCCAACTGCCCGAGGGCTACCTCGCCGCCATCGCCGCCCGCTATGCCCAGGGCAGCCAGGCCGCCATCGTCGGCGTGCCGATGGAAGACGGCCCGGGCCGCTATGCCAATTCGGTGCTGGGCTTCGGCCCGGGCCTGGCCGCGCAGCCCTACCGCTACGACAAGCACCACCTGGTGCCCTTCGGCGAATTCATTCCCTTCGGCTTCCGTTGGTTCACCGACATGATGAACATCCCGCTGGCCGACTTCGGCCGGGGCGGCCTGCCGCAGCGCAGCTTCGACTGGCAGGGCCAGCGCATCGCGCCCGACATCTGCTACGAGGATCTGTTCGGCGACGAAATCGGCGCCGGCTTCCGCGATGCGGCCAACGCGCCCACCATCCTGCTCAACGTGAGCAACATCGCCTGGTTCGGCGACACGGTGGCCATCGACCAGCACCGCGCCATTTCGCGCATGCGGGCGCTGGAGTTCCAGCGGCCGATGCTGCGCGCCACCAACACCGGCGCCACGGTGGTGATCGACCACCGTGGCCGCGTGACGCACGAACTGCCGCGCCTGACGCGCGGCGTGCTGGAGGCCGAGGTGGAGGGCCGCACCGGCATCACGCCCTTTGCGTGGTGGGTGTCGCGCTTCGGGCTGGCGCCGCTGTGGCTGCTGTCGGTGGCCGTGCTGGCCTTCTCGGTCTGGCGCGCGCGCACGAGGCGTTGACGCGGCGGCGCCGGTACGCCGGGCGCCTCAGCCCGCGACGGGATGGTGCCGCAGCTTGCCCGGATTGAGCAGGCCGAGCGGATCGAAGCGCCGCTTCATCGCCACCACCTCTTCGGGCAGATCGCCGCCCGCCTTGCCGTCCTCCACGATGAAGGTGTGCGGGTTGTTGATGCGCACGCCGTAGTCGCGGTGCTCCTGGATGATCTCGGCCAGGCGCTCCTCGGTCGTGAAGCGCACCAGCTGCAAGGCGCTGCAGCTCAGCTGGCCGTCCATGGTGCGCAGGAACTCGGCATGCATGAACACCTCGCCGGCATAGCGCTTCGTCAGTTCGGTGATCTGCTGCACGTGCTGGCCGGCGGTGAAGCTGGTCTGCAGGTAGGTGAGGGTCTTGTCCACCTTCAGCGCATGCAGCGTGGTGTGGTTCCAGGTGAACTCCATCAGCGTCTTGTGGCTGCGCGCCACCTCGTCGGCGCTGCGGCGGTAGCTGACGGTGCCGCCGCGGGCCGCGGCCATCGCCTTCATCGCTTCCTCGCCCGGCTCGGCCACCAGCGAGAGCACGGCATGGCAGCCCTTCGGCAGATGCTCGGCCAGTTGGGAGAGGTAGTCCGGCACCGGGCTGGCGAAGAAGGCGACCTCGCGCTTGGCCAGGCCGGGCGCGCGCGCCACCTCGTCCGCAAAGGCCAGCGCCTGGTCGAAGTCGGCGAAGGTGACCAGCGTCTCCAGCCAGGGCTGGCAGGGCGCCAAGCCCACCTCGATCTCCAGCACCAGGCCATTGGTGCCCCACAGGTGGTGCATGCGCATGGCTTCGGCGCCGCGCAGCTCGACGATCTGCGGCTCGGGCTCGATGGTCATGGCCTTGATGCCGAGCACGTTGCCGGGCGCGGCCAGCGGGCCGTGGTTGATCGAGCCCACGCCGCCGAAGCCGCCGCCGAACAGGCCGCCCAGCGTGGCGCTGCGGAAGGTGGAGGGCACGCAGCGCAGCTCCCAGCCCGTGGGGCGCGTGGCCTTCTCCAGCTCGTTCAGCCGGATGCCGGCCTGGGCCCGGGCTACGCCGGGCCGCGTCCACAGCACGCCGTTGTAGCCGGTCATGTCCAGCACCACACCGCCGGCCAGGGGCGTGGTCTGGCCGTAGTTGCCGGTGCCGCTGCCGCGGATGGTGAGGGGCAGCTTGAGCCGCGCGCAGGCGGCGACCAGGCGGCGGATCTCGTCCTCGGTGCGCGGGCGCACCACGCTGTCGGCCACCTTGCCGTCGAGCTGGCGCTTGAGCACCGGGCTGAACCAGGAGAAGTCCTGCGACAGCCGCTCGATGCGGTTCGGGTCGGTGATCCAGTCGAGGTCGGGCAGTTCGATGTGCAGCTGCTCGATGTCGCGGAGGCGGGCGTTCATGGTCAAGGGGTCCTTGTGGGCATCAGTCGTGCGACAGCTCGCTGGCATGCCAGCTGCCCAGCGCGGTGCGCGTGAGCCAGGCCATGGCGGCGAACAGCGCCACGCCGGTCAGCGAGATGAGCAGCAGGGCCGCGAACATGCGCGGAATGTTCAGCTGGTAGCCGGCCATCAGGATCTGGTAGGCCAGGCCGGTGGCATTGCCGCCGGTGCCGGCGACGAACTCGGCCACTACGGCGCCGATCAGCGCCAGGCCGCTGGAGATGCGCAGGCCGCCGAAGAAGTAGGGCAGCGCGCTCGGAATGCGCAGCCGCATCAGCATCTGCAGCCGCGTCGCGCGGTTCATGCGGAAGTAGGCCTGCAGGTCGGGGTCGATGCTGCGCAGGCCCAGCGTGGTGTTGGAGATGATGGGGAACAGCGCGACCAGCGCCGCGCAGATCACCAGCGAGGCCGTGGGCTCCTTCACCCAGATGATGATCAGCGGGGCCACCGCCACGATGGGCGTGACCTGCAGCAGCACCGCGTAGGGGAACAGCGCCGTCTCGATCAGCCGGCTCTGCACGAAGAGGAAGGAAATCAGCACGCCCACGATCGTCGCCACCACGAAGGACAGCACGGTGATCTTGAGCGTAACCAGCAGCGCGCCGCCCAGCACCGCCCAATCGGTGAAGAGCGTCTGCAGCATCAGCACCGGCGAGGGCACGAGGTAGGGCGGCAGTTCCATGCCGACCACCAGCGCCTGCCAGCCGCCGAGCAGCACCAGTCCGACGATCAGCGGCAGCAGGATGCGCTGCACGCGCGGCTGGCGCAGCAGCGGGACGCGGGCGGGGCGCGCGGGCACGGCCGCCGGCGGCTTGGAAGGCGCAGGCGCGAAGGCCGCCGGGGCGGGCGCGGCACCGGTGCCGGATGCGGCGGCCGGGGCGTCGGACGGCGCCGGCGTGGCGGCGTTCCAGGTGATGCTCATGGGGTAGATCTCCGTGGGCGGCACGCGGCCGCCGATCTGGGTGGCGAAGGCGGCGGGCCTCGGGCCCACCCCGGTCAGGCCGCGTGTTCCTCGTCGGTGTGCTGGCTGGCCGCCAGCAGGCTGCGCTGCAGGTGCTTGGCGTAGTGCTGGAACTGCGAGGACACCATGAACTCCGCGCTGCGCGGATAGGGCTCGTCGATGCGCACCTCTTCCACGATGCGGCCCGGGCGGGCGGCCATCATCACCACGCGGCTGGACAGGAACACCGCCTCGTGGATGGAGTGGGTGACGAACACCACCGTCAGCTTCTTCTTGCGCCACAGCTCCAGCAGGTCGGCGTCGAGCTTGTGGCGGGTGATCTCGTCCAGCGCGCCGAAAGGCTCGTCCATCAGCAGCAGGTTGGGCTGCACCACCAGCCCGCGGGCGATGGAGACGCGCATCTGCATGCCGCCGGACAGCGCCCGCGGCAGGGCGTTGGCGAACTTGGCCAGGCCGACCAGTTCGAGCGCCTCGGCCACGCGGGCATCGGCCTCGGCGCGCGGCACCTTGGCCAGGTCCAGCGGCAGCCGCACGTTGGCCTGCACCGTGGCCCAGGGCATGAGCGTGGGCGACTGGAAGACGAAGGACATCTTCTGCGGGCACTCGTGCATCTGCTGCACCGGCTTGCGCCACAGCAGCAGGCGGCCGTCGCTGGGCTCCAGCAGGCCCGCGACCATCTTCAGCAGCGTGCTCTTGCCGCAGCCCGAGGGGCCGAGCAGCGTGACGAACTCGCCCTCCTCGATGGTGAGGTCCACCGGCTGCAGCGCGACCGTGCCGTTGGGATAGGTCTTCTGCGCCGACAGCACCTCGATGGCCGGCACGCCCGTGGCGGGTGCCTGGACGGGCTGCGTCACGGCAGCACCTTGGCGTTGCGGGCCAGGTCCAGCTTGTAGGCCTTGGCCAGGTCCACCTTGGCCGGGTCGATGAATTTCTGGCCGACCAGGAAGTCGTAGTTGGCCTTGATGCGCGCCTCGGTCATGGTGCCGATGCCGCTCTTGAGCGCATCGCCGGAGCCGACGATGCCCATCTCCTTCATCTTGGCGACGCTGTAGGCGAGCTGGTCGTCGGTCATGTTCGGGTTGTCCTTCTTGATCAGGACGTTGCCCGGCGCCGGGTCGGCCAGGTAGCTCTTCCAGCCCTCGGCGGTGGCCTTGACGAAGTCGGCCACGACCTTGGCGCGGTCGTTCACCGTCTTCTCCATGCAGGAGATGGTGGTGGCGTAGGACGGGTAGCCCAGGTCGGCCAGCAGGAAGGTGTTGGCCTTCACGCCGGCCTTCTGGATGGCGTAGGGCTCGGAGGTCAGGTAGCCCTGCTGCACCATGTTCTTGTCGGCCAGGAAGGGCTGGATGTTGAAGGTGTAGGGCTTGGTCTGCGCATCGGTCAGGCCGTACTTGGACTTGACCCAGGCCCAGTAGCCCTGCTGCGCGCTGGCGGCGATGAGCACCGTCTTGGTCTTCATCTCTTCCATGGACTTCACGTCCTCGTGGGCGATGAGCACCTGCGGGTCCTTCTGGAACAGCGCGGCCACGGTGACCACCGGCAGGCCGTTGTCGCGGGCGCGCAGCATCTGCAGGTCGCTGGAGCCCATGATGCAGTCGGCCTGGCCGGCGCCCATGATCTGCAGGATGTTGACCTGCGGGCCGCCCATCTTGATGGTCACGTCCAGGCCGTACTTCTTGTAGAGGCCCGTGGCCACCGCCTGGTAGAAGCCGCCGTGCTCGGCCTGCGCGTACCAGTTGGTCATGTAGGTGAACTTTTCCTGGGCCTGGGCGCCGAGCGACGCGGCGGCCAGGGCGACGGTGGCGAGCAGGGGGGCGGTGCGAAGGCGCATGGACGGGTTCTCCGGAGGGTGAAAGAAAAACGGTCGGTTCGTGGAAAGGAAATGCAAGGATTGCGCCGCGGCCGGCGTTCAGGCTGCGGCGGCCGCGTCGGGCGTGCGCTGGATGAAGCCGGTCTGGTGGCCCCGCTCCCAGGTGGGCTCCTCGCGCACCAGCCAGCGCAGCTGGTAGAGCTCGGTCAGCGCCTGCACCCAGCTGTCGGCCAGCGTGTCCAGGATCTCCTGGCCCTGCTCGCGCGTCGCGCTGGTCGGGTCGCCGATGACGCCGCTGGGGCCGAAGTCGCGCGCCGTCCAGGCGCAGGCCGGGCGGCCGTCGGGCGACAGCAGCTTGATGGGGAAGGGCGGCGGAAAGTTGGCGGCGGCGCGCTCCATGTGCACCGTCTCGGGTGCCAGCGCCAGCATCAGCGCGGTCTCGGAATGGCCGGCATGCATGGCGAGCTTCTTCTCCTGCTCGCTCACCTGCTTGCTCGCGGCGCTGGGCAGGCGGCTCACGCCGTGCGGCACCACCACGAAGTCGCCATGGCGCAGCCGCAGCTCGCGCGCGGCCATTTCCAGCACCTGCGGCTGGCCGCCGTGGCCGTTGGCCAGCAGCAGCTTGCGGAAGCCCGCGCGGTAGACCGATTCGCCGATCTCGGTGGCGGTGGCCAGCAGCGTGGTGCCGGTGAGCGTGACGGTGCCGGGAAAGTGCAGGTGTTCTTCCGACTTGCCGTAGGTGATGGGCGGCAGCGCGAAGGCGCGCACCGCGGCCGGTAGCCGGCGCAGCGCCTCGCCCATCACGCCGGAGGCGATCACGCTGTCGACCGAGCAGGGCAGGTGTGGGCCGTGCTGCTCGATGGCGCCGCAGGGCAGCACGATGACGGTGTTCTCGCGGTCGGGCAGCTGGTCGATCTCGGTCCAGCTCAGGTAGGGCAGGAAGCGGTGCGGGGGGATGTAGCCGTGCAGCATGGGGCGTCCTTGTTCGTGAGGGGCGGGTCAGGCGGTGGCGGCCGTCCTGGGTGGCAGGAAGGCCGCGGGCGGTGCGCCATGGGCCACGCCGGTGCGCAGCACCACGCGCATGCCGGCGCGCGAGGGCCAGGCACTGGCGTCGGCCTGGGGAAAGATCAGCAGGTCGGCCGGCTGGTCCACCAGACGCGGTGCACCAGGCGTGCCGCGGGCCAGGAAGTCCGCGCGGCACAGCGTGTCGGACCAGCGGTCGAAGGGCGCGTCGAGCTGGCCGGCCAGCACGGCGGCGGCCATGCCCTCCAGCGGGTCATAGCTGCCGACGGGGCAGAAGGGGTCCTGCACGTTGTCGCTGGCGAAGAGCAGCGGGATGCCGCGGGCGCGCGCCTCCTTCACCAGGGTCAGGCCGCGCTGGCGCGGGGTGCGGCCGGTGCGGGCGTCCTGCAGCAGCAGGTTGGTGATGGGCAGGCTCACCAGCGTGATGGGCGCGCGCGCCACCTCGTCCAGGATGGCGAGCGCGCGCGATTCGGGCATGGCCGCCAGCGCGCAGACATGGCCGCAGACGATGCGGCCGGCAAAGCCCAGTTCGCGGGCGATGCGTGCGGTGCCCGGCAGACCTTCGGCGTCAGGATGCAGTTCTTCGTCCACATGCAGGTCCACGTCCAGGTCGTGGGCCTGCGCGGCCTGCAGCAGGTGGCGCATGGCCTGCGCGTTCCAGTTGGTGGAGTGCACGAAGCCGCCCATCAGCGCATGCGGCCCGGTGGCCTTGACCTGCGCCGCCACGGTGCGCGCGGCGGCCGGGTCGGCAAAGCTGTCGAGCTTGGTGAGGCTCACCAGCTGCAGCGCCAGACGGTCAGCCCAGTCGTGGGCCAGGCGGTCCAGCACCGGCCAGGCGCAGGGCAGCGGGCCGATCTCGGACCAGTTGACGTGGGTGCGCAGCAGTGTGGTGCCGGCTTCCCAGGCCCATTGCAGGCCCTGGCTGGCGCGGGCGTGGACGTCGTCGGGCGTCCAGCGGGCCATGTCGGCCACCGAGGCCTCGATGGCGCCGAGCAGGCCGGGCTGCACCTCGGGGATGCGCGCCAGGGTGAAGGTCTTGTCCAGGTGCACGTGGGCATCGACCAGGCCGGGCAGCACCAGCGCGCCGTGCAGGTGCCAGGCGTCGGCGTCGACGGGACGGTCGTCCTCCGGCGCCACACCGCGCACCCGGCCCTGGGCCAGTTCGATGCGTGCCAGGTCGGGGCGGCCGCCCGCGTGTGGCCAGTCTGCCGCCAGCAGCCAGGCCGGCAGGCGGGCATGGCGCAGCACGGCGGGCGTGGAATGCGCCGTCATGGCCGGGCCCCGGAGGCGTGCTGCGCCGGGCGGGCGAGGGTAAGGGCGGGCATGGCGCGGCCCTCAGTGGAAGGCGGCCATGGCGGCGCCGACGCGGGCCTTGAAGCGGCCGAGTTGCGCCTCGGTCGCCACGTTCATGTGGTAGTGGGCGTGGTAGTCCACCCGCGCCTGCGCGGCCGTGAGCCGCTTCATGTAGCGCGTGATGATCTTGCGCGGCGGATCGCCCATGTACCAGGCCATCCAGCGCGGCCGGCCGTAGGTGACGACGGCGCTGATGCGCCTGATGTTGCGCAGCATGGGCTTCACGTTGGCCGGGTCGCTGATGTCGAAGGCCACGCCGGGCATCAGCAGCCGGTCGAACCAGCCCTTGAGCATGGCCGGCAGGCCGAAGCACCAGGTCGGGAAGCAGAACACGATCGCCTCGGCCCGCTCCAGCCGTTCGATGTAGGGCTGCAGCGGCACGCGGTTGGCGGGCACGTCGTGGTAGCCCAGCCGCTCCTCGCGCGACATCACCGGGTTGAAGCCCTCGGCATACAGGTCGCAGTCGTCCACGTCGTGGCCCGCGGCGCGCAGGTTGCGCAGCACCTCCTGGTGCATGGCGGAAGCGAAGCTGGTTTCGACCGGATGGCAGTAGACGACGAGCACGCGCATGGTGTTTGACCGATGAGTCAGAGCAATCGGTCAAATTAAGCACGTGGCGTGCCAGCATGGGCGCACCGGGCCGGTGCGGGCGTTCAGGCGCCGGCCGTCAGGCGTCCGGCGGCACCGCCATGCCGCAGCCGGCCAGCACGAAGGCCACCAGCTCGCGCGCGATGGGTTCGCGGTCGATGTGCGCGTCGTCGGGCAGGCCGCCCATCGAGCGCACCTGCAGCGCGTAGTCGGCGTGGTACTGCGTCATGGCCCAGATGTGCTGCAGCAGCAGCCGGCCGTCGAGCGGGCGCATCAGGCCGCGGGCGATCCAGCCGTCGATGATGTCGATCTTCTTCTGCGTCCACTGGCGCGACATGGGCCAGAAGCGCTCCAGGTTGCGGCCGCCGTCGAGCACCTCGCGCGTGAAGATGCGCGACATCTCCGGCTTGTCGAAGGCATGGTCCAGCTTCTGGCGCACGTAGGCGGCCAGCACCCGCGCCGGGTCGTTGGCATGTTCGTCGAAGGAAAACACCACCTTCCACTCGTGCAGCACCTGCATCAGCAGCTCGGAATAGAGCTCTTCCTTGCCGGCGATGTAGTAGTGCAGCTGCGGCTTGGTCAGGCCCGCGCGCTGGGCGATGGCCTGGGTGGAGGTGCCCTTCAGGCCGTGCAGGCTGAACTCGGTGATGGCCGCCGCGCGGATCGCCGCCAGGATGCGCTCGCGCCCCGGCCGCGCGCGGGAGAGCGGGCCGTCGGGCGCCGGCATGTCCTGCGCGGGTGGGCCGTCGGTGGACGTGTCGGAGCGGGAAAGGGCGGAGGACAAGGCGCGGCGCAGTGGGGCTGTCGAGGTCGCGCCATGGTACTGCGCGGCATGACCGGATGCCGGTTCGGCATCGAAGTGGCCGGGGCACGGCACGAATCCTGATTAGCGTATCGGGCGGCCGCATCGGGTGGTCCGGCGGCGAGGCCCATCACCCCGCCGCGGGCTGTGCAGGCCGCATCACAACATACCAAAAACGGAGTTTCCGCATGTACCTTTCCTACCGTCTTCGCGCCCTTGCCGCCGGCGCCGCGCTCATGGCCGGCGCCGCGCTGGCGCAGGCCCAGCAGGCCCTGCCCAACGTGGTGATCCTGGCCACCGGCGGCACCATCGCTGGCGCGGGCGCCTCGGCCGCCAACAGCGCCACCTATGCCGCCGCCAAGGTGCCGGTGGACAAGCTGATCGCCGGCCTGCCTGAGCTGTCGAAGGTGGCCACCGTGCGCGGCGAGCAGGTGTTCCAGATCGCCTCGGAAAGCTTCACCAACGACAACCTGCTGACCCTGGCCAAGCGCGTCTCGGCCCTGGCCAAGCAGGCCGACGTGGACGGCATCGTCGTCACCCACGGCACCGACACGCTCGAAGAAACGGCGTACTTCCTCAACCTCACGGTGCACACGGCCAAGCCCATCGTGGTGGTCGGCTCCATGCGCCCCGGCACCGCCCTGTCGGCCGACGGCGCGCTGAACCTGTACGACGCCGTGAACGTGGCCGCCAGCAAGGACGCATCCGGCAAAGGCGTGCTGGTGACGATGAACGACGAGATCCAGTCCGGCCGCGACGTGGCCAAGGCCATCAACATCAAGACCGAGGCCTTCAAGAGCCAGTGGGGCCCGCTGGGCATGATCGTCGAGGGCAAGAACTACTGGTTCCGTGCGCCGGTGAAGAAGCACACCATGCAGTCGGAGTTCGACATCGACCAGATCACCGCGCTGCCCGCGGTGGACATCGCTTACGGCTACGGCAACGTGCCCGCCGCCCAGTACGAGGCCATCGGCAAGGGCAAGGCGGCGCTGGTCCATGCCGGTACCGGCAACGGCTCGGTGGCCGACCGCGCCGTGCCCGTGCTGCAGAAGCTGCGCAGTGAAGGCGTGCAGATCATCCGCAGCTCGCGCGTGAACACCGGCGGCTTCGTGCTGCGCAATGCCGAGCAGCCGGACGACAAGTACGACTGGGTGGTCGCGCATGACCTGAACCCGCAGAAGGCCCGCATCCTGGCGATGGTGGCGCTGACCAAGACGCGCGACAGCAAGGAGCTGCAGCGGATCTTCATGGAGTATTGAGCCCACCCCGTGGTCCGGCCTCACTGCGTGTGGCCGGACCTCCCCTCAAGGGGCGGCTCCAGCGGCCCGGCGGAGCCGGTTCCGCGGGACCTACTCGCATGGCCTGCTCCGCGGCCTTTCGATCAGTGGGGGCGTGTGCCCATCTGGCGTTAGGACTGCAGGCTGTCGCGGCCGATGGCGATTTCCCTGGCGATGTGGCGCGTGCCCCCGCCGTGGATGATGTGGCGGCAGGGGCGGGGCTGCGCGGCGCCTACCCCAGCATCGGCACCAGATCCGGATCGCCCTTGGCCATCGCGCGCTGGTAGGCGGGGCGGGCGCCCATGCGTTGCAGCCACGCGCGGATGTTGGGGTAGGGCGCGAGGTCCACGGGCTGGAACAGGCGCATGGTGCTGAGCGAGAACACGCTCATGATGTCGGCGGCAGTGAATTCGGCGCCGGCCAGGTGCTCGGCCTCGCCCAGCCGCTTCTCGACGAGGGCCAGCACGCGCTCCAGCCGGCCCTGCACGGCTTGCTGAACCGGATGGTCCGCAGGCAGGCCGGCGCGGCTCACCATCATCAGGCGGCCCATCACCGGCTGCAGGTTGCCGTTGGCAAAGTGGAACCAGTAGAGGTAGTGCGCGAAGTCCGGATGCTCGGGCGCCAGCCGCAGGCGGCCCTGGCCGTGGCGGGCGATCAGGTAGTCGACGATGGCGGCCGATTCGGCCAGCGCCAGGCCGTCGTCCTCGATCACCGGGGCGGCGCCCAGCGGATGCAGCGCCTTGAGCGCCGGCGGCGACAGCATCGTCGCCGCATCGCGCTGGTGGCGCACCAGCGTGTAGGGAAGGCCCAGCTCTTCGCAGAGCCAGAGGATGCGTTCGGACTGGGAGCGGCCCAGGTGGTGGATCGTCAGCATGCGCGGGATTGTGCGGCCGGGCACGCGATCGCGTTGCGCCGTGCCGTGCCGTGCGTCTCGTGCGATGCCCCGGCGTTCCGCGCCGCACGCACCACGAACCACGCTCAGCCGGCCGGCACGTACAGCCGCGCGCGCCGCCGGTGGCGCGCCGACTCGGCGCTGAGGATGCTGATCGCCAGCCAGGCCGCGCCTGAGCACAGGCCCGCGACGACGTCTGTCAGGAAGTGCGCCTGCAGGAACACGCGGCTGGCCGGAATGGCCACGGCCATCGCCGCGGCCAGCGCCAGCATCGGCAGGCGCAAGGCCCTGGGCCCAATGCGCAGGCACAGGTAGGCCAGCATGCCCCACAGCACGGTGGCGGCCGAGCTGTGGCCGCTGGGAAAGCTGAAGCCTGGCGCATTCACCAGCAGCGTGTCGTGCACCGGCCGCACGCGCTCGAAGACCTGCTTGAGCGAATAGTTCAGCACGGCGTTGCCCGCATTGGCCAGCAGCCAGCCCCAGGCGAAGCCCGGGTGGCCGCGCAGGCGCAGGAACAGTGCGAAGAGCAGCACGAAGACCGTCACCGGCAGCGGGTCGCCGACGTGGGTGAAGTGGGAGAAGGCCTGCCGCGCCCAGCCGGGCGTGTGCGTGCCGATGGCCTGGCTCAGGGCGTCGTCCATGCGGCCCATCGGGCGGCCGTCGCCCAGGTGCCGGGCGAAGAGGGTGAACAGGCTGGCCAGGCCGACGATGAGCAAGAAGCCGATGGCGAGCCCGGGCACGAGCCGCTGCACCTGCGGCGGCGCGTCGGCTTCGGGACGGCTGCGGCGGCGCCACGCCAGGCCCAGGCTGCCCGCGAGCACCGCCAGCAGCATCGCCGCGAGCATGATGAAGGGAAAGGCGGTCCAGGCCAGGCGGCCCATGTGTGCGCCGAGGGCGCTCCAGTCGTCAGGGGTCATCGATCCTTGGTGGGTCAGGCGGTGGGAAGCGGTGCGGTCGGCGCGGCGCCGTGGGGCGGGAGTTCCAGCGCGTCGGTGAGCACCAGCGCGAAATCGCCGCGTGCGGCATCGAAGTCCCAGCGCTCCAGCGTGCAGCGGCGCCGCCCGCCGGTGCCGGCTCCGGTCCAGCGCAGCAGGTTGACCGAGTTCGGCGCGCCGGATCGTACCCGCGACGACAGCGCCGTCCCCGCCTGCACCGCCCAGGCGCCGCCGGCCTGCGGCAGCGGCACGGCGAAGGGCAGGTGGATGTGGCCGCCCAGCACCAGGTCCACGCCGGCCTCGGCCCAGCGGGCGAGCGCGGCCTCGCGGCCGTGCAGCAGGTTCTCGTGGTCCTCCGGCCGGGTGACGGCCACGGGCTGGTGGACCATCACCACGCGCAGCTGCGCCGGGCTGGCGGTGGCCAGCCGGTGCGCGATGCGCTCGATCTGGTCGGCACCGATCTGGCCGTCGCTGTGGCGCCAGCGGCGCGTGGTCTTGGCGCCCAGCACAAGGCAGTGCGGCAGGTCCAGCTCGGGCTCCAGTTCGCGGCCCAGCGCCGCCTGGTAGCGGCGGTACGGCGCCAGCAGGCGGGCGCCGAGGTCGAACAGGGGAATGTCGTGGTTGCCCGGGATGACGAGCACCCGCGGCGCGGCCAGCCGCCCGAAGAAGGCGCGCGCCGCCTCGAACTGTGCCCGCGTGGCGCGCTGGGTGATGTCGCCGCTGACCAGCACCGCGTCGGCCGTCTGTGCCCGCACCCAGCGCACCAGGGCCTCGACGACGGCGGGCTGCTCGGTGCCGAAGTGCGGGTCCGACAGGTGCAGCAGCACGCAGTCGCGCTCGGCCGGGCCGGCCTGCGCGCTGAGGTCTTCCGCGGGCGTGGCCGCCTGGTCGGTCATGCGCGCTCGGGCTGCGCGCCCCGGGGCTTGACCAGCCACAGCGGCCGGGGCGAGACACGGAAGCGCAGCGGCATGTCCATCCACTGCACCTCGCCGTCGGTGGCCACGCGCACGCGCCGCCGCGACTGGCTGCCGGCGGCCTGGATCTCGATCTCGCGGAAGGCGAAGCTGCGTACCTTGGAGGCGCTGCCCAGCTTGCCGGCCGCTGCGCGCAGCACCAGCCAGATCATCGCCAGGCGGCCCAGCGGCTCCAGGGCGATGGCGGCCAGCGC
>NZ_LDSL01000094.1 GCF_001476815.1 Pseudacidovorax intermedius | reverse complement strand
TCACCGGCACGCGGCCGGCGGCCTGCTCGACGGTGACGCGGATGATCTCGCAGTGTTCCTCGACGTCCACCGTCGGCGACTCGCCCGTGGTGCCGACCACGCCCAGGCAGTCCGTGCCCTCAGCGATGTGCCAGTCGATGAGCTTGCGCAGGGCGTCGTAGTCGACGCTGCCGTCTTCATGCATCGGCGTGACGAGCGCGACGATGCTGCCAGTCAGTTGCTCCAAGGGATTCTCTTTGTCGGTGAAGCGGAATCGCGGATTCTAGCCAGCGACCTGGGAGGGACCGAGTCGATGCCGCGCAAGGGTTTCTCCGGTGCGCGGGCGCACGGCGGCGATGCGCTGGACGAAACGCGGCGGCGCGTCGACGAAGCCGTCCTCGTACGCCACCACCCGCAGCCCGCCCGCCGCCGCCACGGCGAGCAGCTCGCCGGGCGCGAGCAGGAACTCGGGCCGCGATGGCCGGCCGACCGTTTCGTTGCCCGTGGCGAAGGTCTCGTACAGCAGCACGCCGCCGGGTGCGACGGCCTCGGCGATGCGCGGCATCAGGGGGCGCCAGAGGTAGTTGGTCACGACCACGGCATCGAAGCGCCGGCCGTCGAAGGGCCAGGGGCCGTTCTCGATGTCCGCATTCACCAGTTCGGCGCCCTGCGCGGCCAGGGGCGCCAGCGCGGCCAGCGCCGCCGCGTCCCGGTCCACGCCCGTCACCGCGTGGCCCAGGCCATGAAGCCACACGAGATGGCGGCCGGCGCCGCAGGCCACGTCGAGCGCTCGGCCGGCCGGCGGGATCAGGTGCGCCCAGCGCTGCACCCAGTCCGAGGGCGTGCCGGCGCGCATGGGCGCGGCCGGCGTCCCGCTGGTGGCTGGCGCGACCGGTGCGGGCCCGTCTGCAGCGGCGGCGCTCATCCGAAGCAGGCCCAGATCTGGTTGCCCAGCATCACCAGGAAATCCGGCTGCGCGTAGAGCAGGAACACGCCGCCCAGTACCGCCGCGGCCACGGTCCAGCCGGCCAGCCGGCGGCCCCAGCGAGGTTGGGCGTCCGGGTCACGGGTCATGCCGGCTGCAGCGGTCGCCGTTCGATGGCCCGCTCGTTCACGGGCAGGTTCACCAGCGCCGCGAAGATGCCCAGCGCGATGGCGATGTACCAGACGACGTCGTAGCTGCCCGTGCGGTCGTACAGGTAGCCGCCCAGCCACACGCCCAGGAAGGAGCCCACCTGGTGGCTCAGGAACACGAAGCCGCCCAGCATCGACAGATGGGCCACGCCGAAGATCTGGGCAATGATGGCGTTGGTGGCCGGCACGGTCGACAGCCACAGTGCGCCGATCACCGCCGAGAAAACGTACACGGACATGGGCGTCAGCGGCACCAGCAGGAAGACGGTGATCGCTACCGCGCGCCCCAGGTAGATGAAGGCCAGGATCTTGCGCTTGGCGAAGCGCTGGCCCAGCACGCCGGCCGTGTAGGTGCCGAACACGTTGAACAGGCCGATCAGCGCCAGCGCATAGCTGGCCACCTGCGGCGCCAGGCCGTGGTCCTTGAGGTAGCTGGGCATGTGCACGCCGATGAACACCACCTGGAAGCCGCAGACGAAGTAGCCGGCCATCAGCAGCACGAAGCTCGGGTAGCGGAAGGCTTCGGCCACCGCCTGCGCGATGGTCTGCTCGCGCCGGCCGGCGCCGGTGGTGTGGGCGGGTTCGCGCAGCAGGAAGGCCAGCGGCACGATCACCAGCGCCAGCACGGCCAGCGCCAGCAGGGCGTTCTGCCAGCCCAGTTGCAGGATCAGCTGGCCTTCGACCGGCACCATGAAGAACTGGCCGAAAGAGCCGGCCGCCGCCGTGATGCCCATGGCCCAGGAACGCTTGTCCGCCGGCAGCTGCCGGCCGATCACGCCGTAGATCACGGCATAGGTGGTGCCCGCCTGGGCCATGCCGATCAGCACGCCGGCCGTCAGCGCGAACACCAGCGGCGTGGGCGACAGCGCCATGCCCGCCAGGCCCGCCGCGTAGCACGCTGCGCCGATCAGCAGCACCCTGAAGGCGCCCAGCTTGTCGGCCAGCATGCCCGCGAACACGCCCGCCACACCCCAGGCGAGGTTCTGGATGGCGATGGCCAGCGAGAAGGTCTGGCGCGTCCAGCCCTGCTCCTGCGTGATCGGCTGCAGCCACAGGCCGAAGCCGTGGCGGATGCCCATGGACAGCGTCACGACCAGGGCACCGCAGATGAGCACCTGGCGCATGGAGAGGTTGGGGGCAGAAGGGGGCATGGCGGCAGCGTCTCTTTTTGTTGGATGTCGTGACGGAAGTCACCCGATCGGGTGGCGCGACGCATTGTCCCCGCTCGCCGCGCAGCTTGCAGCCGATAGCATGGATTTGGCACAACAATCAGGGAATGGACATGGCACAGCCACAGCAACTGCCGCACATGAGCGAGGCCGACTATCTGGACTGGGAAGCGACCCAGGAGGAGCGGCACGAGTACATCGATGGCGAGGTCTACGCCATGGCCGGGGCCGAAGACCGGCACGTCACGGTGAGCGGGAATCTCTTCGTCGCCCTTCACCAGCTCCTGCGTGACACCCCCTGCCGCGCCTACATGAGCGACATGCGGCTGCACGTCGCCAGTTCCCGCGCCTACTTCTATCCGGACGTCATGGTCACCTGCCACCCGCAGGACCGCGAGTCGCGGCTGTCCAAGTCGCAGCCGGTGCTGGTCGCCGAGGTGCTGTCGCCGAGCACCGGGAGCTACGACCACGGCGTCAAGTTCGCGCACTACCGAACGCTGGAGTCGCTGAAGGAATATGCGCTGATCGACCCCGAGCGCCGCAGCGCCGACGTCTACCGCAAGGGCGCGGACGGTCTGTGGGTGCTGCACCCTTTTGCCGCCGGCGACACGGTCGAGTTCGCCAGCGTCGAACTGCGCCTGCCGGCCGCGGAACTGTTCGCCAAGCTGGATTGACCCCGTCATCCGCACAGGGGCTGGATGGGCATCCAGTTTCTGCGCAGGGCGTGACTACAATCCGCGCCCATGGCAACCCCCAGCAAGACGCCTTCCGGCTATTCGGAAGGTTCCATCCGCGTCCTCAAGGGCCTGGAGCCCGTCAAGCAGCGGCCGGGCATGTACACCCGCACCGACAACCCGCTGCACATCATTCAGGAAGTGATCGACAACGCCGCCGACGAGGCGTTGGCGGGCTTCGGCAAGAAGATCAAGGTCACGCTGCACACCGACGGCTCGGTCAGCGTCGAGGACGACGGCCGCGGCATTCCCTTCGGCCTGCATCCCGAAGAAAAGGCCCCGGTCATCGAACTGGTCTACACCCGGCTGCATGCCGGCGGCAAGTTCGACAAGGGCCAGGGCGGCGCCTACAGCTTCTCGGGCGGCCTGCACGGCGTGGGCGTGTCCGTCACCAACGCGTTGTCGACGCGGCTCGAGGTGGTGTCGCACCGCGAGGGCCAGGTGGCGCGCCTCGTCTTCAGCGCCGGCGACGTGATCGAGCCGCTGCAGCTGCGCCCCCAGGCCGGCGGCGACCGCAGGCAGGGCACCACCGTCCGCGCCTGGCCAGACGCCAAGTATTTCGAATCCGCCGCCTTCCCCATGGGCGAGCTGACGCACCTGCTGCGCAGCAAGGCCGTGCTGATGCCCGGCGTGGCCGTGAGCCTGACGGTGGAGAAGAGCGGCGAGACGCAGCAGTGGCTCTACAAGGGCGGCCTGCGCGACTACCTCATGCAGACGCTCACCGCCGACCCGGTGATCCCGCTCTTCGAGGGTGCCGGCCATGCCGACAAGAACACCGAAACCTTCGCCGAGGGCGAGGGCGCCGAATGGTGCGTGGCCTTCACCGAGGAAGGCCAGCCGGTGCGCGAGAGCTACGTCAACCTGATCCCTACCAGCGCCGGAGGCACGCACGAGAGCGGCCTGCGCGACGGCCTGTTCAACGCCGTCAAGAGCTTCATCGAGCTGCATTCGCTGCTGCCCAAGGGCGTCAAGCTGCTGCCCGAGGACGTGTTCGCCCGCGCCAGCTACGTGCTGTCCGCCAAGGTGCTCGATCCGCAGTTCCAGGGCCAGATCAAGGAGCGGCTCAACTCGCGCGATGCGGTGCGGCTGGTCTCCAGCTTCGTGCGGCCGGCGCTGGAGCTGTGGCTCAACCAGCACGTCGACTACGGCAAGAAGCTGGCCGAACTCGCCATCAAGGCCGCGCAGACCCGCCAGCGCGCCGGCCAGAAGGTGGAAAAGCGCAAGGGCTCCGGCGTGGCCGTGCTGCCCGGCAAGCTCACCGACTGCGAGAGCCGCGACATCGGCCACAACGAACTCTTCCTGGTCGAGGGCGACTCCGCCGGCGGCAGCGCCAAGATGGGCCGCGACAAGGAATGCCAGGCCATCCTGCCCTTGCGCGGCAAGGTGCTCAACACCTGGGAAGTCGAGCGCGACCGCTTGTTCGCCAACACCGAGATCCACGACATCTCGGTCGCCATCGGCGTCGATCCGCACGGGCCGGCCGACACGCCCGACCTGTCGGGCCTGCGCTACGGCAAGGTTTGCATCCTGTCCGATGCGGACGTGGACGGTTCGCACATCCAGGTGCTGCTGCTCACGCTGTTCTTCCGCCACTTCCCCAAGCTGATCGATGCCGGTCACGTGTACGTGGCGCGGCCGCCGCTGTTCCGCGTCGACGCGCCGGCCCGCGGCAAGAAGCCGGCCGCCAAGTTCTACGCGCTGGACGAGGCCGAACTGACGGCCATCCTCGACAAGCTGCGCAAGGACGGCGTGGCCGAAGGCAAATGGAGCATCAGCCGCTTCAAGGGCCTGGGCGAGATGAGCGCCGAGCAGCTGTGGGAAACCACGCTCAACCCCGACACCCG
Source organism: Pseudacidovorax intermedius (assembly GCF_001476815.1). GTDB lineage: Bacteria > Pseudomonadota > Gammaproteobacteria > Burkholderiales > Burkholderiaceae_C > Xenophilus > Xenophilus intermedius_A. Next base: position 35,365 of record NZ_LDSL01000094.1, on the reverse strand, counting down.
CCGCCTGCTGCAGGTGCGCCTGGGCCGGCTGGACTTCAGTCGCACGCAGGGCGAGATCACCAAGATCATGGGCAAGGGCGAGGCCGCCGCGCGCCGCGAGCTGATGGAACTGCGGGCGGACGACGTCGAGATCGACGTATGAGCGCGTCGTTCCTGGCCGCGGTGTTGCCTTTGCTCCTCTCCCCTTTGGGGAGAGGTGGGGTGAGGGGCCGCGGGCGTTCGATGGGGTGCAGCGTCGGCTTTGGTGCCGACGTTGCCGAGCATGCGAGTGGCGATAGGACGCACCGTCCGGTGCTGGCCCCCACCCCAGCCCTCCCCCAGAGGGGGAGGGGGCGGAAGCTGGCGCTGGGTGCCGTCGCTGGCGCCCTGTGCTTGGCCGCCGTCTCCGCGCAGGCGGCGCTCTACGGCTACACCGATGAGCGCGGCGTCGCCCACTTTTCCGCCGAAAAGCTCGACGCCCGCTACCAGCTGGTGCTGCGCGACGACACCGCCGGCAAGTTCGGTGCCGACGACGCCGTGCCGGCCGAGGCGGCGCAGGCGCTGCAGCAGCTGCTGACCGGTCGCACCGGCGCCGCCGCCGGCCGCACGGTGTATGGCTACCTGGACGAACAGGGCCGCCCGCATTTCTCCGACCGCCGCGAGGACGAGCGCTTCGAGCTGATCGTGCGCGACGGCGAGGTCATCAACAGCCGCTGGAACCCCATCGACCGCCGCAGGCCGCTGCCGCCCGCCGTGGCCGGCGCCGAGCCGCCGCGCAAGGGCCTGCTGGCGCTGGTCGAGCGGCCGCCGCTGTCGCCGGCCGCGCAGACGGCGCTGCGCGAGGCCGCCCGCAGGCATGGCCTGGATGAATCGCTGCTGCACGCCCTCATGGCGGCCGAATCCGGCTTCGACATCGATGCCGTCTCGCCCAAGGGCGCCGTCGGCCTGATGCAGCTGATGCCCGCCACCGCCGAGCGCTACGGCGTGCGCGCCGACGCCAGGCAGACGGTGGCCCACAAGCTCACCGACCCGCGCATCAACATCGCTGCCGGCAGCCGCTATTTCAGCGACCTGCTCAAGATGTTCGAAGGCAGCGTCGAACTGGCTCTGGCTGCCTACAACGCGGGCGAGGGCGCGGTGCAGCGCGCCGGCCGGCGCATTCCCGACTACCGCGAAACGCAGAACTACGTGAAGACGGTGATGCAGCTCTATGCACACCTCAAGCCTTCGGCCGTCTCGCGCATGCTCACGGCCAGCGCGAGCCGCGGCGGCAAGCCCGCCACCCGCGTGCGCATGGAGATCGCGCCGCCCGCCGCCGAGCGCGACGCCGGCGCCGAATAAGCCCGCCCTCAAAGACCGGCGGACCGCCCGATGCGTCCGCCTGCCAGAACCCGACTTTCCGCACGACGATGGACGACGACACCCTAGCCCCCCAGGCCCTGGCCGAGCCCGAGGACCCGAACAGCCTGACCCTGGCCGACTACGCCCAGACCGCCTACCTCGAATACGCCCTCAGCGTCGTCAAGGGCCGCGCGCTGCCCGACGTGTGCGACGGCCAGAAGCCGGTGCAACGGCGCATCCTGTACTCGATGTCGCGCATGGGCCTGGGCTTCGGCGGCACCAACGGCACCGTGGGCGCCAAGCCGGTCAAGAGCGCGCGCGTGGTGGGCGACGTGCTCGGCCGCTTCCATCCGCACGGCGACCAGGCCGCCTACGACGCGCTGGTGCGCATGGCGCAGGACTTCGCCCAGCGCTATCCGCTGATCGACGGCCAGGGCAACTTCGGCAGCCGCGACGGCGACGGCGCCGCGGCCATGCGCTACACCGAGGCGCGCCTCGCCCGCATCACCTCGCTGCTGCTCGACGAGATCGACGAGGGCACGGTGGACTTCGTGCCCAACTACGACGGCTCCACCGACGAGCCGCGCCAGCTGCCGGCGCGCCTGCCCTTCGTGCTGCTCAACGGCGCCAGCGGCATCGCCGTGGGCCTGGCTACCGAGATTCCGAGCCACAACCTCCGCGAAGTGGCCGACGCCTGCGTGGCCCTGATCAAGGCCGGTGGCCAGCTCAGCGACGAAGAGCTGTTTGCCCTCATCCCCGGCCCCGACTACCCCGGCGGCGCGCAGATCATCAGCAGCGCCGCCGACATCGCCGACGCCTACCGCACCGGCCGCGGCTCGCTCAAGGTGCGCGCCCGGTGGAAGATCGAGGAGCTGGCCCGCGGCCAGTGGCAGGTGGTGGTCACCGAATTGCCGCCGGGCGTGAGCAACCAGAAGGTGCTCGAAGAGATCGAGGAGCTGACCAACCCCAAGGTCAAGGCCGGCAAGAAGGCGCTCACCACCGAGCAGCAGCAGGTCAAGGCCGCGCTGCTGGCGGTGCTGGACGCCGTGCGCGACGAGTCGAGCAAGGACGCGCCGGTGCGCCTGGTCTTCGAGCCCAAGACCTCGCGCATTCCGCAGGAGGAATTCATCGCCACGCTGCTGGCGCAGACCTCGCTGGAGACCTCGGCGCCCATCAACCTCACGCAGGTGGGCCTGGACGGCAAGCCGACGCAGAAGTCGCTGCGCCAGATGCTGGAAGAGTGGATCGCCTTCCGCGCCCGCACCGTGGAGCGCCGCTCGCGCTTCCGGCTCGACAAGGTGCTGGACCGCATCCACATCCTCGAAGGCCGGCAGCTGGTGCTGCTCAACATCGACGAGGTGATCGCCATCATCCGCGCCGCCGAGGACCCGAAGGCCGCGCTGATTGCCCGCTTCAACCTGAGCGACCGGCAGGCCGAGGACATCCTCGAAATCCGCCTGCGCCAGCTGGCCCGGCTGGAAGCCATCAAGATCGAGCAGGAACTGGCCAAGCTGCGCGACGAGCAGAAGAAGCTGGAAGAAATCCTCGGCAGCCCGGCCGCGCTGCGCCGCCTGCTGGTCAAGGAGATCGAGCACGACGCCAAGACCTTCGAGGACCCGCGCCGCACGCTGATCCAGGCCGACAAGCGCGCCGTGGCCGAGGTCAAGGTGCTCGATGAGCCCGTGACGGTGATCGTGTCGCAGAAGGGCTGGGTGCGCACGCAGAAGGGCTGGAACCCGGAGAAGGCCGACTATGCCTTCAAGGCCGGCGACAGCCTGTACGGTGCCTTCGAATGCCGCACGGTCGACACGCTGCTGGTCTTCGGCACCGCCAAGGGCGGCTCGGTGCGGGTCTACACGGTGCCCGTGGCCGGCCTGCCGGGCGGCCGCGGCGACGGCCAGCCCGTCACCACCATGATCGAGCTGGAGGCCGGCACGCAGGTGTCGCATTTCTTCGCCGGCCCCCCGGCGGCGCAGCTGCTGCTGTCGAGCACCGGTGGCTTCGGCTTCATCGCCGCCATCGAGCACATGATGTCGCGCCACCGCAGCGGCAAGGCCTTCATGGACGTGGCCGAGGGCGACCAGCTCTGCCGCCCCAGCCTGGCGGGCGGCGCGGCGGGCACCGAGCCGATGCCTGCCGCGACGCACGTGTGCTGCGTGGCGAGCGACCGGCAGATCCTCACCTTCGACATCGGCGAACTCAAGCTGCTGCCGAAGGGCGGGCGCGGCCTCACGCTGATGGACCTGGCGCCCAAGGCGCGGCTCGCGGGTGCAGCGGCGTACACGCGCAGCATCCGCATCGAAGGCGACTTCCGCGGCAAGCGGCGCGACGAGCAGCTGGACATCCGCACGCTCAACAACGCGGGCGGCACGCGCGGGCGCAAGGGCAAGCCGGGCTCGTTCACCTTCACGCCCGACTGGGTGCAAAGGATCCTGTGATGGGCGGCATCGACTTCAGCACCCTGGGCCTGCTGCTGGGCGCCGGCACCGGCGTCCTGAGCTTCTGGCTGGGCCGCAAGCTCACCGCCAAATGGCGTCTGCGCAAGCGGGAGAAGGAAGAGATCGCCCGCCGCGCCACCGAGACGCGCCAGCAGCGCCGGGCCCGGGAGCGGCGCGAGAACGCGCGCTGATTGGAAGGCTACGCCCCGGCTTCGACAGGCTCAGCCCGAACGGACCGTGGCGTACTGACCCATCGCGCCGGCGGCCGTCGCGCCCTCTGGGGCGATGCCCACCAAAATGGGCTCGGCCCCGACGGTCTCGGCGCACAGGCCGCCGCGCATGGCGAGCAGCGTGTCGCCGAAGCCGCCGCGCGCACGGGCCTGCGTGCGGGCGCTGGTCCACACGCGGGGCCGGGCGCTCCAGGCGATGCGGGCGCCGCCGCGCTCCAGCGCGTCCACCAGCGCCACGTCCTCCCCGCACGCCAGGGGCGCGAAGCCGCCCGCCTGGCGATAGGCCGCTGCGCTCACGCCCAGGTTGGCGCCGTGGATGTGCCGGTGCCCGTCCGCATCGGTGTAGTGGCTGGCGAAGTGCGCCTGGAGCGCATCGGCCAGCACGCCATGCACCGACCAGTCGTCCACCGCCACGCTGCCGCAGACCGCGTCGGCCGCCAGGGCCAGCTGCTCGGCCAGCCAGCGTTCGTCCACGCGCGTGTCGGCATCGGTGAAGGCCAGCCAGCGCGCGCCGGCCGCGAGCAGCCAGTCGGCGCCGGCGGCGCGCGCACTGCCCACGTTGCGGGCGGCGATGGGCAGCGTCCAGGCACCAGCTTCGCGCGCCAGGCGGGCCGTGGCGTCGGTGCAGTCGTCCAGCACCACCACCACGCGCACGGCCTCGCCGGCCAGTGCCGGATGCTGCGAGGCCGCCTGCACGGCCGCCAGCGCGGCGGCAATGTGGGCCTGCTCGTCGTGGGCCGGAATGGCGACGCCGATCACCGGATGCCCTCCGCCTGCGCCACCGAGCGCGGCGAACGCTGCCAGACCTGCAGCAGGAAGTCGTCCTCCTCGTGCCGCAGCAGCCGGTGCAGGCCGAGGCCATCGAGCAGGCGGTGGACCTCGTCCGTGGGGCAGCGGCGGCCCGCGAAGTCGGGCCGCCAGTCGCAGGCGACCAGCACGCCGTCGGCGGTGAGCGAGGCGTTGCAGCGTTCGGCCATGGCGTGCACGTCGTCGGGCGTGAGGAAGTAGCTGACCTCGCTGAGTACCACGAGGTCGAACCGGCCCTCGTGCGGCCACTCTTGCGGCAGGCTGCGCTGTTCGACGCGCACGTGGGGCAGGTGCGCCAGGAGCAACGTGGCGGTCGCGACCGCGCGGGGATGGAAGTCGCTGCACCAGAGCTCGTCGCAGCGCTCGGCCAACGACAGGCTCAGCGCCGCCGCGCCGCAGCCAGGTTCATAGGCGCGGCGGAAGCGGGGACGGGGCAGGGCGGCGAGCAGCAGCTCGCGCTTGCGGCGCTCGTACCAGCGGGTGCGCACGCCGTAGGGGTCGTCCTGCTCGGCATAGATGGCGTCGAAGTAGGCGCGCTGCTGGCCAGGTTCGGGGGGCTCATCGGCGGTCGCGGCGGTCGACGTGTTCATGGGCGAGGGGCTTTGGCAAGGTTGGGCGGGCATGGCGCGGCGTGTCACGGCGCAGCATCGAAGAAGACCTCGAAGGGCCGCCCGGCGCGGGCCAGGGTGCTCTGGCGCAGCACCGGCGCAGCACCGGTGCTGGGGTCGGGCTGAATCTGGCTGGCGAAAGCGGCCATGGCGGCCTGCTTGCGCTGGACGACCGCCGCAGGCAACGGCAGGCGAAAGGCGCGATTCCAGGGCAGGCGTTCGTCGCCGGGCTGCGCCCAGTGCCAGGCCCAGACGGCGGCCTCCAGCCAGCGGGCGCCTGCCGCGGCCGCGGCCTGCACGGTGGCCCGGCCAGTGGCTTCATGGTCGGGATGGCCATCCAGCCGCCAGGTGGTCAGCACCACATCGCTCGGGTACAGCAGCGGCTGAAGCTGGCGCGCCAGGTCGTCCTCGGCCTCGCGCAGGCCGCCGTCGGGCAGGCCGAGGCGGATGAGTGCCTGCGGCTGCACGCCGAGCGCGGTCAGCGCAGCGAGGCTTTCCTGCGGCCGCTCGGCTTGCAAGCGTGCGGCGGGCCACCGCGTGGAGCCGGGATGACTGGCGGTGCCGTCCGTCACCGCCACCAGCATGGCTGGCCGACCCAGAGCCGCGGCCAGCGACAGCAGGCCCCCGGCCGCCAGGATCTCGTCGTCCGGATGCGGCGCCACGACGACGACGCGGCCACCTTCGGGCACCAGGGCCCCTGCCGCCATCTCGGGCAAGGCCTGAAGCCTGCGGCATTGCGCCCAGCGCCATTCCGGCGTGCCGTCGCTGGCGTCGATGTGGCGCGATGCCGCGTCGTCCGCGGAAGAGGGGCTGCGCAGCGCCGCCGCCGTCACAGCGCGCACCATCCGCCGAAGGCGGCCGGCGCCGTCGTGCCGTGGGCCAGCGCCAGGCGGCCGAGCTCGGCCTGGTCGCGCTCGGCGTGGCTCTGCCGCACGAAGACCGGCAGGTCCGCCATCAGCCGCGCGAAATGGGCATCGGCGCACAGCGGGCCGGCGCCGAGGGCACGCCCTGCGTGCTGCACGATCTCGCCCACCGCATGCTCGACCACCAGGCGCGCGCGCAGGGCGGTGGCCTGGGCATTGGCGGTGGGATGGGTGTCGATCCAGGACGCGCATTCGCGCAGCAGCGAGGCGCAGGCGCACAGCAGCGATTCGGCCGCGCCCAGGTGCGCGAGCTGGTGGGCGTCGGGCTTGCCTGCCGCGAAACGTCGGCGCATGGCCCGCGCGATGGCTGAGGCGCCGCCCCACCAGCAGGCCGCGATGCCCGCACCGCCGTGCCAGAAGCCGGCGCGTGCCACGTAATCGCCCGGCTGGCCGAGCGCCAGCGCCGGGGTGGCGTCGAAATCGACCTGGCCGGTGTCCGAGGGGCCCATGCCGACGGCATGCCAGTGGCGGTTGCTGATGGTGACGCCCGGCGCATGAAGCGTCACCACCGCCAGGCCCGGCTGGCCATCGTCGTACCAGCCGCTCACGACGGCATGTGTGACGTGCGTCGCGCCCGAGCACCAAGCTTTGGGGCCATGCAGGCGCAAGGCATCGCCGCCGGTGCGCTCGAAGCGCAGCCGCGCGGACGGCGGCTCCGCGCACCAGGTGCCCCACAGGCTGCCTTCGGCGGGCGCGGGACCGTGGAGCTCGTCGAGGATCGCCAGGGCGTCCGTGTGGCCTTCGTAGAGCTTGGCCAGGTTGAGATCCACCGCCGCCACCGCCGCCAGCCACTGCCAGCGCAGCAAGGTGCTGCCGTGGCCCGGCAGCGGCAGTTGATCGATGCCGGCCGCCACCAGATGCCTCAGCGCCAGCGCGCCGCCGGCTTCTTCGGCCAGCGCGTCCAGCACCCCCGCGGGTTGCTGCGCCAGGGTGGCGGAAAAGGGCGTGGAGAAATCCGTCATCGCCGGCAAGATTAGGCGGGACGACGCCGCCCGGCGGTCGGTCCTCGGGGGTGGCACCGGTCGGCCTGCGTGCGCGGGCGCGGTCGGCGCGGGCGCGCCGGCCTTGTAGGAGCCCATCAGCCGCAGCCAGGCCGCGCGCCCGCCCATCCGGCCCTGCCACCCCCCGTCGCCGCCTCAGCTTGCACAATGGCGGGCTGCCTGCGCGTCGGCTCCCTTGCCCGCGCCACCCGTCCACCGCACCGCTTTTCTTCCGGAGACATTTCGAATGACGTCACTGCGCCTCGGCATGATCGGCATCGGCCTCATGGGCCACGGCATCGCCACCAACCTGGTCAAGCACGGCCACGCACTCACCGTGCTGGAGCATCCCGGCAACCAACCGCTCGACGCTCTGCTGGCCGCCGGCGCCCGCACGGCCGCCACGCCGGCTGCCCTGGCCGCCGAGGCCGACGTCGTCATCCTCTGCGTCACCGGCTCGCCCCAGGTCGAGGCCGTGCTCATGGGCGAGCAGGGCATGCTCACGGCCCTGCGGCCGGGCACCATCGTCATCGACTGCTCCACCTCCATCCCCGATTCCACGCTGCGCATGGCCCGCGCCGTCCAGCAGGCCGGCGGCCGCTTTCTCGACGCGCCGATGACGCGCACGCCCAAGGAGGCCGCCGAAGGCCGCCTCAACCTGCTGGTGGGGGGCGACGCCGCGCTGTTCGCCGAATGCCGGCCGCTGCTGGCCTGCTTTGCCGAGAACATCACCCATGCAGGCGGCATCGGCGCCGGCCACGGCATGAAGCTGCTGCACAACTACGTGTCGCTGGGTACCGTGGCGCTCATCGCCGAGGCCGCGGCCTGCGCCCGCCGCGCCGGCGTTGCCGCCGACGTGTTCGTGGACGTGCTCGCCAAGGGCGGCGGCGGCGGCGTGGCGCTGGAGCGGCTCAAGCCCGCCATCCTGAGCGACGACGCCAGCGGCCTGCGCTTCGCCATGTCCAACGCGCAGAAGGACCTGGGCTACTACACCCAGATGGCCCAGGGCTTCGACGCCGCCCAGCGCATCGCCGACGCGGTGTACGGCACCTATGCCGGCGCGGTGGAGCAGGGCGGCGTGCAGCGCCTGGTGCCCGAACTGGTGGCCCTGCTGGAGCAGGCCGGCGGCAGCGGTTCGTCGGGCGGCTGAAATCGCCGAAATCCGCTATATACTGCGAGGCTCTTCGGAAATGCAGCCAGCGCTTGCCGCCCGGCCCGCACCGAAGGTCTCCCAGCGGCGCGATAGCAAAGCGGTTATGCCCCGGATTGCAAATCCGGTCAGTCCGGTTCGACTCCGGATCGCGCCTCCACCCCATACTCCCCTCGACGCTCGCTCCTGCTATCGTCCGCCCAAGCCGCCCGGATGGTGAAATTGGTAGACACAGCGGACTTAAAATCCGTCGCCGTTGAAGGACGGCATACCGGTTCGACCCCGGTTCCGGGCACCACCGTCACCTAGAACAGGGAGCTGCTCATGCCTCGCTACAACGCTCCATTCGAAATCCATGTGCACGGCGACGTTCCGCTGCGGCCGGATGTCACCTACGCGCAGATCCAGGAAGCGCTCAAGCCCCTGTGGACCTATGCCGGCGCCAAGTCGCTGGCCGACGGCGCCACCAGCACCTACGAAGAAGAGCCGGGTATCCGTTTCGACGCCAAGGACCGCATGCTGCAGGTCTGCTGGACGATCACCGGCGACGAGGACTTCCGCCAGGCGCTCGACGAGATGTGCATGGCCCTGAACGACCTGACCGAGCAGGGCGCGGCCATCGAGGTCAGCTTCTACGACACCGAGTTCGACGAAGAGGAAGACGGCGACCCCGAAGCCGATTCGCGCGACGACTTCGTGATGCTGTTCGTCGGGCCCAACCCCGCGGCCATCATGCAGGTGCAGCGCGACCTGCTGGTCGAAGACGTGGTGCACCTGATGGAGCGCCACTTCGACGGCGCCGAGCTCGGCGGCGTGGTGGGCGAGATCGACAAGCTCTTCAGCGACCGCTTCGACGCGCTGGTCAACTCCCTCGAAATCGGCCGCCCCCCGCGTGGCGGCGGCAGCAGCGGCGGGCCCGGCGCGGGCGGCCACGGCGGTGGCCGCCGGCCGCGGCATCTGCACTGAAACTGCCGAGCGCTGCCCGCGCCGTTGATGGATGCCCGCCAATCGGCGGGCATCGTCGTTTCTGGACGAGGTGGGATGCTTGTCCGTCCGACGCGGGCTCGACGCCAGTTCTGCAGGCTCGGCGCCTGCTCTCTACGCTGGCGTGACGCCTGTTCTCTATGCTGGCGTGACCGGTTTTGCTCCTCTCCCCTTGCGGGAGAGGCTGGGAGAGGGGTCGACGGCTTTTGCTTGGATGGTGGTGTGGGCACCCCCCTCTCCCCAGCCCTCTCCCGCGAGGGGAGAGGGAGCAACAGCCAGGCTCTGCGCTGGTACGCAACAGCCAGGCTCTGCACGTGCATGCAACAGCCAGGCTCTGCGCTGGCATGCTGTGAAAACCTCCGCGCCGAGGGCGCATGCTGCTCCTTGCGGCGCAAGCCCCTCAGGGCCCCCGCAGCGCCGGCGGAATCGCGTAGCGCCCGTCATGCGCCTGCAGTGTGACCGTGGTATAGCGCGGCGCGCCCGCATGCTCGCTGCACTGGCCGCTCTCGTCGGGCGCGCGGTGGCGCACCACCAGGCTGCGGCGCACCTCCAGGCCGGCCCAGCCGCTGCCGTTTCGCGGCACGGGTTGCGGCGTCAGCTGCGTGCGCAGCTCCTCGAAGCGGCCCTGGCAGGCCAGGTCCCACTCGCCGCTGTCGCGGCGCATCACCAGTTCGTCCATGGCCGGGCGCAGCGTGTTCTTGCGGTCGAGCACGAAGAGGCGCAGCGTCTCGGCGGCATAGGGCCTCGCCGGGTCCTGCCGCTGGTAGCTCACGCGCAGGCCGAAGGCCCGCTCGCCATTCGCCAGCAGGTAGCGCCCGGTGTCGAGCTGCACATCCTGGATGCGCAGGTCGGCGTCTTCCACCAGCAACTCGGGCAGGAACAGCCGGGCGACGACCTTGTCGCGCTCGGTGTTGCCGTTGTCCGGGCGCTGCACCACCAGCAGCTCCACGTCAAGAGAACGTGCGCCCCGGTCGCTTACCGCATGTTGCAGCGGCAGCACAACCACATTTCTACCGATCACTGTCGGCCATGTCTTACACGCCGCTAGGTCGTGATCGAGCACCCTGCGCGGCTGCAAAGCGGCTTGCATCCGCTCTGCCAATCCACTGTCGCATGCCGCCAACGCCGTGTTGGCCAATCCCAGCAGAACACCACCGATCCACAGACGCCAGCCGCGATGCACCAATTTGTCCCACTGCTTGGCCACTATGGCGCGCGAATGCACCTGCATGGTTCAGTGGGCACCATCGACGGCGGCCAGGCGCTGCGCTGCCCATTGCAGATTGCGCAGGGAGCCACTGGCCAGCAGCACGGGGTCGCCGCCGTGCCCCTCGCTGGCCAGCCGTCCGGCATCGCCCAGCAGGCGCTCGGTCTGCCGGGCCACGGGCTCGCCGGTCTCGACAAAGCGCACCCCGGCCGGCGCCAGGCCACGCAGCACCGGCAGCACGAAGGGATAGTGCGTGCAGCCCAGCACCACCACGTCGGCCTGCTCGGGGCCGCTGCCCAGGGGCCCGGCCGCCTGCAGGTAGCGGGCGCACAACTCGCGCACCCGGGGCAGGTCGTCCTGCTCGATGGCGTCGGCCAGCCCGTCGCAGGGCACGGGGCGAATGTGCGGCGGAAGTCCGGCGCCGCCGGTCAGCCGCTCGGCCAGTTGGCCGAACTTGCCGCTGGCCAGCGTGCCGCGCGTGGCCAGCACGGCGACATGGCCGGTGCGGCTGAGCGCCAGGGCCGGCTTGAGGGCCGGCTCCACCCCCACGACGGGCAGCGCGGGCCAGGCCTCGCGCAGCAGGTGGATGGCCGCGGCGGTGGCCGTGTTGCAGGCCACCACCAGCGCCTTGACGCCATGCTCCCGCACCAGCAGCCCGGCCACCTCGCGCGTGCGGGCGGCCACGAAGGCGTCGCCGCGCTCGCCGTAGGGCGCGTGGGCCGTGTCGGCGTAGTAGACGAAGCGCTCGCGCGGCAGGCGCGCGCGCAGGGCGGCCAGGACGCTCAGCCCGCCGATGCCGCTGTCGAACACGCCGATCGGCGCCGTGCCCGCGTGTGTGGCCTGCCCCATCGCCCGGCCCCCGGCTCAGGCCGAAGCCAGCTCGATGCCCTTGAACTCGCCCGTGGCGATGCGCTGGCTCCATTCGGCCGGGCCGGTGATGTGCGCGCTGGTGCCGCCGGCGTCCACGGCCACCGTCACGGGCATGTCGACCACGTCGAATTCGTAGATGGCTTCCATGCCCAGGTCGGCGAAGCCCACCACCTTGGCCTGCTTGATGGCCTTGCTCACCAGGTAGGCCGCGCCGCCCACGGCCATCAGGTAGGCGCTCTTGTGCTTCTTGATGGCCTCGATGGCGACCGGGCCGCGCTCGGCCTTGCCGATCATGGCGATCAGGCCCGTCTTGGCCAGCATCATGTCGGTGAAACCGTCCATGCGGGTGGCGGTGGTGGGACCGGCGGGGCCCACGGCCTCGTCACCCACCGGATCGACCGGGCCCACGTAGTAGATGACGCGGTTGGTGAAGTCCACGGGCAGCGGCTCGCCCTTGGCCAGCATGTCCTGGATGCGCTTGTGCGCGGCATCGCGGCCGGTCAGCATCTTGCCGTTGAGCAGCAGCGTGTCGCCCGGCTTCCAGCTGGCGACGACCTCGGGCGTGAGCGTGTTCAGGTCGACCCGCTTGCTCTTGTTGTAGTCGGGCGCCCAGTCGATCTTGGGCCACAGGTCGAGCGAGGGCGCCTCGATGAACGAGGGGCCGGAACCATCGAGCACGAAGTGCGCATGGCGCGTGGCCGCGCAGTTGGGGATCATCGCCACCGGCTTGCTGGCCGCGTGCGTGGGGTACATCTTGATCTTGACGTCCAGCACCGTGCTCAGGCCGCCCAGGCCCTGCGCGCCGATGCCCAGGGCGTTGACCTTTTCGTACAGCTCCAGGCGCAGCGTCTCGACCTGCGTCAGCGCCTCGCCGCGGGAGGACTTGGCCTGCAGCTCGTGCATGTCCAGGCTGTCCATCAGGCTCTCCTTGGCCATCAGCACCGCCTTTTCGGCCGTGCCGCCAATGCCGATGCCCAGCATGCCCGGCGGGCACCAGCCGGCGCCCATGGTCGGCACCGTCTTGAGCACCCAGTCGACCACGCTGTCGCCCGGGTTCAGCATGACCATCTTGCTCTTGTTCTCGCTGCCGCCGCCCTTGGCCGCCACCGTCACGTCGATGGTGTTGCCGGGCACGAGCTCCGTGAAGATCACCGCGGGCGTGTTGTCCTTGGTGTTCTTGCGGGCGAACTGCGGGTCGGCCACCACCGAGGCGCGCAGCATGTTGTCGGGGTGGTTGTAGCCCTGGCGCACGCCCTCGTTGACGGCGTCTTCCAGGCTGCCGGTGCCGAAGCCTTCCCAGCGCACGTCCATGCCCACCTTGAGGAAGACGTTGACGATGCCCGTGTCCTGGCAGATCGGCCGGTGGCCGGTGGCGCTCATCTTGCTGTTGGTGAGGATCTGGGCCATGGCGTCCTTGGCGGCCGGGCTCTGCTCCCGCTCGTAGGCCTTGGCCAGATGGGCGATGTAGTCGGCGGGGTGGTAGTAGCTGATGTACTGCAGCGCCGCGGCGATGGACTCGACGAGGTCGGACTTGGAGATCGTGGACATGGAACGTGTCGTTGTGGATCGAGGGGAGCCGGCGATTATCGGCCGTCTGCCCGGCCGCACCGGCGCGCCAGGACACCCGCGACCCGCCGCCCCAGCCTCAAATGCTGCACTGCGTCAAGGCAGCGTTGCCCCCAAAGGACAGTTCAGTAACCGTTAACTTCGTCACGTATGATCTACGGGTAAACGCCCAGGGTCAGGCCACTTGCCGCCGTAGCAAGTTAACAATTTTTAAAAAAGCCCAACAATGAAGCCTTCGTACAACGAGATGAGCATGCGGACCGGAACGACGTTCAGCCAGTCGGTTGCCGTCCCGACCCAGGGTGCCGCCTCCCGCTTCTTCAAGCGGGCCATGGACATCGTGGGTGCGCTGACCTTCTTCGTGCTGTTGGGCTGGCTGTTCATGGCCATCTGGGCGATGGTGCTCCTTACCACCGGCGGGCCCGCCATCTACCGGCACGGCCGCATGGGCCGCGGCGGGCGCGAGTTCAAGTGCCTCAAGTTCCGCTCCATGGTCACCAACTCCGAAGAGGTGCTGCGCCACCTGCTGGAGACCGACCCCGCCGCCCGCGCCGAGTGGGACGCCACCTTCAAGCTCAAGAACGACCCGCGCATCACCCGCTTCGGCCGCTTCATCCGCAAGACCAGCCTGGACGAACTGCCCCAGTTCTGGAACGTGCTGGTGGGCGACATGAGCCTGGTGGGCCCGCGCCCCGTGGTCCGCAAGGAACTGGAGCAGTACTACGGCCTGTATGCGCCGGTGTACGGCAGCGTGCGCCCCGGCATCACCGGCCCCTGGCAGGTGGGGGGCCGGTCGGACCTGAGCTACAGCGAGCGTGTGGCGCTGGACACCCAGTACGTCCACAACCGCAGCTTCTGGGGCGACGTGGGCCTGCTGTTCAAGACCGTCAAGGTCTTCATCAGCCACAAGGGGTCTTACTGAAAGACTGACGCCTGAATTCGCCAGGCAGGCCAAATGGCCGTGCCTGGCAAATTGTGCGTATTTGTTTCAGCAACGCGTTCACGACTGAACACATGACCCCCGAGGAACAAGCCAGCTTTAGGCTGCTGCGTGCAGTGCAGCAACATCCCGAATACAGCCAGCGCGAACTGGCGCAGGCCGTCGGCTTGAGCCTGGGCCGTACCAATTACGTGCTGCGCGCCCTGATCGAGAAAGGCTGGGTCAAGATCGACCGCTTCATGCAGTCCACCGAAAAGGTGAACAAGACGGCCTACATCCTCACGCCGACTGGCCTCCATCACCGGCTGATGCTCACGCGCAACTACATCAACAGAAAAAAGCAGGAATACGCCGCCCTCGAATCGGAACTTGCCGTATTGCTGGCGGAAGAGGGCGAAGGCGCGCGCAGCAAGCCAGTCACAGGATTCGGAGGTCCCACCCAACAATGACCACCTTCAGCGTCAGCCTGCCCAGCGGCAAGACCTTTGCGGCCGAGGAGGGAAGCACCCTTGTCGATGCCGCTGCCGCCGCCGGCGTCAACCTGCCCTACAGCTGCAAGACCGGCCGCTGCAGCACCTGCAAGTGCCGCCTGCTGTCCGGCGAGAGCCGCGCCCTTCACGAAGAAACCGGCTTAAGCGACGACGAAAAGGCCGCCGGCTGGATCCTCGGTTGCGTTCGCACGCCCACCACCGACGTGGTGCTCGACGTCGAAGACCTGGAAGGCGTGCAACTGCCCGCCCAGAAAACGGTGCCCTGCCGCATCGACACCATCCAGCGCCTGGTGGACGACGTCGTCAAGATCGAGCTGCGCTTGCCGCCCACCGCCGACTTCAAGTTCCTGGCCGGCCAGTATGTGGACGTGATCGGCCCTGGCGGCGTGCGCCGCAGCTATTCGCTGGCCGCCGCCGACCGCGGCACCAAGAAGCTGGAGATCCACGTCCGCGCCGTCGAAGGCGGCGTGATGAGCCGCTACTGGTTCGAACAGGCCAAGCCCAACGACCTGCTGCGCCTGCATGGGCCGCTGGGCACCTTCTTCCTGCGCAAGACTGCCGGCCGCGACCTGGTGTTTTTGGCCACCGGCACCGGCATTGCGCCGGTCAAGGCCATGCTGGAGAGCATGAGCGAGCTGCCGCCCGAGCAACTGCCCCGCTCGGTGCACGTGCTGTGGGGTGGCCGCCGCACGCAGGACATCTACTTCGACGTGGCCGCGCCCGGCCTGCCGCTCACCTTCACGCCCGTGCTGTCGCGCCAGGTGCCCGAGTGGGCCGGCGCGCTGGGCTACGTGCATGACATCTACCTGGGCCGCAGCCCCGCGCTGGACCAAGTGACGGTGTATGCCTGCGGCTCCGACGCCATGATCCACAGCGCCAGGACGGCCCTGGCCGCCGCCGGTCTGCCCGAGCGCCAGTTCCTTTCCGACGCCTTCGTCTGTTCTTCAACCTCCTGAATCGATTCGATCCCATGAAAGCTGTAATCCTGGCTGGTGGCCTTGGCACCCGGTTGAGCGAAGAAACCTCCACCCGTCCCAAGCCCATGGTGGAGATCGGCGGCAGGCCCATCCTGTGGCACATCCTGAAGATGTACGCGCACCACGGCATCAACGACTTCGTGATCTGCTGTGGCTACAAGGGCTACGTGATCAAGGAGTACTTTGCCAACTACTTCCTGCACATGTCCGACGTGACCTTCGACATGAAGTCGAACCAGATGCACGTGCACCACAAGCGCGCCGAGCCCTGGACGGTGACGCTGGTGGACACCGGCGACACCTCGATGACCGGTGGCCGCCTGAACCGCGTGGCCGACTACGTGAAGGACGAAGAGGCCTTCTGCTTCACCTACGGCGACGGCGTGGGCGACATCGACATCACCGCCTCCATTGCCTTCCACCGCAAGCACGGCAAGCAGGCCACGCTGACCGCCACCTTCCCGCCCGGCCGCTTCGGCGCGCTGGACATGAAAGAAGGCCAGGTGATGAGCTTCAAGGAAAAGCCCAAGGGCGACGGCGCCATGATCAACGGCGGCTTCTTCGTGCTGTCGCCCAAAGTGCTGAAGTACGTGAAGGGCGGCGACGACGTGGTGTGGGAGCAGCAGCCCCTGATGCAGCTGGCCGAAGACGGCGAACTCATGGCCTACGAGCATCACGGCTTCTGGCAGCCCATGGACACGCTGCGCGACAAGCACCACCTGGAAGAACTGTGGGCCGGCGGCAAGGCGCCCTGGAAGATGTGGAGCTGAGCACCGTGGGCCAAGTCGATTCCGCTTTCTGGAAGGGCAAGCGCGTCTTTCTGACCGGGCACACCGGCTTCAAGGGCAGCTGGCTCAGCCTGTGGCTGCAGCAGATGGGTGCCACCGTGCAGGGCTATGCGCTGACGCCGCCCACCACGCCCAGCCTGTTCGAAGAAGCCCGTGTGGCCGAGGGCATGGGCCACACCGTCGGCGACGTGCGCGACCTGGCGGCGCTGCAGGCGGCCATGGCAGCCTTTCAGCCCGAGATCGTGCTGCACATGGCAGCCCAGCCGCTGGTGCGCCTGTCGTACAGCCAGCCGGTGGAAACCTATGCCACCAACGTCATGGGCACCGTCCACCTGCTCGAAGCCGTGCGCCAGACGCCCGGCGTGCGCGCCGTGGTCAACGTCACCACCGACAAGTGCTACGAGAACAAGGAATGGGTGTGGGGCTACCGTGAAGACGAGCCCATGGGCGGCTACGACCCCTACAGCAACAGCAAGGGCTGCTCGGAGCTGGTGACCAGCGCCTATCGCCGGTCCTTCTTCCAGGCTGGCGGCCCGGCCCTGGCCTCGGGCCGGGCCGGCAACGTGATCGGCGGCGGCGACTGGGCGCTGGACCGGCTGGTGCCGGATATCCTTCGCGCCTTCGAGGCCGGCAAGCCGGTGATCGTGCGCAACCCCCAAGCCACCCGCCCGTGGCAGCACGTGCTGGAGCCCCTGTCGGGCTACCTGGTGCTGGCGCAGGCACTGTGGAACCAGGGCCAGGACGTGGCCGAGGGCTGGAACTTTGGCCCGGAAGAAAAGGATGCCCGCCCCGTCGGCTGGATCTGCGACCACATGGTGGCCGCCTGGGGCGACGGCGCCGCCTGGAAGCTGGACGACGCCCCCAACCCCCACGAAGCCAACTACCTGAAGCTGGACGTTTCCAAGGCCAAGGCCCGCCTGGGCTGGACGCCGACCTGGCACCTGGCCACCGCCCTCGAAAAGATCGTCACCTGGCACCAGGCCTGGCTGGCCAAGGGCGACGTGCGCGCCCTGTGCCTGACGCAGATCGAACAATTCACCCAAGACAGCAGCGAGAAGTAAACCCATGACCGAGCAGACCATCAGCCTCCAGACCACCGACCAGATTCGCGCCCAGATCGCTGCGCTGGTGAAGCAGTACGCCGAAAAGACCTACGCCCCCAAGCCCTTCGTGCCCGGCGAGACGCCCGTGCCCGTGTCGGGCAAGGTCATCGGCGAAAAGGAACTGCAGTACATGGTCGAGGCCAGCCTGGACGGCTGGCTGACCACCGGCCGCTTCAACGCCATGTTCGAAGAGAAGCTGGCGCACTTTCTGGGTGTGAAGCACCTGATCACCGTCAATTCGGGCTCTTCGGCCAACCTGGTCGCGTTTTCGACGCTGACCTCGCCTCGCCTGGGCGACCGCGCCATCAAGCAGGGCGACGAAGTCATCGGCGTGGCGGCGGGCTTTCCGACGACGGTCAACCCCATCCTGCAGTTCGGCGCCGTGCCGGTGTTCGTGGACGTGGACCTGAACACCCACAACATCGACGCCAGCCTGATCGAAGCGGCCATCACCCCCAAGACCAAGGCCATCATGCTGGCCCACAGCCTGGGCAACCCGTTCAACCTGGACGTGGTGGTGGCCCTGTGCAAGAAGTACAACCTCTGGCTGGTGGAAGACTGCTGCGACGCCCTGGGCGCCACCTACAACGGCCAGCTGGTCGGCACCTTCGGCGACATTGCCACGCTGAGCTTCTACCCCGCGCACCACATCACCATGGGCGAGGGCGGCGCGGTGTTTACCAACAACCCCGAGCTGAAGCTGATTGCCGAATCCTTCCGCGACTGGGGCCGTGACTGCTACTGCCCCCCCGGCAAGGACAACACCTGCAACAAGCGCTTCTGCTGGAAGCTGGGCGACCTGCCAGAAGGCTACGACCACAAGTACACGTACAGCCATCTGGGCTACAACCTGAAGATCAGCGACATGCAGGCCGCCTGCGCGCTGGCCCAGATGGACCGTGTGGAAGAGTTCATTGCCGCGCGCCGCGCCAACTTCAATTACCTGAAGGAAAAGCTCAAGAGCTGCGAGCAGTTCCTGCACCTGCCCGAAGCCACGCCCAATAGCAATCCGTCGTGGTTCGGCTTTCCTCTGATCCTCAAGGAAGACAGCGGCGTGAAGCGCGTGGATCTGCTGAGCTACCTGGACGAAAACAAGATCGGCACGCGCCTGCTGTTTGCCGGCAACCTCACGCGCCAGCCGTACATGATCGGAAAGAACTTCCGCGTAAGCGGCACGCTAGAGCGTACGGACGTGGTTATGAACCAGACGTTCTGGATCGGTGTGTTCCCAGCGCTGACGACCGAGCATTTGGACTACATCGTCGCCAAGCTGGAAGAATATTTCGGGGTCGGATTCTGATGCAATTTCAGAAAAGAGATTCGAAGATCGAGGGCTGCTTTGAGGTGCTCTACAAGCAGCATGCCGATTCGCGAGGTTTTTTTATGAAGACATCGCATACCCCGTCATTTGCGGAGCTTGGTATCAATGAGACTTGGACGGAGGAATATTTCTCCTCCTCTATCAAGGGCGTCATCCGCGGCATGCATTTTCAAACGCCGCCCTTTGAGCATGCAAAGATCGTCACTTGCCTGACCGGCCGGATACTCGATGTGGTTCTCGACCTTCGTTCTGCTTCGCCATCCTTTGGCGAATATACGACCTTCGAACTCAGCAAGGACATCCCTTCAGCCGTATTTATTCCTCGCGGCTGTGCACACGGCTTTCTTTCGTTAGCCGACGAATCACTCATGTTCTACAAAGTAACGTCGGTTCATGCACCCACGCACGATGCCGGCGTACTGTGGAATTCGTTTGGTTTTAAGTGGCCGGTAGAAAATCCAATTCTCTCAGAGCGCGACAGCCGATTTGCAAGATTCGAAGACTTTACGTCACCGTTTTGACATGAAGATCCTCATTACTGGAATCACCGGTTTTACCGGAAACGCACTCGCGAGCGCACTGAGAGCGTCCGGCCACGAGATATACGGACTAAGCAGAACGCCGGAGCGGTCAGCTGATTCTTCGACATTCTATTATGATGGAACTATCGACTCGATTAGCTCGGCCTTGAAGCGAGCACAGCCAAAGCTGGTAATCCACGTCGCTTCGCTCTTCCTAGTAGAGCACAAACGCTCCGACATCGAAAATCTCATCGACGCAAACATAACTTTTGGTACTCAACTACTCGACTCGATGAGCGAGTGCTTGATTGATTGCTTTATCACGACTGGCTCGGGTTGGCAAGATTACGAGGGCCGGCGAGATGCGCCGGTCAACCTCTATGCTGCTACTAAAACGGCTTTTGAAAAAATTTGTCAGTATTATGCCGAAGCCAAAGGCATCCGCACATTGGTGCTAAAACTTGGCGATTCGTACGGCGAAGGGGACAAACGAAGAAAAATCTTGAATCTGCTCGTTGACGCAGTGACCAGCGGAGTTGAATTGGATGTCTCACCTGGCGACCAGCTTATCGCAATGGCCCATGTAGATGACGTTGTGTCGGCATATACTTGCGCGATTAATTATCTCTGCAGCGAACATGCTCAAAATTTTCAAGTATTTCATGCATACGGCAAAGAGTATTCATTAAAAGAAATTGCAGCTCACGTGGAGTCTACTTTTGGAAAGAAATTGAAGGTTAATTTCGGGGGGCGACCATATCGCAATAGGGAAGTCATGAAACTTTATCCAGTTGATGACTCGGTCCCGAATTGGAAAGCGCGAATCAGCTTACGCCAAGGTCTTGAAGAGATAAAAGAAAGAAAAAAATAGCATGAATATTGGACTTGGAATAGCGATTCCTACCTACAACAGGTCGGAACTTCTAAATGATTTGTTAAATTCAATTCCAGAAGCCGCGCCCGTCTGGGTCAGCGACAATGGTGGATTGACGGAGAAAGGAAAAATTAACAGGAACGTTAATCTTGAATTTTCCGGATGTGCTGATGTTATTCCAATGTTTTCGAACTGGAACAGGGCAGCGCGCCTTGTAACTCCCGATCAAAGTCATGTCATTATTCCATCCGATGATGATAAATATCTTGCCGGTGGATTGGAGCATATACGGGATATCCTAGTTCAAAACCCAGAAGCGGACATGATCGTTTGTGGATGTGACCTAATAGATGAATCTGGCAGCGTCTTCCACACTTATCGCCCTGAAAGGGATGAAATTTTGGTGGGCGAGCCGGCGTTTCGGAAATTTATTAAAGGCGTTGATGCGCGAATGCCGGCCATTGCGTTCAAAAGAACAACCTTCGAGAAGCTGGGCGGACTCGACTCCTCATTCGAACTCACGGCTGCAGATAGCGATTTAGTCCAACGCTGTGCTCTTAACGGCAAGGTTGTATTTTCAACGACTGTTGTTGGTCAATATCGCGTTTGGAGAGGCAGTTTGACTCATGCAAAGATCGCCTCAGATCAGTGGATGGCCGAAATAGAAAAATGGCTAAAAAAAATTGATGTGGAGTTGGATAATGGCAGCTTGGATCTGCAAGCGGATTGGAGAAAAGCGCGCGCAGAAATTGCCGCAAGAAATCTTCTCTCGGCAATTGGACTTCTATATGCGGGCAAGCGATACGAAGAACTCATTCAGTTCCGGAAGAAATATCCAATTCCGGCGGGAGCCTCGCTTCGAACGGTAATAAGCATCGCACGGCGTTCATTCGTTTCTAGACTGAAGATATTGGCGACTAGACACTGCTAGACCGTATTCACCACATATATGAGACTCTTAAAGCTAAGAAACTTCGCCGGTGCAAGCGCGTTGAGGCTGGTTTCGATCGCGTTCTCTTTGGTAAGCGTGCCCCTACTCCTGCAGTATTTAGGCGCAGAGCTTTATGGCACATGGGTAACGCTGAGCTCTATCTTGATGTATGCAGCTCTATTGGATCTGGGGATCGGCAGCAGTCTTCGTAATAGCATTGCCGGCAGATCTCTGTCGAAGAATCCTCGCGCGCTTCAAGTGGAGCTGCGCTCTGCGTTTTGGGTGCTGGCGGGAGTGTCAGCAATAGCGGTTGGCGCGCTGTCCATTACGGTCGTTGCGCGAGGGTCGCCTAATGCGTCGGCGATTCTCTTTTTATACGCGCCTGTCGCTGCGTCCGTGCCATTTCTGCTTTCGTCGAGCATTTTGGCCGGCTTGGGGGCGTTTGTTTCTCAGTCATTTTTCCAATCTGCAAACGTTTGGTTCTTCATTTGCGTTGTGGCGGTATTAGCCATTGTCGATGGCAATGCAAGTCTGCTTAAGTTAAGTGCGATTTGGGGCATCTCATTCTTTGCATTTGCGTTATTTGGCTTTTTTTATTCGTTAAAAAAAATAGGTTTTGATGTGAAATCGACGCTGTCGTTGAGAAGCGGCTTAGAATTCAATTTTAGCCGATTCGCGGTTGGCGGGAAATTCTTGCTGCTTCAGATATCCGTTGTCTTTCTTTATGGATTAGGCAACATCCTCACGTACAACGCACTAGGCGCACGGGAAGCCGCGCGCTTCGATATTTGCAACAGGATTTTTCAGCTCGGGATGAGTTTTTATGGAATATGGATTGCCATTATGTGGACGGAGATCTCAAAGGTGAGAAGCACCGGTGATTCACGTGAGCTTCGACGAGTATTTATCCGGATGCATCAAGTCGCATTGCTGTTTTCGCTCGGTGTAGTATGCGTCGCTATGCTGGCGTCTAATATCGTCAGCGTTTGGACTCGTAATGCAGTCGGATTGCACTGGACCGATGCGCTTCCGTTTGCGTTTCAAGCAATTGCCCAGATTTTTTCCTATGTTGGAGCAGTCTTCCTAAACGCATTTGAAGACATATTAATTCAGGCAGTTATGTCGATTTTTTCGATCGTCCTTGTCATTCCGATCGCTAACCTGTTGTTTTCAAAATTCTCGTCATTTTGGGTCGTGCCCCTTGCGAGTGGATTATTAACGTTAATACCTATGCTGGTCTGCAACTTCAGAGCCGTGGTTCGGATAAGCAGTGTCGGAAGAGGTGAAGCCATTGCTTAGGCGTTTTGCAAAATGGATGTGGCCACATCTTAGCGTGTGGGCCAAATGCCGAATTCAGACACTTATCTTCGGGAACAGACTAGTGGTGCCTAAGTCATCCTATGTCGACTCGTCGGTCCACATCCTGGGCGCGCGCCAAGTTGAAATTGGTGAAAACTGTTGCATTAGTGAGGGCGTGTGGCTAAACGTCAATCATAGAAGCGACAAGCGGGAGCCAAGTCTGGTCATTGCTTCTAACAGCTTCATCGGTAAAAGAAACTTTTTTACATGCGGCGCCAGCATCCGTATTGGAAGCCACGTACTGACGTCTGTTGATTGCAAATTTCTAGGCAGTGCCCATGACTATAGTAATCCGCTAGAACCAGCGTTGCACTCGGCTCCAACCTCCTCAGACCATATTCGCGTGGGGCACGGCGTGTTCATTGGCGCGTCTGCAATGGTCATCGGCTCAGTTGTCGTCGGACACGGCGCGGTAGTGGGGGCTGGGTCGAGCGTGATCTCTGACGTGCCGCCATTTAGTC
This sequence comes from Pseudacidovorax intermedius, assembly GCF_001476815.1. Taxonomy (GTDB): domain Bacteria; phylum Pseudomonadota; class Gammaproteobacteria; order Burkholderiales; family Burkholderiaceae_C; genus Xenophilus; species Xenophilus intermedius_A. The sequence goes on along the minus strand of NZ_LDSL01000094.1, from coordinate 12,516 downwards.
TTGTTGTTGGTGCTCCCGCAAGGATCATCAAGCGCTATTCGTTCGCCGAATGTCGCTGGAAGCTGGTCGATCTTTTTACCGAGGATGATGAGAGATCGCTTCTCTCGGAGAATTCTTATCTTGAACAGTTGAATGACCGATATGCAATGAAGGAAATGCCGTGGATTGCAGCGTCGAGAAGATTGGGCAATCTATGAGTGCCGGTTCGGTATTGGTGACGGGCGCGGGCGGGTTTATTGGCGGGAGTACTGCTAAGGGCCTGGCTCAGCTTGGCTTTCGGGTTCTTGCCAGCTCGAGGAGTGGCATTTGCGCCGACCATGGCGCCATCGAAGTGATCGGCAGTGATGTGAAGGCCATTGAGAGCGCGCTAGGACGCCAACGATTGGACTTTGTCGTACATTGCGCTGGAGGCTCATCTGTTGCAAGCTCTTTGCTAGACGAAGCAAAGGACTGGAGCGACACAGTTCAATACACGGATGAGTTGGGAAATCTCTGCGCACGACGATGGCCAAATATTCGATTTATCTATTTGTCCAGCGCTGCGGTATACGGCAACTCGATGGTGCTTCCGATCCATGAGTCGGCACCCAAATGCCCGGTGTCTCCGTATGGAAAACACAAGCTTGAAGCAGAACGGCTGGTTGAACGCGCGCTCGTTGACCATGTCATTGTCAGACCATTCTCTATCTATGGGCCGGGCCTTAGGAAGCAACTACTCTGGGACGCCTGTTCTAAGCTAAGCATCGGCATCAACAATTTTTTTGGAACGGGCAATGAAATTCGTGACTGGCTCTTTATTGACGATTTAATTAGACTCATTGCGCAAATCCTGACGGCGGGACCGAATGTGCCCCGAATCATTAACGCTGGTTCAGGCCAAGGCGTCACGATTAAGGAGGTTTTGGCGCTCGTCAGTATGCAGGTCGCTACGGTGACGGAGGTGGGATTCACCGGTGTGTCAAAAGCAGGTGATCCGCCGGGCTACATTGCAGATATCTCGGCTGCGCGCAGTATCGGTTGGAGCGCCCAGACCGATCTTCATTCAGGTATAAAAAATTACGTCGATTGGTTTGTCAATGAAAAAAATTAAAGTGGCATTTCTTGTCGAGCACATGAGTTGGACAGGGGGTGTCAACTATTTCAAAAATCTATTTGCGGCGGTGCACGGCTCTCAACTGGTTGATATATATCTTGTCTGCGGAAAGAGGTTCAGTTCAACTGAACTGGAGGAGCACGCCCAAGTAATCAGAACAGAGTTTCTCGACCGCAAGACGCCGAGCTGGTACGTGAGAAAGATCACAAACCGGCTGCGGGTCGGCCAAGATTTTTTGCTGAAAAAACTTCTCGCGAAGAACGAGATAGACCTTGTATTTCATTTCGGGGATCACTGGTATTGCGATGGCATCAGATCAATTGCATGGATTCCGGACTTCCAGCATATCTACTACCCAGATTTTTTTCAGAGAGACGAATGGCTGCATCGGCAAGATCAGTTTTCAAACGTCGTGGAGCGTTGCACTGCGCTGTTATTTAGCAGCCAGAATGCGTTGGAAGACTGCGTCAAGTATTATCCGAAGGCAGCTGAGAAAGAAAAATTCGTCCTGAATTTTGTATCGGGCAAGCCTCATGCGTCAGCGTCAGCGCCCTCTCACCACGAACTCCGGGGGAAGTATGGCTTGGCTGAGAAATGGATTCATCTACCAAACCAGTTATGGATTCATAAGAATCATCTTACCATCGTAGACGCGTTGGCACTTGTAAAGAATGCCGGCCATAATATTCAGGTTGTCTGCACTGGCAAGCTTGTCGACTATCGGTTTCCTGATCACGTAGAAAAAGTTCAGCATAGGATTCGAGAGCAGGGGCTTTTTGATCACATCAAGCTCTTGGGGGTGATACCCTATGAGGACGTTATCGGGCTTATGGGTTATTCAATAGCGGTGCTAAATCCGTCTCTTTTTGAAGGATGGAGCACATCGGTGGAGGAAGCGAAGGCCCTAGGCAAATTGTTGGTGCTGTCAGATATTCCTGTTCATCGCGAGCAGGCACCAACTAGGGCTATATACTTCGACCCCAATAACGCGCACGCAGCAGCGGAGGCGCTGCTACAAGCGTATGAGCAGTACGACCCCGAATCGGAACCTCAGCATTTCGCCGCGGCTCGCGATTCCTACGATAGGAGATGGGCGCATTTCGGCTCCGAGTTCGAGCGTATTGTTCGTAGTGTATCCACCCTCATTCCCTAAAATACGATTTATGATCGACACAAATTCAAAGATTTTCGTTGCTGGTCATCGCGGACTTGCTGGTTCTGCCATCGTCCGCGAACTTCAGCGCAAGGGTTACACTAATATTATATTAAGAACTCGTCAAGAGCTAGATTTGCTGAATCAAGAGCAAGTAGCCAATTTTTTTCAGGAAGAAAAACCGCACTACGTAGTGCTAGCCGCAGCTAAGGTAGGGGGCATTCAGGCAAATAATGATTTTCCCGCAGACTTTATTTTTGAGAATCTATCTCTGCAGGTTAACGTCATAAATGAGGCTCACAAAGCAGGTGTTCAGAATCTGCTCTTTCTAGGTTCGAATTGCATTTATCCAAAATACTGCCCACAGCCCATTAAAGAAGAATACTTGCTCACAGGTGCGCTTGAGCCCACGAATGAACCTTATGCTATCGCAAAGATCGCAGGTGTGAAAATGTGTGATAGTTACAGGCGGCAATATGGCAGAAATTATTTTTCCGTGATGCCGATAAATCTTTATGGTCCTAACGATCATTATGATCTCGCCAATAACCATGTGCTGCCTGCGTTGATCAAAAAAGCGCATGATGCAAAGATAAACAATCACCCAACTTACGAGGTTTGGGGGACTGGAACTCCAATGCGTGAGTTTATGTATATAGATGATCTTGCAAATGCTTGCGTTTTTTTAATGGAAAGTGACGTAAGCGAGCCTTTGATCAATATCGGGAGCGGAAGCGATATCACCATTCGTGAACTCGCAACGATTGTGGCAGAGGTGATTGGCTTCGAAGGGCAAATCGTATTTGATCCCAGCAAGCCCGACGGCACCCCGAGAAAGTTGCTGGATGCTTCAAAGCTTGAAAGCATGGGCTGGAAGCCTCGTATCTCACTAGAAGAAGGCATTATGAAAACCTACGTAAGCACTCCTTTTTACAAGCAATCCTAACTTTAGGTGAATTATATGACTAAGACTAATAAAGTGGCGTTGATTACTGGCATTACTGGCCAGGACGGAGCCTATCTTGCCGAGCTTTTGCTCAACAAGGGATACATTGTCCATGGGCTAAAACGCCGCTCTAGCCTTTTCAACACCGATCGTATTGATCATCTGTACCAAGATCCTCATGTAGAAAATCGAAAATTTGTGCTTCATCATGGAGATCTCACCGACAGCACAAACCTAATTCGGATCATTCAGGAAGTTCAGCCCGACGAAATCTACAATTTGGCCGCCATGAGCCATGTCGCGGTGTCTTTCGCAACGCCTGAATACACGGCTAACGCAGACGGAATCGGAACTCTGCGAATTCTGGAGGCTATCCGAATTTTGGGGCTGGAAAAAAGAACTAAGTTTTATCAAGCGAGTACTAGTGAGTTGTATGGGCTAGTGCAGGAGATACCACAGAAGGAGAGCACTCCTTTTTACCCAAGAAGCCCTTATGCGGTTGCTAAGCTATACGGCTACTGGATTACGGTCAACTATAGAGAAGCTTACGGAATTTATGCATGCAACGGCATTCTTTTCAATCACGAGAGCCCTATTCGGGGTGAAACCTTTGTTACGAGAAAAATTACTCGAGCTATCTCGAGAATTGCATTGGGATTAGAGAACTGTCTTTATTTGGGCAATATGGATGCACTGCGCGACTGGGGACACGCCAAGGACTATGTCGAAATGCAGTGGCTGATGCTTCAGCAAGAGGTACCCGAAGACTTCGTCATCGCGACAGGCGTCCAGTATAGCGTTCGCCAGTTCGTAGAAAAGAGTGCCCAAATACTGGGGATGCATATCGAGTTCTCAGGCTCCGGTTTAGACGAGGTCGGTACGGTTACTAAGGTTGAGGGCGCTCGTTCAAAGTGCAAGGTTGGTGACGTGGTTGTTAGGGTCGATCCTCGTTACTACCGCCCCACCGAAGTGGAAACTCTACTCGGCGATCCTTCCAAAGCAAAAAGCAAGCTTGGTTGGAGCCCGAAAATTACATTCGATGAACTTGTCACAGAGATGATCGAAAGCGATTACTTGCATGCAAAGCGGGATGATTTGGTGCGGAGTGCTGGTTATCAAGCATTCGATCACCGGGAATAACTAGGTGCTGAGCTGGCATGATAAAGAAGCTTTCAATCGTTACGATGACGTACAACTGTTCAAATGAAGTGGACAGTTATCTGAAATCATTTCAATTACTGGATCGAACTCAGTACGACTGGATCATTATAGATGCCGGATCTACCGACGGAACGTTTGAAAAGCTCTCTGCCAGCTCAGAGTTATTCGATTATTTCATATCTGAGCGCGACGAGGGCTTTTATCACGGATTGAATAAGGCACTTGCGATGATTCGGACACCTTACTACATGGTATTCGGCGCGGATGATCGACCCGAGCCTGATCTACTTGAGAGCATACTAGGGTGTCTTAGCGCGGACGATGCAATGTTAGTCCTCGGAGGTGTTCGATTGATGCCGTTGAACAAGGTGAAGTTTGCTGGCCCAAGATGGTTGCATCGCTTTGTTTTGGGGAGGGCAGTCTCCCACCACAGCGTAGGCACCGTGATCAATATGAAAGCCCACGCTTTATTTGGGGCATATGATATTAACTATAGATTAGTCGCAGACGCCCTATTCTTAAAGAAGATTTTGAAGGGTAAGCTGAAGGTTAAGTATTCGGATCGCATTTTTGGCGAGTTTGCGCTGGGAGGTATGTCTAGCAAACATCAATTGCGTTCGATAGTTGAAACCCTGCTTTATCAGATTTCTGAAGGCTCAAACGTGGTCGTGCAGGTTGCGTTGGCAAGCGCTCGAATTTTTAAATGGGCTCTTCTTAGTCGGCTCGCAAACGTCCTTGGCAAGAATTCGCTGACATAAAATGGCACCATTGTGAATTATTTTTATCAGACGCATTGATGGAAGAACGTCCTCCTGTTTCGGTGTGCCTCGCTACCTATAATGGGGCAATGTTCGTTCGCGAACAAATTAGCAGCATTATCGAGCAAATGCAACCTGGCGATGAACTGCTCATAGCTGATGATGGGTCTACTGATGACACACATGCCATAATACGCGAATTCGTGCCCCAAGTGAAAATCGTGTCGTTGGTGAGTGCAGGGGGGGTAGTAGCGAATTTCGAACGGTTGATTCGGCAGGCGTCAAATCGGTATGTGTTTCTTAGCGATCAAGACGATATATGGTTGCCGGGGCGAATTGATGAGGGATGTCGCGCTTTAAAGACTGCGACCCTAACCATGATGAACGGCGAAGTTGTTGACGGTTCTTTGGTCCCCTTCGGTGTTACTGTTTTCGAGTATGTCAGATTTGGAAAAGGTTTTTTCCGAAATTTGGTCAAGAACAGTTATGTGGGCTGTTGCATGGCCTTCAGACGTGAAATTCTTGATATTGCGTTGCCCATACCAAAAAACGTAATATGGCATGACTGGTATTTGGCACTTGTCGCTGAGGCATTCTTTTCCGTAAACGTTAGCGAAAGGTCGCTATTCCGATTTCGAAGGCATCAGAATAACTTTTCGCATACGGGAGGGCGATCATCTAATTCTCTCGCTTTCAAATTGCTGTCGCGAGTATGGATGATCAGAGCGCTTCTAGTAGCTATGGTACGTAAAGGAAGCAGTACTAATGCTTAAAATGGCAAAGGTTGGGGTATTGCTTGCGGCCTATAACGGGGAAGCCTGGATCGGTGAGCAAGTCCAAAGTATTTTAGGCCAAAAGGGCGTTGAGACTTTACTGAAAATTAGGGACGACGCCTCAAGCGATAGTACTGTTGCATGCATTAAAGCCCAGTTCATGTCCAATCCAAGAGTTGAACTGGAGGTGGCATCTAAATCATCTGGGTCTGCTGGCGGAAATTTTCGGCAGCTCATATTGGATTTTGATAGTTCGAACGTGGACTATGTGGCGTTTTCGGATCAGGACGATGTTTGGTTTGAAAACAAGTTGGCTAATGCAGTTGAGTGTTTGAATCTGTCGAGTTATGACGGTTATTCGGCGTCCGTTCTGCCATGGGATGGCAATAAAAAGGTGGGCCGAGGATTCTTTCAAAGTTCTAGCCTAAAAGAATTGGATTTTATCTTCGAAGGAGCTGGGCAGGGGTGTACGTTTGTGCTCACTAGACAGGCATTCATCAAGATTCAAAAATTAGTCGAGGGAAATCGTTCTTTGTGTGACGATATGCATTTTCATGATTGGCTCGTCTATGTCTTAGTGAGAGCTTGGGGTGGCCGTTGGTTTTTTGACTCGCGTGTGACGATGTTTTATAGGCAACATGCGACTAATGATATAGGTTCAAGAGTTGGGATGAAGGGAATATCGAAAAGGTTATCCTTGTTACGTAGCGGATGGTATTCACGCCAGTGCCTGGCAGCCGCGGCTGTTTATAGCGCTGTCGCATTAGAGCGATCATCGTCCTTTTCGATTGCATACGAACTTCTTAGAGATAGAATGGAACGGTCGCTACGTGAGTCGGTGCAACTGGCGATGCTAGTTGCGAGACAGGGCAGGAGAAAAATTGGAGACCGGTTGATATTAGTGGGTGCCTCAATTTTTCGCTGGATTTAGTTCGATATAGAATTTTGTGCGCGCATAGTTTTAATTTATTGAAATAGAGTTAGACAAGTAAACTGTGTTGGATCGCTATCTGTGAATGAAAAAGTCTCTTCTGAGCGCGGTGAGATGTCTCACTTAGTGTGGTTCCTGGGATTTTCATGTTTATTTCCCAGTGTTGCATTATTTCATTTGGGAAGCAGCACCGGAATACAATTTTCTAACCTTTTCTCAATTGCGTTTTGCGGGCTACTTTTCGCCCGTGGAAAATTAAAGCTAAGTAAATGGTTTTGCTCTGTTTGGTTACTTTTGTGTGTTCTTTTTATTATTCATAACATTTTTTACAGAAATAATGATCTTTTAATAAAAAACTTTGTAGCTTTCCATTTTAGTTTAATCGCAGTAGTTGCCGGGTTGAATCTTGCGACTCGGCCTCATCTAGTTAACGAATTTATAAGGGGCTATGTTTCTGCAAGTACAGTTGTGTCACTTTTCGCTTGTGTTCAATTTATAGGTTGGCAGATTTTTGGAAGCTCTTCGGGGCTTTTGCTTGGGTTTCGTAATAATCGTGGGTTTGGAGATTTGGATGCTTCACAGTTAGTGGATTTCACGGCTTACGGGCGTGCTTTCGGATTTTCCTCTGAGCCATCTGTGTTGGCGCTTTTGTTGCTGCCATCACTGATTTATTTAATGCTTACGAGGAGGAGCACCAGAGCTCTGCTGATCGCTTTGGGACTCGCTGCAACCCAGTCGATAACGGTGTTAGCATTTGTTGGACCGCTGGTTGTTTATTCTTTGTTCAAAGTAAAACATTCAGGTAAGTCGATTCGTCTGCTAGCGGGAGTCGCTTTGATGGGTACGGTTGCGTTTTTGGTCGCTCCGCACCTGGGACAATTGGGTAGCCGTTTGGGCGACCTTGCTTTTGACGCTTCAAGTCTCGCAAGATTGAACTCGATTTGGAGCGGTATTAATGCTGTGGAGTTGAGACCGCTGTTAGGGTGGGGCATTCAGTCGGATGACTTAAATGCTCATATCGAAGGGATGTCAACCATTTTCGAAGAAAATAAAAATATTCACTCGCTGCTTTTATCGTTGTTTGCGTGGTTTGGTATTCCCCTTGCGCTTTTTATCATCTGGCCTGTTTGTCGTTTTATATTTTCAAAAAATGTAATTTGTTTAGCTGGTTCGGATGTCTTCATCGTGGCCACCATAATTCCGGCGTTTTTATCGTTAAATTATTTTAATATTTACAATATTTGGATTTGTTTTGGCCTTGCGGCAGGATTTGTGATTTTCGGGAAGAAACAATTTGGCTTGGTTCGGATTAGTCTTCATTAGTCCAAGCAGGAAGTTGTTTGCTGAGGAAAATAGCGTCGAAAGATATAAATCATTGGGAGCTCATATAGGGTCTTAATTCGAATTGCTGGGCATTAGGTGTCCCTGGACGTTCTTGACATGAATTCGAAAACGACTCCAGTGGCCAGTTAAGCCGGCTCTTTATTGCTTGGCAATTCGCGGTTAGTTAGGCGCAAGGCGTCGAGGCTTGTAGCCCACAACGTTGCACTCCTGGTCGGTCGTCGCAGCCGAAGCCCTACTTAGCAAAGAGGTCGGCCGCTGCCAAGTTTGCTGCTTCGGCATCCTTCGCCGACACCTTCGGCTCCCCACCAAAATCCGGCCACGCGATCCCGATATCCGGATCGTTCCACATGATGCTGCGCTCATGCGCCGGCGCGTAGTAGTCGCTGGCCTTGTACAGAAAGTCCGCGCTATCACTGGTCACCACGAAGCCGTGCGCGAAGCCGGCCGGGATCCACAGCTGCCGGTGGTTGCTCTCGCTGAGCTCCACGCCCACCCACTGTCCGAAGGTCGGTGAGCTTTTGCGGATGTCCACCGCCACGTCGAACACCGCGCCGCGCGTCACCCGCACCAGCTTGCCCTGGGGCTGCTGCAGCTGGTAGTGCAGTCCGCGCAGCACGCCCTTGCTCGAGCGCGAATGGTTGTCCTGCACGAACTCGATGTGCCCGCCCACCGCCTCGTCGAAGACGCGCTGGTTGAAGCTTTCCATGAAGAAGCCGCGCTCGTCGCCGAAGACCTTCGGCTCCAGGATCAGCACGCCGTCCAGCTTGGTGGTCGTGACCTTCATCCGCGGTACTCCTCGCGCAGCAGGCGCATCAGGTACTGGCCGTAGCCGTTCTTCTTGAGCGGCGCGGCGAGCTTCTCCACCTGCGCCGCGTCGATGAAGCCGGCGCGCCAGGCGATCTCTTCGGGGCAGGCGATCTTCAGGCCCTGGCGTTGCTCCAGGGTGGCGATGAACTGGCCGGCCTCCAGCAGGCTTTCGTGCGTGCCGGTGTCCAGCCACGCGTAGCCGCGCTTCATGATCTGTACGTTCAGGTGGCCCTGCTCCAGGTAGGCCTGGTTGACGGCCGTGATCTCCAGCTCGCCCCGCTCGCTGGGCTTGACGGCCTTGGCGATGTCCACGACCTGCTGGTCGTAGAAGTACAGGCCGGTGACGGCATAGCTGCTCTTGGGCTGGGCGGGCTTTTCTTCGATGCTGACGGCGCGGCCGCCGGCGTCGAATTCGACCACGCCATAGCGTTCGGGGTCGTGCACGTGGTAGGCGAAGACGGTGGCGCCTTCGGGCTGCGCATCGGCGGCGCCCAGAAGATTTTGCAGGTCGTGGCCGTAGAAGATGTTGTCGCCCAGCACCAGTGCGCTGGGGGCGCCGGCCAGGAACTGCTCGCCGATGATGAAGGCCTGCGCCAGGCCGTCCGGGCTGGGCTGCACGGCGTACTGCAGGTTCATGCCCCACTGGCTGCCGTCGCCCAGCAGCTGCTGAAAGCGCGGCGTGTCCTGCGGCGTGCTGATGATCAGGATGTCGCGCATGCCGCCGAGCATCAGCGTGCTCAGCGGGTAATAGATCATGGGCTTGTCGTAGACCGGCAGCAGCTGCTTGCTGATGGCCAGCGTGGCCGGGTGCAGGCGCGTGCCGGAGCCGCCGGCGAGGATGATGCCTTTTCTTGTCTGGGTCATTGCGTGCCTTCCTTGGCTTTGTCGCCGTACTGCTTGGCCACCCAGTCGCGGTAGCCGCCGCTTTGCACGTTGCGCACCCATTCCTGGTTGGCCAGGTACCACTCGACGGTCTTGCGGATGCCGGTCTCGAAGGTCTCGGCCGGCTTCCAACCCAGTTCGCGCTCGAGCTTGCGGGCGTCGATGGCGTAGCGGCGGTCGTGGCCCGGGCGGTCGGTCACGTAGCTGATCTGCTCGGCATAGGCCTTGCCGTCGGCGCGGGGCTGCAGTTCGTCGAGCAGCGCGCACACGGTCTTGACGATCTCGATGTTGGGCTTCTCGTTCCAGCCGCCCACGTTGTAGGTCTCGCCCAGGCGGCCGGCCTCGAGCACGCGGCGGATGGCGCTGCAGTGGTCCTTGACGTAGAGCCAGTCGCGCACCTGCATGCCGTCGCCGTACACCGGCAGCGGCTTGCCAGCGAGGGCGTTGACGATCATCAGCGGGATCAGCTTCTCAGGGAAGTGGAAGGGCCCGTAGTTGTTGGAGCAGTTGGTGGTCAGCACCGGCAGGCCGTAGGTGTGGTGCCAGGCGCGCACCAGGTGGTCGCTGGCGGCCTTGCTGGCCGAGTACGGGCTGTTGGGCTCGTACTTGTTCTCTTCGGTGAAGGCCGGGTCGGTGGGCGAGAGCGTGCCGTAGACCTCGTCGGTGGAGACGTGCAGGAAGCGGAAGGCGCTCTTGCGCTCGGCCGGCAGCTGGCTCCAGTAGCCGCGCACGGCTTCGAGCAGGCGGAAGGTGCCCAGCACGTTGGTCTGGATGAAGTCCTCGGGGCCGTGGATGGAGCGGTCCACATGCGACTCGGCGGCGAAGTTGACGACGGCGCGGGGCTGGTGCTCGGCCAGCAGGCGGTCGATGAGGGCGCCGTCGCCGATGTCGCCCTGCACGAAGACGTGGCGCTTGTCGCCATCGAGCGAGGCCAGGGTCTGGAGGTTGCCTGCGTAGGTCAGCTTGTCGAGGTTGACGACCGGCTCGTCGGTGCCAGCCAGCCAGTCGAGCACGAAGTTGGCGCCGATGAAGCCGGCGCCGCCTGTCACAAGGATCATGAGAAGAACGGTGGAGACGGGAGCGGCAAGGACGGGTGCACCTGCCACTGAAAACCCCGTGGGCGCCTGGATTATCTGAAGAAAACTTGCTGTTGCCGTCCGGCGCGTTTGGTGCAGCGATAGTCGCCCGGGCGCTTGCGGCGAGCCCTGCCCGGTCCTGCACTGGACAGCTCAACAGTTCGAAATCTCCCTCTCAGCTGCGCAAGCGCTTTTTGCGGCCCACCCACGGTGGGCTTTTTTCTGCGTTTGTTGATCCCGATCGTCGGCTCGCCGCCTGCGCCCCGCCCGTGGCTGACGGCGCGGGTGAGCTGCGGCGCTGACTAAGAGTGGTTCACCGGCCGGCAGCTGGACGTGCCGAACACGGCGCCTGGCGGCGGTGCGGACGGTGTTCGACGGCGACGAAGCGGCGCCGCTCGACCGAGCTTGACCGACTGGCCCAGCCGATGGTGCTGTCAATCACGCTTTGGTAAGGAATGTTCCTTACAATTTGGCGTTGCCATCAGGAGAGCCGCCATGCCTGCCATTCACGAAGTTGCCACGCTGACGTCCAAGGGGCAGATCACGCTGCCCAAGTCCATCCGCCAAGCGCTCGGTGCCGATGCCGGCAGCAAGCTCGCGTTCGAATTGCGGGGTGACGAAGTGGTCGTGACCCGCGCAGATGCCGAGCACGAGGACCCGGCCATCGCCGCGTTCCTGGTCTTGCTGGCGCGCGACCTCGAAGCTGGCCGGAATGTTCACGGCCTGCCCGATGAACTGGCGCGCACGATGCTGGCGCATGCGGGCCACCAAGTGGACCTGGGCGACGATTTCGATGAGGACGTGGAAATCTGATGCAACAGCATGGCTGGACGCTGCTGTTCCACGACAACCTGATCGCGCAGATGATGAAGCTGCGCGCGGCGGTGCTGCGCGCCGAGGAGAACGACCCGGAAGGGTTCGGGGCCAACGCCAACGTCAAGTTCTTCCGGGCCCTGGTTCAGTTGATACAGGACGGGGTACCGAGTGACCCGGGACGCGACGAATACCGCCAGGGCAACACCTTGGGGCCGGCCTATCGGCACTGGAGGCGAGCCAAGCTCGGAAGGCGCTACCGGCTGTTCTTTCGCTACGACTCGAAGGCGAAGGTCATCGTGTATGCCTGGGTCAACGACGAGCAGACCCTGCGGTCATCGGGCAGCAAATCGGATCCCTACGCCGTTTTCGAAAAAATGCTCGGACGTGGAAATCCCCCAGACGACTGGAATGCCTTGGTTGAGGCAAGCAAGCCGGATTGGGGCAGACGGAAGTAGGGTGAATGGTGGCTGGGCCTGCCGGGCAGGGGCCTCAGCCGCCGATTGTGGGCACCCAACCTTGCTCCCCACGCACAAACGCCTGCCGCAACTCCAGCCGCCCGTCCCCCTCCACCACGCGCGCCACCATCGGAAACACCCGCTGCGCCTCCGCGTCCCGCGCCCAGGGCGCCGGCTGCACGTGGTAGGTGTAGGTGACGACCACGGGGCCACCGTCGCCGGCCTTGTGGCCCGCCTCGGGCGCCCAGCCGACGATGCGGTCGAGCGTGAGGTGGGCGGCGCAGAAGTCCGGTGGCGCGGCGGCGCCGGTGCCGGTCTTGC
>NZ_LDSL01000093.1 GCF_001476815.1 Pseudacidovorax intermedius | reverse complement strand
CGCGCGGCCGCTGTTGACGAAGGAATTGACGGTGCCGCCGTCCTGCGCGCTGCCCTGGTTGCCCAGGATGGTGATCTGCCCGCCGGCCAGCGTGCCGCTGTTGTCCACGCTGTTGGCCGTGCCCTTGCGCGCCACCTGGCCCTGGTTGCCGCCGATCGTCACGCGGCTGCCGGCCATGCTGCCGCGGTTGCGCACCGTGTTGGCGATGGCGTCGCCGCCGTCGGCCTGCACCGTCGCGCGGTTGCCGTCGATGCCGATCTGCGCACCGCTGATGCGGCCTTCGTTGACCAGGCTGTTGGCCGCCGCCACATGGCCGCCCCTGGCCTGCACGCCCTGCGCCTGGTTGCCGCGCAGGCTGACGCTGCTGCCTTCCAGCGTCGCGCTCTCGTCCAGCAGCACGCTGTTGGCCGCCGCCAGCGCCTGGTCGCCGCGCACCTGGCCGGCCAGGTTGTCGGCCAGCGCCAGGCTGGTGCCGCGTAGCCGGCCCAGCACCTGCACCGCGTTGGCATAGGCCTGGCCCACGCCGCCGCTGACCGCCTTGCCGAACAGCGTGCCCTGCTCGCCGCTGCTGCGCACGTCGCTGGCCTGGTTGCCGGTCAGCGTGACCGGGCTGGCCTGCACGTCGCCCTGGCCGTTGACGGCCAGCGCGTTCGCATTCACCCGCCCGCCATCGGCCTGCAGCTGGCGCGCCGTGTTGCCGCGCACCGTGAGCGGCGAGGACGCGAGCCGCGCGCCGCCGTCGCCTTCCAGGTACAGGCCGTTGGCCACCAGGATGCCGTTCTTCGCCGAGCCGGCACCCAGTGCCTGGCCCGAGCCGCCGCCCGCCGTCACGTCGCTGGCCTGGTTGCCGGCCAGCGTCACCGGGCTGCCCGCGAGCTGCGAGTCGCGGTACACGCCCAGGGCGTTGACCAGCGCCGTGCCGCCCGGCGCCCTCACGTTGGACGCGCGGTTGCCCGTCACCTGGAGGGTGGAGCCGCCGTCGGCGCGCGCGTTCTGGTGCAGCACCACGGCGTTGACGGCCGCGCGTGCGTTCTGGTCGGTCGAGGCCAGCCCGCCCGCCACCGCGCCCGAGGCGGCACCGGTGGAAATCTGGCGGGCGCTGTTGTCCTGCACGGTGGTGCGGGCCGACAGGCGCGATGCACCGCCCTCGCCCTTTTCCACGCTCACGGCATTGGCCACCAGCCTGCCGCCGCGCGACGCGAGGCCCGAGGCCTGGTTGCCGAGGATGTCGACGCGGCCCGCGTCCACGTCCGATCCCAGCACGCCCAGGCTGTTGACCAGCGCCATGGCGTTCTGCCGGCCCGAGGCGATCAGCCCGCCGGCCGCGCTGCCCTGGAAGCCGGTGGTGGCGACGTTGTCGGCCTTGTTGTCCTGAATGGCCACGCTGGTGGCGCGCGTGGTGGCCCTGTCCAGCCACACGCTGTTGGCCACGGCCGCGCCGCCATTGGCGCGCACGCCGTCGGCCACGTTGCCGCTGACCGTGTGCCGGGTGCCGCCTTCCACGCTGCCGCCCTGCACCGAAATGCTGTTGGCCAGCGCCACGGCGGCCATCTTCACGTCCGCCAGTGCGCCGCCCAGCACCGAGCCGCTGCCGCCGTCGGCATCGACGCGGCTCGCCCGGTTGTTGGCGATCTGCGCGCTGTACTGGCGCAGCGCGGCGCCCTGGTAATCGGCCAGGTTCAGGCTGTTGGCCAGGGCGCTGCCGCCCGTGGCCGTGATCGATTCGGCCTGGTTGCCCTGCTGCAGCAGGCGCGCACCGTCGAGCCGGCTGTTGGCGGCCGTCAGCGCATTGGCCGCGGCCACGCCGCTGAGTTGCGCCGAGGCGACCGCGCCCCAGCCCACGCTGGCGCTGCCGCCGCCGGCGCGCACGTCGCGGGCCCGGTTGTCGGTCTGGGTGATCTGCAGGTCGTCCACCGGCGTGCGCGCCAGCGTGCTGCCGTTGGCAATGGCCGCGCCGCCGAGCGAGGCCACGCCCTCGGCGCGGTTGCCGGTCACGTCCGCGCGCAGGCGGCGCAGGTCGCTCTCGTCGGCCAGCAGGCCGTTGGCCGTGGCGCGCCCGGGCAGTTGCAGCGAGCCGGCACCGAGCGCCAGCGACGCCTTGGCGCCGTGGGCCTCGATGCGGCTCGCCTGGTTGTTCTGGATCTGGATGCGGCTGTCGGTCAGGGGCCGGCGGCCCTGGCCGCCCGACAGCAGCACGCTGTTGGCCGACGCCGCGCCGCCGACCGCGCGCACGAAGCCGCTGACCTGGTTCTGCAGCACCGACACCTGCGTGTTTTGCGTGTCCAGCGCCGACAGGCCGATCATGTTGGCCTGCGCGGTCGCGATGAGCTCGGCCGAGCCCGCCAGGCCCGCCCCGGCCGTCGCCTTGCCCCCGCTCGCCATCACCTCGCCGCTGGCGCGGTTGCCGGTGTTGCGGGCTGCACTGCCGCCCTGAAGCGTCGCGCCCGGCCGCTCGGTGACCCAGCCCAGGCCGTGCAGCACGCTTTCCTGCGCCTGCGCGGGGGCGGCCGCCAGGGCGGCCAGGCCACCGCACACCAGGGCGAGGGCATGGACGAGGGCGGTGTTCTTGTGTCTCGGGGCCTGGGGCACGGGCGCGGTCTCCATCGAATGGCCGGGACGGCGGGCGGATCGGCTGCGTTCATTCATTCAGCCCTCGTGCCCGGCGGCCGTCCCGGCGCGCCGAGCGAGGGCGTCCGTTCAGTTGATGTTGACGGAGTTGACGTTCGCCGTGCCGCCGATGGCCTTGATGGTGTCGGCCTCGTTGCCGCTGACCGTGATGTCGCTGTTGCGCACCTTGGAGCCGGTGATGTTGACGCTGTTGACGTTGGCCATGCCGGTCATGCTGACGTTGGCCCCCAC
Source organism: Pseudacidovorax intermedius (assembly GCF_001476815.1). Classification (GTDB taxonomy): domain Bacteria; phylum Pseudomonadota; class Gammaproteobacteria; order Burkholderiales; family Burkholderiaceae_C; genus Xenophilus; species Xenophilus intermedius_A. The sequence continues at coordinate 2,079 of NZ_LDSL01000093.1, read as the reverse complement.
CTTCAGGATGCCGGCCTCGCCGCCGCCGGCCAGCACGTCGCGCGCCTTGTTGCCGCTCACCGTGATGCGGCTGTTGGTGATTTCGGAACCGGTCGATCCGTTGGCCTTGCCGACGCCCGGAATGGTGACGGCGCCGCTCTGGGCAAAGGCGGGGGCGCACAGACCGGCCATGAGGGCGACGGCACCGGCTGCAACGAATTTCTTCATGGAAAGGACTCCTGTGGATGCGATGAAAGAGGGGTTGAAGCGCGGTCCTCGTCGGACCACGGACCGCAATCTATCGGCGTCCCGGATGTCGCTTTGACATAGATGTAAGTCGCTGTGTTGCTCACATTTTTTTGCGTTTGCTTCCAAATCTGCGCGTGAAATGTGAAGAATTCCCAAGAGTTGCGGGGTAGGCCGAGCCGTACACGACGGGTCGGTGGACGGGCGTGGTTTGTAGGACGCGTTCCCAAAAGGTAGAAAAAAGCGTTCGAATCCTGCGGCGTCTGGGCGAACCGCGTTGCTTAACGCAGGCTGAACGTGGCTGTCAAACGGCTGACGGTCCCGTTGAAACGAATCTGCCGTGCCGCGCACCCTTTTGGTGAAACACGTCTTCACAAAGCACCGGCGGCCGTAACCGTTGTGGACCCTGCCCGACAGCCCGGACGCCCGTGCGGCGGGGACACTGGCGGCCTGTTCATCCTTGTGAAAGTGCGATGCGCCAGAACCCCGCAGTGCCCAACTCGATGATTCCTTTCCCGCGCCGCCGCCTGCCCAGCCTGCTCGGCCTGGTGGCCGCCGCGGCCCTGCTGGCCGGCTGCGAGCGCGGCGGCGACATCCGCTATCCGGACGATGCCGCCATCGCCCAGGCACTGCGCCAGAACTTTACCGACGACCCGGACAACGCCAGGGCCCGCGAACTCATCCAGACGCTGGGGGGTGCCGAAGGCCAGCTCGACTACCAGGTGCGCCGCGTGATCTGGCGCCAGGGCAGCTTCGAGGTGCATTACGACGCCAGCCTGCGCATGGCCCAGGGCGGCGAGCAGAGCCTGCAGCGCCTGTACGCCACCATGATCCCCAAGGAGGAGGCCGCCAAGCTGCCCGACCCGGGCCTGAAGGCGCAGGAGGACTGGCTGAATGCGCAGGCCGACGCCCTGGCGCGCAGCGATGCCGCGCAGGGCCAGTCGCTCAAGGCCAGCCTGGAGAACCTGGGCCGCTGCTACCGCCAGGCCAAGGCCGGCGACACCGTGCCGCTGATGGAAGGCCTGCACGCGCTGCTGTCGCCCACGCGCGACGGGCTGTATGCGGAGCGCCTGCAGGCGCCCGGCGTGCAGCTCAAGTGCCTGCCGCTGTGAGCGGTGACAAGTCCCGGCCATCGCGCTGGGACTGCTCGTAAACCAACGTAGACGATTCGTTGCCGCGAATGGTTGCGGCGTCGACTAATTCACGAGACCTGCCGAATTGATGACGGCCGTGGCGACAAAACGATCTGTGGAACCAGCGAGGCACTAATCTCCCTCCCCAGACCGAAAGGCATCCCCCTGGAGATGACCCATCGGCAGAAATCAGGGAAGGTTTCATGTCCACACTGTCACACACGCTGCGGGTGAGCTCGCCCGCGCTGCCCGTCTTCGCCGGCGAGCCGCTGCTGTATCCAGTGCGGCTCTCTGGCCACGAGGGCGTCAACACCCTCTTCTGCTACGAACTGCTGCTGCAGACCCCGGATTCCCTGACCCCCGGCGCCCTGGCCGAGGCGTGCGCCAACCTCGACCTCGACGCCCTCATCGGCCGGGAGATCTGCTGCGAGATCGAACTCGATGGCTCAGGCTACTTTTTGCCCGGCGGCGTCGGTGATGCTGTGGACCACCTCGGCGCCGGTATCCGCCAGATCAACGCCCTCATCACCGAGGCTGCCTTGGTCGGCGAGGAAGGCCGCCACCTGCAGTACCGCCTCGTGCTGCGCCCCTGGCTGCACCTGGCGACCCTCAACGCCGACTGCCGCATCTTCCAGAACGCCACCGTCGTGGACATCCTGGATGCCGTCCTCGCCCACTACCCCTTCCCCGTCGACAAGCGCCTGCTCGAGCGCTACCCCAT
>NZ_LDSL01000092.1 GCF_001476815.1 Pseudacidovorax intermedius | reverse complement strand
CCGGCGTACTCGGGCAGGTTCAGGATGTTGGCGGCGATGAAGGCCTCGGTGTACTTGGAACGGTTCATGTACGAGGCGTCGTTGGCCGGGTCGGCCAGGCCGAACATGTCCTGCAGCGTGCGCACGAAGGCGAAGTGGCTGTAGGCGTCGCTGTCGACCACGCCCTTGGGGGCGTTGGGCTGGTTGGTCAGGATGCCGAAGATGCTTTCGCCGTGGCCGCGGTTGCCCATCTGGTAGTTGTTGATGCTGGTGTCTTGCGACCAGGTGCCGTCCGCGTTCTGCTGCAGCGGGTTGGGCATGTTGGTGGTCTGCTTGACCTTCAGCGGGTTCCAGCCGCAGCAGGAATTGAAGCCGCTGGTGGCGTTGCCCTCGTCGAACATCAGCACGATGGCGACGCGCTTGTTGGGGTTCTGCCAGAGCGCCGAGGCCTGGATCTTCTTGACGACGTAGTCCACGTAGTTGTCGCCGCGCGTGATGATGGGCGACACGGCGCTGGTGCTGACGTTGTTGGCCACGCCGCTGCAGTCGCTGGCCGACACGGTGGCACCGCTGCCGTTGGTGCCCTTGACGGTGATGCCGTGCATGTCGTCGCACTGGTCGGGCATCAAAAAGTTGAGGTTGCCGACGTTGCCGCTGGCCAGGTCGGTGCCCAGCTGGTCGATGTCGTAGCCGGTGGGCGTGGCGTAGGCGCTGGCGTTCTTGAGCGCCGCATCCCACTGGCCGCCACCCATGGTGCGGTTGCTGTACTTCCACTCGGGGGCGCTGCGCACGTTCTGGTAGGCCATGCCGGGGTGGTGCTTGGTCTTGTACAGGCCGGCGGGCATGGGCAGGGTGAGGGTGCTGTCGCCGATGGCGCTGGTGTTGGGGCCGACGGTGCCGGGCGGGTACACATGGTCCTGCGCGGTGACGGCGGCGTCGGCCACGCTGTCGGTTCGGAAGTCCTGGCCGGGGTTCATCGACTCGCTGTAGGTGCGCCAGGTCATGCCGGCGGCGGTGATGGCGTTGAACAGGTTGGGCCGGCCCACGATGTTGTGGCTCACGGCGGCGGCCTGCGTGCAGGTGGTCTTGAAGGGCGAGCTGGCCAGGCCGGGCTGGGTGTTGTCGGGCACGGGCAGGTCCTGCACGGCGGTGGGGCCGGCGGCGTCGCAGTTCCACTGGCTGTCGTCGGTGATGCCGAAGTCGTCGGCGCCGCCCAGGGCGGTGTAGTTGGGCTCGCTGGGGTTGCCGGTGGCGTAGTAGCTCACCAGCTGGTTGCCGGCCTTGAGGTAGGCGTTGATCTTGGGCGCGTAGGGCGAGTTGGCGATCGACGAGCTGGCCTTGTTCTCCAGCATGACGATGAAGATGTTGTCGTAGCGCGGAATGCCCTCGACGTTGAAGGCGGCCTGCTGGGCCTGCGCGAAGGTGATGGGCTTGCGCGTGTCGGCCACGTTGGCGGTGAGGGCCGTGACGCCGTTCTTGCCGGTCAGGCGCGGGTCGCCGCCGGGCACGGCCAGGGCGTCGGGGTACAGGTCGCCGCGGTCGAGCTTGGCGGTGGCGTAGACGTAGCGGTTGTTCAGCGCGTTGGCCTCGGCCAGCAGGGCGGCCTGGGCCTTGCCGCTGGCCTGGTTGAAGTCGCCGAGCACGGCGGCTTCCTGCACGCCCAGGCGGGCGGCGATGTTGGTGCGCTCGGTGGCATAGCTGCTGCCGTTGGCGTCGATCAGGCGGGCCACTTCGGCCGACAGCGGGCTGATGACGACCTGCCCGGCCTGCTGGTCGGCGACCTGGCCGGCGCTGATGCGCAGGGCCTCGCGGCTGGCCACGGCCTGGCCGGTGGCGGTGTTCTTCGCGCTGGTGCCGATGTCGGCCAGCAGCGCGGCGCCCGCAGGCACCGACAGGCTGAACTTGCCGTTGGCGTCAGTGGTGGTGGCGGTTTCGCCGGCGTCGCAGCGTCCGTTGCCATTGCTGTCCACGCAGACCGTGGCGCCCGCGAAGTAGCCGGCGGAGAACACGGGATCGGTGGCGCTGCCGGCCTTGAAGGCCGTGGCGGCGACCACGCCGTTCACGGCGACGGTGTTGGCGCTGGATGCGCTGCCGCTGTTGCCGCTGCCCGTGGTGGTGGCGCCGCTGCTGCTGCCCGACCCCGACGACGAGGGCAGGAAGGCCACCGCATCATGCCCGCCGCCGCAGGCGGTGAGGGCCGCCGCGGCGAGGACGGTGAGGGCGGGAAAGAGAAGGCGCGAGGGCGCGGGGGCGATGAATTTCAAGATGACCTCTTGATCGTGGGCTGGGGGTGCAAAGCCCTTGGATCTTGGTCATGGGGGGTGTCATCACCGTGAAGGAAAACTGAGGTCGGGCTGACGCGTGGTCGCCCTTGCAGCGCCCGCGCGCTGCGGCGTTCAGCTGCGCCTACACCGACCAGGGATCGATCACCGTCACGCCTGCGGCGTCATAGGGGGCGGTGTCGCGGGAAGCGACGATGAAGGTCCTGGAAGCTGCGATGGCCGCGATGTAGCCGTCTGGTGTTGGAAAACCGCGGCCATTCGTTCTGGCCAGAACGGCCAGCGCTGCGTAGTGCCGGGCGGCATCGGTATCGAAGGGAAGAATGCGCCTGTCGAACAAGGCGACGAGTTGGCTCAGTGCCTGATCGAGCTTGTCTCTGCGCTTGCCCATGGGCAAGGCCTGGATGCCGAAGAGCAGTTCTGCGACCGTCACCGCAGAAAGATAAAGCGTTTCTGCCACTTGGGCGTTGAGCCACGCCTGAACCTTGGCGTCGGGCTGCGGCCTCATCGCCTCCGACACCACGTTGGTGTCCAGAACGATCACGCGGTCAGTCCAGCACGCGTGGCTGCGCGGGCGTGTTGTCGCGCATGTTCCTGAGCGCGTCCACGTCCCCGTCCGTCAGGCCGGCCTTGCGGCCGATGGCGGCCAACGCATCACCCATCTGGAGGCGCTGCTCTGGCTTGACTACCGCGGCGAGGATCTCTCTCACTTCCGCTTCGGTACTCCGCCCGTGCTGCGCCGCCCGCATGCGCAGCGCGCGGTGCACGTCGTCTGGGAGGTTTCTGACGGTGAGGGCAGCCATGGACGGGGGGATCGAGGTGGGGTGATGGCAAGCTTACTGAATCGCTATCACCCCCGCAAATCCCGGCTCAATGCCCGCCGTTCTTCTTGCTGTGCGACGCGGCGCTGCTCATCAGCTTGTCGGTGTACGCGATCGCCATCGCCGACAGCAGGAAGGCGACGTGGATCACCGTCTGCGCGATGAGCACCTTCTCGGTGTAGTTGTCGGCGTTGATGAAGGTCTTGAGCAGGTGGATCGAGCTGATGCCGATGATCGACATGGCCAGCTTGACCTTGAGCACCGAGGCGTTGACGTGGCTCAGCCACTCGGGCTGGTCGCGGTGGCCTTCGAGGTTCATGCGGCTGACGAAGGTCTCGTAGCCGCCCACGATCACCATGATGAGCAGGTTGCTGATCATCACCACGTCGATCAGCGCCAGCACCACCAGCATGATCACCGTCTCGTTGAGGGTGGTGATGGGCGCGCTGGTCTTGTAGCCGATGCTGGTGATGAGCGCCTGCAGCGCCGTCTGGTTGCCGAAGGCGGCTTCCACCAGGTGCAGCAGCTCGACCAGGAAGTGCACCACGTACACCGCCTGCGCCACGATCAGGCCCAGGTACAGCGGCAGCTGCAGCCAGCGGCTGGCGAAGATGATGTTGGGCAGCGGGCGCAGCGGCGAGCTGCGTTTGACAGGCGCGGGCGGGATGGGGTCGTTCAGGTCGGCCATGGAATAAGCGCAAAAAAATGCAGAGGGAAGATGCGGCGAAAAGATGTAGCGCCCGCTCAATGGGCTCCTGGGCGCAGGCAGCGAATATGCACGTTCAATGTGTCGGCCAGGGCGAGCCACGGCCGGTCGGCGGTCAGCACGGGCGCCTGCAGGCGCGCGGCCACGGCCAGGCACAAGCGGTCGCCCAGGCTCAGGCCGTGCGCACGCGTCAGGCTGCGCCAGTGGCCGGCGCGATGGCCGTCTTCGGCGGTGACGTCCACCACCTGGTAGCCCAGGTCGGCCACCACGGCGTCGATGGCCTCGGGCGGCATGTCGCGGTCGACCAGCTTGGCGACGATCTCGCACTGGTTGGCCGCAGTCACGAGGCACGGATGGTCGTGCAGGGCGGCCTCCACCTCCAGATGGCCCGGCTCTTCCTGCAGGAAGGCGAGCACGGCGGAGGCGTCCAGCATGATGGGGGAAGGCGGGCTCATTCCTGGTCTGCAGCGCGGCGGCGGTCGGCCGCGAGTTCTTCGGACAGGGAAGGGGCGCCTTTGGGCACGGTCTGCTGAAAGCGTTGCTGGGCACGGTGCAACTGGGCACGGCGCGTGGTGGCCACCAGTTCGCCGTCGCGGACACGCCAGATCAGTTGGTCACCGTCATGCAGGCCCAACTGCTCGCGCAAGGCGGCAGGAATGACGGCTCTGCCATGGTGGAGGTTGGAAGTGGCTTGCATGGCAAGTAGGGTGGTTTATGGGACGTTCTGGCATTTTCCATCGGATCCATGTCGAAATGCCATGAATGCCCATTCGGCGCGTAGATTGGCCGCCTGGTTAGCATCGCCGGATCGGCATGGCGGGTGGCCGTCAGCGTCAGAGCCTCGTAAGACGCCCGCAGGACAGTACGCCGCGTTCCCCCTTCCGCCATCAAGACCGGGCCATCCGGCCCTCAGGAGACATCACCATGAGCAGCAGCTCGGCATCCACCATCCAGTCCGTCCTCGTCGAAAACCGCGTGTTCGCGCCGAGCGCCGAGGCGCAGCAGGGCGCCCGCGTGTCGGGCATGGCGGCCTACCAGGCGCTGTGCGACGAGGCGGCGGCGGACTTCGACGGCTTCTGGGCCCGCCAGGCGCGCGCGCACCTGAACTGGAGCAAGCCCTTCAGCCGCACGCTCGACGAATCCAACGCACCGTTCTACAAGTGGTTCGACGACGGCGAACTCAACGCCAGCGCCAACTGCCTGGACCGGCACATCGGCACGCCGGTCGAGAACAAGACGGCCATCGTCTTCGAAGCGGACGACGGCACGGTCACCCAAGTCACCTACAAGGACCTGCTCTCGCGCGTGAGCCGCTTCGCGAATGCGCTCAAGGCGCAGGGCATCGGCAAGGGCGACCGCGTGATCGTTTACATGCCGATGGGCGTGGAGGGCATCGTGGCCATGCAGGCCTGCGCGCGCATCGGCGCCACGCACAGCGTGGTGTTCGGCGGCTTCTCGGCCAAGGCGTTGAACGAGCGGATCATCGATGCCGGCGCGGTGGCGGTGATCACGGCCAACTATCAGCTGCGCGGCGGCAAGGAGCTGCCGCTCAAGGCCATCGTGGACGACGGCATCGCCATGGGCGGCTGCACCACGCTCAAGACGGTGCTGGTGTACGAGCGCACGCCCTCGGCCTGGAACAGGGTCGAAGGCCGGGACAAGACCTTCGACGAGGCGCTGCAGGGGCAGGGCGACGATTGCCCGCCGGTGGCGGTGGACGCGGAGCATCCGCTCTTCATCCTCTACACCTCGGGCTCCACGGGCAAGCCGAAGGGCGTGCAGCACGCCACGGGCGGCTACCTGCTGTGGGCCAAGATGACGATGGAATGGACCTTCGACATCCGCCCTGAGGACGTGTTCTGGTGCACGGCCGACATCGGCTGGATCACCGGCCACACCTACGTGGCCTACGGCCCGCTGGCGGCGGGCGCGACGCAGGTGGTGTTCGAGGGCATTCCCACGTACCCGAACGCCGGCCGCTTCTGGCAGATGATCGAGAAGCACAAGGTCAGCATCTTCTACACGGCGCCCACGGCCATCCGCTCGCTGATCAAGGCGGCCGAGTCGGACGAGAAGGTGCACCCGAAGAACTGGGACCTGTCGTCGCTGCGCATCCTGGGTTCGGTGGGCGAGCCGATCAACCCCGAGGCATGGATGTGGTACCACCGGAACATCGGCCACGAGCGCTGCCCCATCGTCGACACCTTCTGGCAGACCGAAACCGGCGGCCACGTGATCACGCCGCTGCCGGGCGCGACGCCGCTGGTGCCGGGCTCCTGCACGCTGCCGCTGCCGGGCATCATGGCCGCCATCGTCGACGAGACCGGCAAGGACCTGCCCAACGGCGCCGGCGGCATGCTGGTCATCAAGCGGCCATGGCCCTCGATGATCCGCACCATCTGGAACGACCCTGAGCGTTTCAAGAAGAGCTACTTCCCCGAGGAGATGGGCGGCACCATCTACTTGGCCGGCGACGGCGCCGTGCGCAGCGAGGACCGTGGCTACTTCCGCATCACCGGCCGCATCGACGACGTGCTGAACGTCTCGGGCCACCGGCTGGGCACCATGGAGATCGAATCGGCGCTGGTGTCCAAGACCGACCTGGTGGCCGAGGCCGCCGTGGTGGGCCGCCCGGACGACGTGACGGGCGAGGCGGTGTGCGCCTTCGTCGTGCTCAAGCGCGGCCGGCCGACCGGCGAGGAGGCGAAGCAGATCGCCAACGAGCTGCGCAACTGGGTTGCCAAGGAAATCGGCCCCATCGCCAAGCCCAAGGACATCCGCTTCGGCGACAACCTGCCCAAGACGCGCAGCGGCAAGATCATGCGCCGGCTGCTGCGCAGCATCGCCAAGGGCGAGGCGATCACGCAGGACACCTCGACGCTGGAGAACCCGGCGATCCTGGAGCAGCTGGCGCAGACGAACTGAGCGCCTTTGCCGTTCGCGTCGGCAGCTTCGTCCTCTCGTCCCCCTGTCGCCCTGAGTTTGTCGAAGGGCGGGATGCCGCGCAGACCCTGAAAGCCTGGCGTCCCGTCTGGAGCGCATTCACTAATTCTTTCAACTTCACCCGGGGCTGATGCGGATTGCCCACATCCCCCGTCCGGCCGGTGAGTAACATCGGCCGCCTCAGGAGCCTTGCGCTACAAAACTTCAGATTTCCGCTTCATGATTCTCGTCACCGGCGGCGCCGGCTTCATCGGCTCCCACACCTGCGTCGCGCTGGCGGCGGCAAGGCGTCCCTTCCTCGTCCTCGACAACTTCGACAACAGCCGCCCGGACGTGCTGGCCCGCGTGGGCCGCATCAACGGCGCCGAAGTGCCCTTCGTGGAAGGTGACATCCGGGATGGGGCGCTGGTGCGCCGGGTGCTGAAGCAACACGGCATCACCGCCGTCGTCCACTTCGCCGCGCTCAAGGCGGTGGGCGAGTCGATGGCGCAACCGCTGCGCTATTACGACAACAACGTCGCCGGCACGGTGGCGCTGCTGGGCGCCATGAAGGAATGCGGCGTGCGGCAGATGGTGTTCTCCTCGTCCGCCACGGTGTATGGCGACCCGGACACGGTGCCGGTGAAGGAAGACTTTCCCTTTCGTCCCGCCAACGTCTACGGCCACACCAAGGCCATGGTCGAGCAGATGCTGGCCGACCTGTGCGCGGCCGAGCCCGACTGGCGCGTGGCGCGGCTGCGCTACTTCAACCCGGTGGGCGCGCACGAAAGCGGCCTGATCGGCGAAGACCCCCAGGGCGTGCCCAACAACCTGATGCCCTACGTGGCCCAGGTGGCGGTAGGCCAGCGCGCCGAGTTGAGCGTGTTCGGCAACGACTACCCCACGCCCGACGGCACCGGCGTGCGCGACTACATCCATGTGATGGACTTGGCCGAAGGCCACGTCGCCGCGCTCGACCACCTGGACCGCCAGCCCGGCCTGCTGACCGTAAACCTGGGCACCGGCCGGCCCGCGTCGGTGCTGGACCTCGTAAACGCCTTTGGGCGCGCCTGCGGCAAGCCGATTCCCTACAAGGTGGTGCCGCGCCGTGCAGGCGACGTGGCCGAATACTGGGCCGACCCGGCGCTTGCCCGACAATTGCTCGGCTGGCAGACCCGCCGGGACCTCGATGCCATGTGCGCCGACGCCTGGCGCTGGCAAAGCGGCCGCGCTGCGCTGGCTGCCTGAGCCTTGATCGATTCCAACAAAAGACCTCGTCCTTTTCGCACCATGATTCCCGTCATCCTCTCCGGCGGCTCCGGCACGCGCCTGTGGCCGCTTTCGCGCGCCGGCTATCCCAAGCAGTTCCTGGGGCTCACCGAGGCTCAGACGCTGTTCCAGATGACGGTGGCGCGCCTGACCGGGCTGGATGGCGACCGCCCCGTCCGGCCGATGGTGGTGTGCAACGAGGGCCACCGCTTCATCGTCGCCGAGCAGCTGCGCGAAAAGGGCCTGCAGGCCCATGCCATCGTGCTGGAGCCGGCGGCCCGCAACACCGCGCCGGCCATCGCCGCCGCCGCCGTCACCGCCATGGCCGACGGACAGGACCCGCTGCTGCTCGTCCTTGCCGCCGACCACGTCATTCCCGACACCGCCGCCTTCCACGACAGTGTGCGCGCCGGCGTGCCGGCGGCCGAGGCCGGCAAGCTGGTCACCTTCGGCATCGTGCCGACGGCGCCCGAGACGGGCTACGGCTACATCGCCGTGCCCAGCCGCCTGGACGCCGCTGCGCCGGTGGCACCCGTGGCCGTGCAGGCCTTCGTCGAAAAGCCGGACCTGCAGACCGCCCAGGGCTACCTGGAAGGCGGCCGGCACCTGTGGAACAGCGGCATGTTCCTGTTCAAGGCCTCGGCCTACCTGCAGGAGCTGGAGCGCTTCGCGCCCGCCATCGCTGCCGCCGCGCGCGCGGCCGTGCAGGACGGCAAGAAGGATCTGGACTTCGTGCGCCTGGATGCCGACGCCTTCGCCCGGTCGCCCGAGGACTCCATCGACTACGCCGTGATGGAGAAGACCGACAAGGCCGTGGTGGTGCCGCTGCGCGCCGGCTGGAGCGACGTCGGCGCCTGGAACGCCGTGTGGCAGGTGTCGGGCAAGGACGCCCAGGGCAACGCCTTCCGTGGCGACGTGGTGGCGCACGAGGTGCGCAACAGCCATGTGCATGCCGAGCACCGCCTGGTGTCGGTGCTGGGCCTGCAGGACGTGGTGGTGGTCGAGACGGCCGATGCGGTGCTGGTGGCCAGCAAGTCGCAGGTGCAGGACGTCAAGAAGATCGTCGACAAGCTCAAGGCGCAGGGCCGCTCCGAGGCCTCGGCCCACCGCAAGGTGTACCGGCCCTGGGGCGCCTACGACTCCATCGACCAGGGCGAGCGCTACCAGGTCAAGTGCATCACGGTGAACCCGGGCCAGAAGCTGTCGGTGCAGATGCATCACCACCGCGCCGAGCACTGGATCGTGGTGTCCGGCACGGCCAAGGTGCAGATCGGCGACAAGGAGATCCTGCTCACCGAAAACCAGTCGACGTACATCCCGCTGGGCGTGGTGCATGCGCTGGAGAACCCCGGCAAGATCCCGCTGGAGTTGATCGAAGTGCAGTCGGGCGCCTACCTGGGCGAGGACGACATCGTGCGCTTCTCGGACCGTTACGGCCGGGTGGGCTGAGGGCGCGGGCTCGATATGCCGCGGCGGGGCGACCCCGCCGCACACGCGCAGGCGTCCGTCGCCGACAGCCCCGGCGCCATGCGCCGATGTACAAATCGCGGCTTTCCATCATCAAGAAGAGAGGAAGCCCATGGGTGCGCGCTCCATCATCCTGTTCGTCATTGCCCTGCTGATCGCCGCGCTGGCGGCGCTCAACTGGGGCACGCTGTCGGCGCCCACCGTCATGTCGCTGGGCGTGACCACGGTGACCGCCCCGCTGGGCCTGGTGATGCTGGGCCTGACCATCCTGCTGGCGGCCTTCTTCCTGGCCTACGTGCTGTGGCTGCAGGGCACCGTGCTGCTGGACGCCCGCCGCCACACCAAGGAACTGCAGGCCCAGCGCGAGCTGGCCGACCGCGCCGAGGCGTCGCGCTTCACGGAACTGCGCACCTTCCTCGAATCGCAGGAAAGTACCCTGGCCGCCCGCACGGGCGAACGCCATGCGGCCATCCTGGCGCGCATCGAGCAGCTCGAAACCGCCCTGCGCCAACGCGCCGATCAGGCCGACAACACCCTGGCCGCCCACATCGGCCAGCTGGAAGACCGCCTGGACCGCCGGCCGGCGGCCGTGCCGGCCGCGACACCGGTCGGCGTGACGCCGTTGACTGCATCGACGGTGCCGGCGTCCTTCGATCCGCGGGGTTGAGCCGGCGGCAGGTACGCGGCGTCCCGGCGGTGGACGTCCGCAAGGCCACCATGGCAACGCCGCGCGTTGCTGAGCGCAAATTACACCCAGGAGGTGATCAATTGGTGTAGCTATGCATGGACGGTGTTCTGCGCGATTACGTCGCCCGCCATTCCCACTGACGCCGGCCCACCTGCGCGACATCCGCCCGCACGCCGGGCCGCTAAAGTCCAGGTTTCCTCCAACGAGACAACCTTCCACGGAACGCGCCCATGACGACTCCTTCTCTCGACTTCCACGGCCGCGTGGCCATCGTGACCGGCGCGGGCGGCGGCCTGGGCCGGCAGCATGCGCTGGCGCTGGCGCGGCGCGGCGCCAAGGTGCTGATCAACGACCTGGGTGGCGCGGTGGACGGGCAAGGCGGTTCCGCCACCGCCGCCGAGCGGGTGGCGCAGGAGATCCGCGACCTGGGCGGCGAGGCGCTGGCCAACGGCGCCTCGGTGACCGACTTCGCCGCCGTGCAGGCCATGGTGCAGCAGGCGGTGGACGCCTGGGGCCGCGTCGACGTGCTGGTCAACAACGCCGGCATCCTGCGCGACAAGAGCTTCGCCAAGATGGAGCTCGACGACTTCCGGCTGGTGGTGGACGTTCACCTGATGGGCGCCGTGCACTGCACCAAGGCCGTGTGGCCGGTCATGAATGCGCAGAAGTACGGCCGCATCGTCATGACCAGTTCGTCGTCCGGCCTGTACGGCAACTTCGGCCAGAGCAACTACGGCGCGGCCAAGATGGCCCTGGTCGGCCTGATGCAGACGCTGAGCCTGGAAGGCGCCAAGAACAACATCCACGTCAACTGCCTGGCGCCGACGGCCGCCACGCGCATGACCGAAGGCCTGATGCCCCAGGAGGTGCTGGATGCCCTCAAGCCCGAAGCCGTGGTGCCGGCCATGCTGGTGCTGGCCCACGAATCAGCGCCCACGCGCACGGTGCTGTGCGCCGGTGCGGGCACGTTCGAGGCGGCGCACGTCACGCTGACGCAGGGCGTGCACCTGGGCCTGGGCGAGCTGGTGCCGGAGCAACTGGCTGCCCGGCTCGCCGAAGTGACCGACCGCAATGGCGAGCAGGTGCCGCAAAGCGGCTCCGCGCAGGGCAGCAACGAGGTCAGCCAGGCGATGGCCGCACGCCGCTGAGAAGCGAACCGGAGGGCTGGATGGGTCAGCCGCCGCGGCCGGGCGTCGCCGCGGGGATGGACAGCGCCGGCGCGCCGACTGCCGGCGCAGTCACGGCGGGTGCCGTGCTCGCCGGCCGCGCGGACTCGGGCAGATGCCGCTCGATCCACCCGGACCGCCATCCCCACACCACCAGCGCCGCGGCCACCAGCAGCACCGCCGCGCCCACCAGCCAGCCCGTGCTGCGGTCCGCATAGGGATCGTTCAGCACCCGCTTGGCCCCGTGCGGCAGCTTGGCCATGCGCGACAGCGATCCGCCCAGGCGCACGCTGACCTTCATGCGGCCGTTGATGGCCCAGCCGCTCGCGTCCAGGATCGGCCCCAGGCTGCGCTGGCGCAGCTTGATCCAGGCGATCAGCATGCTGGGGCCCGAAATGGCCACCACCACTCCGACCAGCGCGATGGGGATCCACGGCCCCAGGTCGACGAACTTGGTGAACATGGCCACCAGCACGGCGCTGATGCTGCCCATGGCCACGCCCAGCGCCGCCACGGTGCCGACGTCGATGCGGCCGGGCAGCTTGGGCAGGGCCGCCGGCTGGCCGGCGGTGGCGGGCGGCACGGCCTTGTCGGCGGTGGCGACCGTGGTGGCCATGGTGCTCAGGCTGGCCTGCGCGGTGGCCTCGCTGGCCGCGGCGCGCTTGGCCACCTGCTCCTCGATCATGCGGATGAACTTCTTGTACGGCGCCACGAAGGCCTGCGCGACGCTGGTCGGGTTGTCGATCAGCTGGGTGATGGTGGCGTCCCAGTCGCGGCCGTCGCGGTCGTAGAACACGCCGTTGCGGCCGACGAAGAGGAAGTCGGTGTCGCCCGCGGTGAAGGCGGCCACGATGGTCATCTTGTCCTTGCCGCGCGTGCATTCGCAGTAGGCCAGGCAGGTCTTGGCCAGGCCGGCCAGCATGGCGTGCTTCTTGGCATCGGCCACGCGCACCACGAGCTCGCAGCTGCGGCCGTCCAGGTACAGGCGCCCGGCCTGGAAGATGGCGCCGCGCCGGGCGTAGAAGTCCTCGAAGGAGACGAAGTTGCGCAGCAGCCGGTACAGGTCGCGCTTGAAGCGCAGCAGCTTTTCAAGGTCCACCAGGCGGCCGTTGTGGGCTTCTTCCGCCTCGTCCTGGCGCAGCAGTTCCATCACGGTGGCTTCGGCGCCCAGCCAGCCCTGCAGGATGTCGGGTGGGGTGTCGGCGGCATTGCCCAGGCGCGTGGCGGGCCGGCTGGCCAGCCATTGGCGGCAGGGCGCGAGCCGCTCGCGCAGCAGCGCCCACTGGGTGTCGTCGATGGCTTCCAGCGCCTCGCCGAGCAAGGGCGCCACGGCCCGCGCGCGCAGCCGCGCCAGGGCCCCGGCCCAGGCCGGATTGACGCGGCCGGCCAGCGGCAGGGTGCGGCCGGGCGCGACGGGCGCCAGCGGCAGGGCGGCGAGCGCAGGCGCATGCACGTCGATGGCGCTGCCGGCCAGCGCGTCATAGGCAGTGGCGGCCGGGTTGAGGGCGGGCACGGCCTTGGGGTCGAAGGCGGCCACGTGGCAGCGGGCGAAGAAGTCGTCCACCTTGGCCTCGATGGCATCGACGGCGGCTGCGGCGGCCAGCGTGTCGTCGCCCAGGGGCATGGTGGCGTCGTCGCTCACGGCCTGCGCATGCCAGTCGGCGAGCGCATGGGCTTCCTTGAAGAAGGCGTCGGCCTGCCCGCGCGCGATGCCCGCGGTGCCTTTGCGGTCGGGCTGGCTGCCATGGGTCTGGAGGATGCGTTCGATGACGGCGCGCGCGGCCTCGTCGTCGCCGGCCGTCTCGGGCGTGATGACGCCGTCGCCATTGAAGCGCAGCGAGGCCAGCAGTTCGCTGCGGCCGGTCACGTCGCCGAGGGTCAGGGCATCGGTGTCGGGGTTCTTGCCGACGATGCCGAGGATGCGGCGAGCCTCTGGCTGCAGGTCGCTGCTGTCCGCGATGTCGGCGGGGAGGAGCGTGTCGCCGGCCGCGATCAGCAGTTGCGGGTCACGCAACTGCGCCGCCGCCCATTCGCAGGCGGCGATCAACTCGGGTGGGCGGATGCGGCCGTCGTCGTTGCTGTCGATCAGGGCCAGCGTGCGGCTGTCGAATTCCAGGCCCTGCACCGGGCAGGCCAGGGCGACCCAGAGCTTGCGGTCCAGTTCGCCGATGTGGGCGATGTCCTGGCCGCTGCGCAGCAGCACCTGGTCGACACCGCCCGTGTGGGCGAACTGCCAGACGTGGCGCCCCGGGGCGGCCACGTCCGGCTGCTCAGCGCTGCCGCTCAATCGGCCAGGCCGGCATCGGCGCCGACGGTGCGGATGGAGGTGCGGTCCCGATGGTCGGTGCGCTTGCCGATGGCGCTGTCGAGCGCATGCTTGAGCTTGCTCAGGGCACCGCGGAAGGCCTCGTCCTGGGTGGCGGCGTCCTGCGTGGTGGCGATGGGCGCGTGGCCGGCCAGGCGGGCCTCCAGGGTGCAGCGCTTGTCGGCCTGGCCGCCGCGGGCGGCGTTCTCGTCGCTCAGGTGCACTTCCACCCGGGTGACTTCCTCGGCAAAGCGGTGCAGGTGCTGGCGGAGTTCGGCGTCCGCCCAGCGCTCCAGCGATTCCTTGTTCTCGATGCCGTTGCCGGTATTGACCTGGATCTGCATGAAAAAGGGCTCCTTTTGTAGATGGCCGGCAGCCGCCAGCCGGTGCCATGCACTCTGCCGCAGCGCGCGACGGCCCGGCGTAGGCGAAGGCCAATGGGTGGCCGAAGGCGGGGCCGGCGGGCTGCGGCGACAATCCGTGCCCTTCTGCACACGCCAGGCGCCGCGGCGACCGTGTCCTCGTCCTGGCCTGCCGCCGTGGCCGTTCGCGCCGCCTTCCTCGTTTCCCCAGCCCGATTCCCGCCATGACGATCCAATGGTTTCCCGGCCACATGCACGCCACCCGCAAGGCCATCACCGAGCGGATGAAGACCACCGACGTCGTGATCGAGCTGCTGGACGCGCGCCTGCCCGGCTCCAGCGCCAACCCGGCCATCGCCGCCATCACGGCGAAGAAGCCGCGCCTGAAGATCCTCAACAAGCAGGACCTGGCCGACCCGGCCCGCACCGCCGAATGGCTGGCCCACTACCAGGCGCAGGAGGCCACGGGTGCCATCGCGCTCGACGCCAGCCAGACGCCGCCCGCCCAGCGCGCCGCCATCATCGAGGCCTGCCACCGCCTGTCGCCCAACCGCGGCGGGCTGGCCAAGCCGATGCGGGTGCTGATCTGCGGCGTGCCCAACGTGGGCAAGTCCACGCTCATCAACACGCTGAGCCTCAAGCGCCAGGCCAAGGCCGCCGACGAGGCGGGCGTGACCAAGCAGGAGCAGCGCATCCTGCTGGCCGACGATTTCTACCTGTACGACACGCCCGGCATGCTGTGGCCCAAGATCATCGTGCCCGAAAGCGGCGTCCGCCTGGCCGCCACCGGCGCCGTGGGCCGCAATGCCTACGACGACGAATCGGTGGCGCTGGACGTGCTGGCCTACCTCAAGGCCCAGTACACCGAGCTGCTGCGCGCCCGCTACAAGCTGCCGGCCGACAACGCCCAGCTGGCGCTGTGCACCCAGCCCGACGAGGACATCCTGGCTGCCATCGGCCGCAAGCGCGGCGCGCTGCTGGGCGGCGGCCGCATCGACATGCAGAAGGCGGCCGAGGCCGTGCTTACCGACCTGCGCAGTGGCGTCATCGGCCGCATCACGCTGGAGACGGTCAACCAGTTCCTCGGCTGGCTGGCGGCCGGTCGCAAGGCCGAGGCCGAACTCAAGCGCCAACGCGCTGCCGCCCTGCGCGCCCGGGGGCGCGGCCGCGACGCGGACGCCATCGAGCAGGACGAGAACTGGGGCGGCCCGGCGGACGAGGAGGGCTGACCCACCATGTCCCGCCACCCGCATCCCTTCCGCGCCGAGTGGGCGCCCAGCATTCCGCGCGAACTCATGGCCGGCGCGGTGGCCACCTTCGCGCTGATCCCCGAGGTCATCGCCTTCTCTTTCGTGGCGGGCGTGGACCCGGCCGTGGGCCTGTTCGCTTCCTTCGTCATCAGCATCGTGATCGCCTTTGCGGGCGGGCGGCCGGCCATGGTGTCGGCGGCGGCCGGCTCGGTGGCGCTGGTGGCGGCGCCGCTGGTGCAGTCGCACGGCGTGCAGTACCTGTTCGCGGCCGGCGTGCTGGCGGGGCTGGTGCAGATGCTCTTCGGCTGGCTGCGGCTGGGCACGCTGATGCGCTACGTGTCGGGCTCGGTGCGCACCGGCTTCGTCAATGCCCTGGCCATCCTGATCTTCTCGGCGCAGATGCCGCACCTGGTGGGCGCCAACCTGGCGACCTGGGCCGCGGTGGGCGCGGGGCTGCTCATCATCTACGGCCTGCCGCGGCTGACGACCGTGGTGCCGTCGCCGCTGGTGAGCATCGTGGTGCTCACGCTCGCGGCGCAGTGGCTGCAGCTGCCGCTCAAGACGGTGGCCGACCTGGGCCTGCTGCCCGACGGGCTGCCCAGCTTCGGCGTGCCGCAGGTGCCGCTGTCGTGGCAGACGCTGCAGCTCATCGCGCTGCCGGCGCTGGCCATCGCCATGGTCGGCCTGCTGGAGTCGCTCATGACCGCCAGCGTGGCGGACGAGCTGACCGACACCCCCAGCGCCAAGAACCGCGAGGCCACCGGCCTGGGCCTGGCCAACGTCGCGGCCAGCTTCTTCGGCGGCATCGCCGGCTGCGGCATGATCGGCCAGACCGTCAGCAACGTGCGCTATGGCGGCCGGGGCCGGCTGTCGACGCTGTTCGCGGGCGCCTTCCTGCTGGTGCTGATGGTGCTGCTCAAGCCCTGGGTGTCGAAGGTGCCGGTGGCGGCGCTGGTGGCCGTGATGGTCATGGTGTCGGCCTCCACCTTCGACTGGGGCTCGGCGCGGGCGCTGTGGCGGCATCCCAAGCTCTCCAGCGTGGTCATGCTGGCCACCGTCGTGGTCACGGTGCTGACCGACAACCTGGCCGCGGGCGTGGCGGTGGGCGTGCTGCTGAGCGGCGTGTTCTTCACCTTCAAGGTGGCCCGGCTGATCGCGGTCGAACCCATGGAAGAAGGCGGCCGGCTGGTCTACCGCGTCTCGGGGCAGGTGTTCTTCGCCTCGGCCGACATGCTGGTGGAGGCCTTCGACATCCGCGACATCGAGGGCCGGCCGGTGCGCATCGACCTGACCGGCGCGCATTTCTGGGACATCACCGCCGTCAACGCGCTGGACAAGGTCTGCCAGCGCCTGCGCAAGCACGGCAGCGCGGTGGAGGTGGTGGGCATGAATGCGCAGACGCGCGCGCTGGTCTCGCGGCTGGACCTGGCCATCGAATAGCCGTCGGCGCGAGGGGCAGGGCGCCCTTCGCTGTCGCGCACGGCCAGCGCCGAAGCGCCGGCCTCGCCACAATGTCCCGCATGACCGCTTCAACGCCCACCTTCGAGGTCCTGCCCCGGGACCTGTCCGCCTACCGCCATGGCAACACCGGCATCGACTACGTCCATCGCTTCGACTCGGGCCAGCCCGGCCCGCACGTCCTGGTCAATGCCCTGACCCATGGCAACGAGATCTGCGGCATGGTCGCCGCCACGCACCTGCTCGACCGCGGCGTGCGGCCCGTCAAGGGCACGCTGACCATCAGCTTCGCCAACGTGGCGGCCTACGAAAGCTTCGACATCGAGCGGCCCTTCGACAGCCGCCAGCTGGTGCACAACATGAACCGCATCTGGTCGGCCGAGATGCTTGACGGCAGCGAGGACAGCCCCGAGTTGCGCCGCGCCCGCGAACTGCGCGCCGTGGTGGATGCGGCGGACCACGTGCTGGACATCCACTCCACCAGCCAGGACGTGCAGCCCTTCTGGGTCTACCCGGCCTACGCGCGCAATGCCGCCGTGGCGCTGGCCCTGGGCCTGCCGCCGGTGCACCTGGTGATGCCGCAGGGCCTGGGCTCGGGCACGCCGCTGATTCAATACGGCCGGCACGGTCTGGACGGCGATGGCCCGCAGACGGCGCTGGTGGTGGAATGCGGGCAGCATTTCGCGCAGTCCGCCGCCGACCTGGCCACCCGGGTGGCGCACGACTTCATCGCCCATTTCGGCCTGATCGCGCCGCGCGAGGACCGGCTGCCGCCGGCACCGCAGCGCCGCTTCGAGCTGCTGCAGACGCACATGGTGCACACGACGGAATTCCGCTTTGAGCGGCCGCTGGTGGGCTTCGAGACCTTCGCCAGGGACGAGCTGATCGCCACCGACGGGGAGCGCCACATCGTCTCGCCCTTCGACGGCTGCACGGTGTTCATGCCCACGCGCGACGCCATCGTCGGGCGCGAGGCGGTGTACCTCACGCGGCCGCTGGGCTGAGCACGTTCGACCCAGCCCGTTCGGGGCTGAGCGTGTCGAAGCAGGGGCACATCGGCCAGCGCGCCGTTGCGCCCTTCGACAGCCCGAACGGATCGACGACCCAGGCCAGCGCTTCGGCGGGCTGAGCGTCAACGGGCGATGAGGTCTCAGGCCGCCGTCACTTCAGCGTCAGCACCCAGGCGGCCAGCTTCTTCGCATCCGCCTCGCTCACCTGGCTATTCGCCGGCATCGGCACCGGTCCCCACACGCCCGCGCCGCCCTTAAGGATCTTGGTGGCCAGCAAGTCCTCGGCACCCTTCTGGTCCTTGTAGCGGGCTGCCACGTCCTTGAAGGCGGGGCCGATCACCTTGCGGTCCACCGTGTGGCAGGCCATGCAGTTCTTGCTGGTCGCCAGGGCCAGGTCGGCGTGGGCCACCGGCAACAGGCCGGCCAGGCCGATGGCGGCCATCAGCCACCGGCCGCCTGCAGAGGCTGCCGCGCGGCGGCCGTCGGCGTTACAGTCGTTTGCAATCTGGCTCGTGCGCGGCGCGGCGGGCGGTTGGAACGAGGAGCGGAACATGTGGCTATTGGTCGTGGGGTTGGCGGCAATCGCGTTGAAGTACTTCGAGGTCGGCTTCGTCGCCGGGCTCGACTGGTGGATCGTACTGTTGCCGTTCCCGGCTGCGGCGCTGTGGTGGGCTTTTGCCGACTGGTCGGGCTACACCGCCCGACGTGCGATGGAGCGCGACGACGCCCGCAGGGAAGACCGGCTCGAGCGCCAGCGCGACGCGCTGGGTCTGAGCACCCGCCGCGGCGGGTCGCGCCGCAAGCCCTGAGCAGCCGATCGTGACTCGTCGGGCGCCGCGGGCACCGAGCCCCGCGGCCCCGGCCACCGTCGGCCGTCCAGCCGTCAGCGGTCTCGCTCGCCCGGCGCGTCCACCACGGCAAAGCGCGACAGCAGCCGGATCAGCTCGCTCTGCCGGCCGACCTGCGTCTTGGCGAAGATGGCCTTCAGCTGCGTCCTGGCCGTGGCGACCGACACGCCCACGCGGTCGGCCGCCTCCTGCACCGAGAGGTCCTCGAACAGCAGCCGGGCCAGCCGGCTTTCGGCGGGCGAGAGGCCGAACAGGTCGCGCAGCAGGCTGGCCAGGTCGGGCATGCGCCAGGGCGCGCCCTGCACGACCAGCAGGGCCAGCGCCTTGTCCGACGTCGCGATGCGGTCCTGCAGCGGAATGGCCAGGGCATGGTCGGTCGTCGTGCCGGTGCCGGTGCCCGTGCGCCGCCGCAGGCTCACGCCCACGCTGCGCCGCCGGCCCAGCAGGCCGCAGGCGGTGCGGATCGCCTTGAGCAGTTGCAGCCGCTCGGGCGATGCGGCGCTGCGGCGCAGCACGCCGTCGGGGGCCTCGGCCCAGGCGCGCCCCTCGGCGTTGCTCAGCACGGGCTCGCCGCTGGGTGCGACCACCAGCACCGGAAAGCTCAGCCGGTCGAGCACCGCCGCGCTGAGCTGCACCTGGTCTTCGAGCTGGCTGAAGGCCAGCCGCAACTGCGCCGCCCGCACCAGGTGCGGCATGAGTTCCAGCAGCACCGCCTCGTCCCGCGGCCGGTAGTTGCCGTGCAGGCGCTCCCGCTGGAAGGACAGCACGTACTCGATGTCGCCGCGCCGGGCCAGGCGCGAGGCCATGTTGGCGTGCAGCCCGTAGCGGTGGAAGAAGTCGCCGTAGAAGGGCGACTTGTCTATCACGAAGGCGCCCAGGTTGCGGTGGTCCTGGTAGACCGTGCCCAGCGCCACGCGGTCGGCCACCAGCTTGGAGGGATCGATGGTCTGGAACTCGGCGTTGTATTCGCCCATGAAGCGGGCGTGCGCGTCGGCGTCCTCGCAGAAGCCTTCGGAGATGCGGAAGCGGTTGCCGTCGTGGTCCCACACCAGCAGGTGGGCCTGGGCGGAACCCGTCTCATGCGCCAGGCGCGCCAGGGCGTGGCGCCAGCCCGCGGCCGAGGTCACGCCCTCGTAGAGCAGCGAGACGATGTCGAGCAGGTCGGCCGCGCGCGGCGGCGCGTCGTCACCGGCGGGCGGGTGGGCGGCAAGGCGGTGTCCGGGCATGGGACGAAGCAGCATCGTTCATCGACATCGCCCGAGCTTTGCAGCCATGGGAGGCGGCGCCATCCCTCATATGGGGGATGGCGCCGGAAGGGGCGCACGGGTTGGTGCGCGCCCGCGGTCGCGCTCAGAAGCGGTCGAGCACGGCGCCCAGGCTGGCGCTGGAGGCGTTGAAGGCGAACTTGGCCTGCACGCCGCGGGTGTAGCGCGGTGCCGGCGCCTTCCAGGCGGCGCGGCGGCGGGCGATCTCCTCGTCGGGCACGTTCAGCTCCAGGCGCAGCGTCTTGGCGTCGATGGTGATCGAGTCGCCCTCGTGCACCAGCGCGATGGTGCCGCCGGCCGCGGCTTCGGGCGCCACGTGGCCGACCACCATGCCCCAGGTGCCGCCGGAGAAGCGGCCGTCGGTGATCAGGCCCACGCTCTCGCCCAGGCCGGCACCGATCAGCGCGCCCGTGGGCGCCAGCATCTCGGGCATGCCGGGGCCGCCCTTGGGGCCCAGGTAGCGCAGCACCATCACGTCGCCCGCCTGGATCTTGCCGGCCAGGATGGCCTGCAGCGCCGACTGCTCGTCGTCGAACACGCGGGCCGGGCCGGTGATGGCGGGGTTCTTGAGGCCCGTGATCTTGGCCACGGCGCCCTCGGGGCTCAGGTTGCCCTTCAGGATGGCCAGGTGGCCCTGCGCATACAGCGGCTTGTCGATGGGGCGGATCACCTCGGGGTTGGGCGGCACGTCGGGCACGTCCTTGAGCGTCTCGGCGATGGTCTTGCCGGTGATGGTGATGCAGTCGCCATGCAGCAGGCCGGCATTGAGCAGCAGCTTCATGACCTGCGGAATGCCGCCCGCGCGGTGCAGGTCCACGGCCAGCCAGCGGCCGCTGGGCTTGAGGTCGCAGATGACCGGCACGCGCTGGCGGATGCGCTCGAAGTCGTCGATGCTCCACTCCACGCCGGCCGCATGCGCGATGGCCAGGAAGTGCAGCACCGCATTGGTGGAGCCGCCCGTGGCCATGATGACCGACACGGCGTTCTCGATGGCCTTGCGGGTGACGATGTCGCGCGGCTTCAGGTCCTTCTTGATGGCCTCGATCAGCACCTTGGCCGATTCCTTGGCCGAGTTCTGCGTCTCGTCGTGCGGGTTGGCCATGGTCGACGAATAGGGCAGGCTCATGCCCAGCGCCTCGAAGGACGAGCTCATGGTGTTGGCCGTGTACATGCCGCCGCAGGAGCCGGTGCCGGGGATGGCGCGGCGCTCGATCTGCAGCAGGTCCTCGTCGCTCAGGTTGCCGGCGGCGTTCTGGCCCACGGCCTCGAACACGCTGACGATGTTCAGGTCCTGGCCCTTGTAGTGGCCGGGCAGGATGGTGCCGCCGTAGACGTAGATGGCGGGCACGTTGGCGCGCAGCATGCCCATCATGCCGCCGGGCATGTTCTTGTCGCAGCCGCCGACCACCAGCACGCCGTCCATCCACTGGCCCTGCACGCAGGTCTCGATGCAGTCGCTGATGACCTCGCGGCTGACCAGCGAGTACTTCATGCCCTCGGTGCCCATGGCCATGCCGTCCGAGATGGTGGGCGTGCCGAAGATCTGGGCGTTGCCGCCGGCTTCCTCGATGCCGGCCACGGCCGCGTCGGCCAGCTTCTGCAGGCCGGCATTGCAGGGCGTGATGGTGCTGTGGCCGTTGGCCACGCCGACCATGGGCTTGGCGAAGTCGTCCGCCTCGTAGCCGATGGCGTAGTACATCGAGCGGTTGGGCGCGCGGCTCTTGCCTTCGGTGATGTTGGCGCTGCGGCGGTTGATCTTGATCGGCTTGGTGTCCATGGCGGGCGTGTCTCTGCGGTACGTGGGGCTTCGGATTCTCCACGCCCGGTCTGATTGCCTCCAATCCTATTTGGCGTGCCGATTGATATGCTGGCCGAATGAAAGACGAGCCCCTGATCGAGCTGCGCGCCTGGCGCCAGTTCCTGGCCGTGGCCGAGGAACTGCATTTCGGCCGCGCCGCCCAGCGGCTGCACATGACGCAGCCCCCCGTGACTCAGGCCATCGCCCAGCTGGAGCGCACGCTGGGCGTGCAGCTGTTCGACCGCACGCGGCGGCGCGTGGCCCTCACGCCCGCCGGCGAGGCGCTGGTGCCCGAAGTGCGGGCGCTGCTGGCTCAGGCCCGCGCGCTGCCGGCCCGCGCACGGGCGGCCGATTCGGGAGAGGCGGGGCGGGTGCGGCTGGCCTTCGTCTCCACCATCGGCTTCGACCGGCTGCCGGGCTGGGTGCGCGACTTCCGCGAGCACAGCCCGCAGGTGGCGCTGGAGCTGGTGGAAGCGACCGGCGACGTGCAGCTCGAAGCGCTGGCCCGCGGCGATATCGATGCCGGCCTGCTGCTGCATCCGCCCGGCGCGGCACCGGCGGGGCTGGCCCGGCTGGCCGTGGCCACCGAGCCGCTGGTGCTGGCGCTGCCGGCCGCGCATCCGCTGGCGCAGCCGCCGCGGCCGGCGCTGGCCGAGGTGCTGGCCGAGCCGCTGGTGCTGTTCCCGCGCCGCATCCTGCCCGGCGTGCACGATGCGGTGATGCAGCTCTATGCCGAGCACGGCCGGCGGCCGCAGCTGGCGCAGGAGGCAATCCAGATGCAGACCATCGTCAACCTGGTCTCCGGCGGCCTGGGCGTGGCCTGGGTGCCGGCCAGCGTGACGGCCTTCAGCCGCGCCGGCGTGGTCTACCGCCGGGCGGAGGAACTGAAGGGGGAGGGAAGGGGGAAGGTGCGGCTGCCGAGTTGCGAGACCAGCCTGGTGTGGCTGGGGCAGGGACAGCAGCCGGCGCTGGCGCGCTTCGTGCGCTTCGTGAAAGCGCGCGCCGCGGCCGGCGAGGACGGGAGGGGCTGAGCGATCAGTTGGGCGAGACCGACGAGGCCTCGCCCATCTGCGACTGCAGGTAGTTGGCCAGGCCGATCTTGTCGATCAGGCCCAGCTGCTTCTCCAGCCAGTAGGCATGGTCTTCCTCGGTGTCGTGCAGTTGCGCGACCAGGATGTCGCGGCTGACGTAGTCGCCCACGCTCTCGCACAGGGCGGCGCCCTTCTTGAGCGCGTCGCGCACCTCGTATTCCGTGTCGAGGTCCTTGCGCAGCATTTCCTCCACGGTGGTGCCGGGCACGAAGGCCTTGGGGCTCATCTCGGGGGTGCCGCCCAGCATGAGGATGCGGCGCATCAGCGCGTCGGCATGCTCCGTCTCTTCTTCCATCTCGTGGTTGATGCGGTCGTACAGCCGGCCGAAACCCTGG
Organism: Pseudacidovorax intermedius; assembly: GCF_001476815.1. GTDB lineage: Bacteria > Pseudomonadota > Gammaproteobacteria > Burkholderiales > Burkholderiaceae_C > Xenophilus > Xenophilus intermedius_A. The sequence continues at coordinate 1,171 of NZ_LDSL01000092.1, read as the reverse complement.
TCCTCGTAGTTGCGCGAATGGATGAAGTACTGGTCGCGCGCGGCGAGCTCGCCGCGCAGGAGGTCCTTCAGGTAGTCGATGACTTGGGGATGGCCCTGCATGTGGTTCTTTCGAGACGGAAAACCGCGCGAGTATCCGCCCGTGCCCCGCATCCGCGAAATGCGGCGGCGCAATGGCCCCCGATGCGCACTCTGCATGCGGATGCGGCAGTCGATCAGACGCATTCGCATCGGCGCCGGACCGGGCCGTCACGGCCCCGCGGGCACAATGCGCGCCATGCTGATGTACCCCCATATCGACCCGATCGCCCTGCAGATCGGCCCGCTGGCCGTGCACTGGTACGGCCTGACCTACCTGGCGGCGTTCGGCCTGTTCTACCTGCTGGGCACGCTTCGGCTGCGGCACGAGCCCTTCGCCTCGATGACGGGCAGCGCGGCCTGGACGCGCAAGGACGTGGAGGACATTCTTTTCTTCGGCGTGCTCGGCGTCATCGTCGGCGGCCGGCTGGGCTACTGCCTGTTCTACAAGCCGGGCTACTACCTGTCGAATCCGCTGGAGATCTTCATGGTCTGGCGCGGCGGCATGAGCTTCCATGGCGGGCTGATCGGCGTGATCGCGGCCATGGCCCTGTTTGCGCGGGCGCGCGGGCGCCGCTTCTGGCAGCTGATGGACTTCATCGCGCCCTGCGTGCCGACGGGCTTGGCCGCGGGCCGCGTGGGCAACTTCATCAACGGCGAGCTGTGGGGCCGTTTCGCGCCACCGGATCTGCCCTGGGGCATGGTGTTCCCGCAGAGCGGCTCAATGCTGCCGCGGCATCCGTCGCAGGTCTACCAGTTCCTGCTGGAAGGGCTGCTGCTGTTCGTCATCCTGTGGCTCTATGCGCGCAAGCCGCGGCTGGAGCGGCGCGTGTCGGCCGTGTTCCTGATCGGCTACGGCGTGATGCGCTTCGTGGCCGAGTACTTCCGCGAGCCGGACGACTTCCTGGGCCTGCTGGCGCTCAACATGAGCATGGGCCAGTGGCTGTGCGTGCCCATGATCGTTGCGGGCATCGTGCTGTATGCCACCGCCCCGCGCCAGCCGCGCGTGGCGCAGGCCTGAGGGACTGATCGGCGCCGGCGCGCTGAGCCGTTGCTCCGCGCACTGGCTTTGATAGCCCCTCTCCCCTCGCGGG
>NZ_LDSL01000091.1 GCF_001476815.1 Pseudacidovorax intermedius | reverse complement strand
CTGTTGGCTAGGCTGCCGCTGCCGCGCGACGGGCAACGTGCACATCGCCAGCAACACGGGCAGCGCGCGCGGCAGCGGCAGCCTAGCCAACAGCGTGCGCAACAGCGGCAACCTGGCGGCCAACATCACCATCCTGGGCAACCAGGGCACGGCCAGCGGCGGCGGCGTGGTCAACAGCGTGGTCAACCGCGGCAACCTGAGCGGCGCGGTGGCCATCGTCGGCAACCGCGGCACGGCGTCCAACGGCGGCACGGTCAACTCGCTGGTCAACACCGGCACCATGGCCGGCAAGGTGGTCATCGCGGGCAACCAGGGCTCGGCCGGCATGGGCGGCACGGCCAATTCGGTCATCAACCGCGGCGTCATCACGGGCAGCGTGACCATCGTGGGCAACAACGCGCGTGCGGGCCTGGGCACCACCACCGCCAGCGTGCGCAACGTGGGCGTGCTGGCCGGCGCGGCAGGCGTGGCCGGCGGCGCGCCCTGGGCCGCGAGCGTGGGCAAGACCATCACCCTGCCGTCCACCGGCGTGGTCAACCGCAGCGTGACCGTCGGCCCGGCGGTGACGGTGCTCAACATGTGATTCACCCCTCCAGGAGACCTTCCTCGACCATGAAAGCGCGCAACTTCCTGACCCTGGCCGCCGCGGGCGCGGCCCTGCTCGCCGCCGGCGGCGCCCAGGCCCAGCTGGTCAACTACGGCGAGCAGCTGGGCAACTACAAGGACAACAAGGATGCGGGCGTGAAGCTGATCGACGGCGTCACGCCCAGCGTCACGGCCAAGGCCCGCGTGGCCAAGGCCCTGGAGCAGAACAAGGTGGTGGACCAGCAGGCGCTGGTGCAGCCCGACGGCACGCTCAAGCTGCCGGCCAACCAGAGCAACCTGGTGATCCGCACCGACTACAGCAACGTGCAGCAGGGGGCCGACGGCCAGCTGCGCATCGCGAGCCCGACGATCCAGGGCAACGTGAGCGGCAACGTGACGCTGTTCGTCGACGGCAAGGGGGTGGAGAACATCACCGTGCTCAACAACGGCCGCTGACGCAGCACCACCGGCCCGCGCGGGCCGCACCACCGCGCACCGATAACAACAACGTTCCTCTGCCGACCATGACCCTCCCACTCGCCCGCGGCGCCCGGATCAGCGCCCGCCTCGCCACCCTCGCCGCCGCCGCTGCCCTGGTGGCCGGCTGCGCCACCACGGAGAACGCCCTCAAGGACGCCGACCAGCTGCTCGCCGAGCGCGAGGCCGCCAAGTCCCTGCCCACCGCCAACCTGAGCCAGTACGCCGCCGCGCTCACCCGCTTCGGCACCATGCTCGACGTCTACAAGGACGGCGACCCGGTCGTCTACATGCAGACGCGCAACATCCTCGATGCGACCAACCTCTCCAACCCGCTGGTGGGCTCGGAGATCCCGGGCGACATCACCGAGATGGTCCGCACCGCCGTCAACCGCATCGGCGCACGCATCGTCTACGTGCCCTACCACCCCGACTACCTGATCTCGCAGGCCCAGCTGGGCGCGCGTTTCGGTGTGACCATGCCGGACTTCCTGATCACCGGGGCGCTGACCGAATTCGACCGCGCGCTGTCGGGCGCGGGCCGCTCCAATTCGGCCAGCGTGGACTTCGGCAAGGGCAAGGGCGAAACCAACATCGGGGCCGACTTCAAGCGCACCGCCATCCTCTCGGCCCTGGCGCTGGACCTGAACCTGGTGAGCTTCAGCACCCAGCAGATGGTGCCGCGGGTGCAGGCCTCCAACGTGATCAAGGTGCTGAACTTCAGCCAGGAGGACAACGCCAGCCTGGGCTTCTACGGCGATGCATTCGGCTTCAAGCTGGAGGGCAAGTACCTGCAGGGCCGGCATTCGGCCATCCGCACGCTGGTGGACCTGAGCGTGCTGGAGCTGATGGGCAAGGCCACCAACACGCCCTACTGGCGCTGCATTCCCGGCGGCACGCCCGACCCGGTGGTGGTGGACAACATGCGCAGGTCCTACGAGGCGCTGACGCCGCAGGTCAAGATCGGCCTGATCCAGGTGACGCTGCGCAAGTACGGCGAGAACGTGGCCATCAACCAGCAGCTGGACGCGCCCACGCAGGAGGCGCTGCGCCGCATCTACGCCACCCGCTATCCGCAGATGGGCGACACGGTGGACGTGCTGAGCTGGCAGGGCTTCGAGCCGCTGTTCTTCGGCGTGCCGATGCCGTGGGACGGCCAGCTGGCCGCACCGGCCACACTGCCGGCCGCCGCGCCCGGCCAGGGCGGCCCGGCCGCTGCCGCACCGGCGAGGACGGGCGCATGAGGCTGCACCGGGCTTCTTTCGCCGCCATCGGCCCGGGCGCCATGCCGCCCCCCGGGGCAGCGGCGCCGGCGCCATCGCTGCTGCTGGCGGCGCTGGCGATGGCGGTGGCGGCCGCGCTCGGCACCGGCGCCGCGCAGGCCCAGACCGTGATCGGCAACCCGGGCGCCACGATCAGCAATGGCGCCGCCGTCAGCAGCGGTGCCGCCGGTGCGGTGGCCGGCACCCCGGCGGCGGCCACGCCGGTCACGCCGGCCGGGGCCAACACCAGCCCTTCCGCCAACGCCGAGACCGGCGCACGCTTCGTCGAGTCCTGCCAGCAGGCCATCGAGCGCGGCATGGTCAACCCCGGCTGCCAGGGCCCGCTGTACGGCAGCGAGATCGCCCGCCTGAAGGAAGACGCGCTGCGCACCCAGAACCCCGCCCTGCTCACGCTGCTGGGCGATGCCTACCAGAGCAACCGCAGCGGCATTTCCGACATCGGCCAGGCCTACCGCTGGTACCTGCTGGGCGCGGTGCGCGGCGATCCGCGCGCCATGCAGCGCCTGTCCGACCTGTACCGCAACGGCCAGGGCGTGCCCAAGGACAACATCAAGGCTCTGGGCTATGCCCGGCTGGCGCAGCGCCTGGCGCTGCCCGGCAGCCAGAACGCCAAGGGCGCGGCCGAGACCATCAACAGCCTGGGCCAGGAGATGGCGGCCGAAGAAACAGCCCTGGCCGACCGCTTCGCGAGCGAGCTGGAGGCCCAGTTGCGCCAGCCGCCGGGCGCGGCGCAGGGGGGCGGCGCGGCAGCGGCCACGCCGTCGAGCCCCGCGGCCGCCGCGCTGGGGCCGGCCGGGCCCAAGCTGTCCGGCCCGCCGGGCCTGGGCGCCGTGCGCGGCGCGGAGGCCTCGTCCGCACCGGCGCTCGCTCCCGCGCGCTCGCCGCTGGGTGGCTTTCCCGGCCAGGAGTCGCTGACGCCGGCGCCGCGCTGAGGAGACCGACCGCCCCCGCCCGCAACCCATGACCGTGGAGGACCTCGCCATGCACCCCCGACCATCCACCCGCGCCGCCGCCCCACCGCGCCGCCTGGCCGCGC
>NZ_LDSL01000090.1 GCF_001476815.1 Pseudacidovorax intermedius | reverse complement strand
GCCGGCCGCAGCGGCCCGAAGGTACTGCTGGTGCAGGTCGACGGCATGACCTACGCCGCCCTGCGCGAGGCCCAGGCCGGCGGCGCGCTCGCCAGCCTGCGCGCCGCGCCGGCCTGGACGGGCGGCATCGCCGGCACGCCCAGCGCCCAGCCCACCACCACCGGTCCCGCCGTCGCCACCCTGCTGACCGGCACCTGGGCCCGCCACGGCGTGGGCTTCGACACCGCCGACCAGCGCATCGACACCGCGCGCACGCCCACGCTGCTGGCCCAGCTGCGCCTGCGCACCCAGCCCTATGCCTACCGCACCGGCCTGGTCACGGGCAGCGCGGTGGCCGCCAGCCTGGGCGCCGCCGCCGACGTGGCGCCCACCCTCGACGCCCGCGTGGACTGCACCGGCGACGACGCCTGCGTCACCGCCCGCACGCGCCAGCTGATCGAGGCCGGCACCGACCTCACCCTCGCCGAATACACCGGCCCCGCCCGCGCCGCCACCGACGGGCTGGCGGGCAGCGCCTACCGCGCCAGCGTCGGCGCCACCGCGGCCGGCGTGCAGCAGCTGCTGGACGCCATCGCCCGCCGCCAGGCCAACGACCCGCAGGAAGACTGGCTGGTGCTGCTGACCGCGGACCACGGCCTCGATGCCTTCGGCACGGCCACCGGCAGCCAGTCGCTGGCCGACAAGACGGTGTTCATCGCCAGCAACAAAACGCTGCCCTCGCTGCCCGCCGTGAACGACGCGCCGCCGGCCGACGTGGCCACGCTGCTGCAGGCCGCCGCCGCCACCGACCTCGCGCCCACCGTGCTGCAGCACCTGGGCGCGCTGCCGGCGCTCGACAAGCGCGGCTACGACGGCATCGCGCTGCAGGCCGCCACCGCGGTGCGCAACCTGCGCGCCACCGCCGGTGCCGACAAGGCCAGCCTGGTGCTGAGCTGGACGATGGCGGGCAGCACGCAGGTGCCGGTCAAGGTGTACCGCGACGGCACGCTGATCGCCACGCTGCCCGCCGCCAGCACCCGCTACACCGACGCCATCCAGGCCGCCGCCGACGGGCTCTATGCCTACCGCTACACCGTGGTGGCCGGCGACTCGGCCACCGGCGTGCAGGCGCAGATCAACTACGTCAAGCCGGCCACGCTGTCCACCGCACTGCTGCAGGGCCTGGCGGCCTACTACCCGCTGAATGCGCTGCCCACCACCGATGCGCTCGGCGCCTCCACGATGGCGCCCTGGGCCTCGGACGCCGCCGCCGGCTCGCTGGTGAGCGACGACCCCTTCGTCGCGCCCTACAAGGGCAAGGCACTGCGGGTGGACAGCACCATCAAGAACGCCAGCGGCATGTCGGGCTACCGCCTGCTGCAGGGCACCGACGTGGCCACCGACAGCAGCGTGACGGCCTACACCCTCGGCTTCTGGCTGCGCACCGACGCCAGCTGCAGCCAGGGCGTGAGCAACGGCGGCACGGTGATCGGCAACAAGAACTACACCACCGGCGCCAACGCGGGCCTGGCCATCGGCCTGTTCTCGGGCTGCGAGATCCGCTTCAACGTGGGCGCCGGCGGCAGCCGTGCCGACAGCAACGGCTACAAGCTCAGCGCCGGCCAGTGGGCCTACGTGGCGGTGGTCATCGACAAGGCCAACCTCAGGATGACCGGCTACGTGCTCGACCCCGCGCTCGGCACGCAGACCGGCAGCGCCACGCTCACCACCGCCCTCGTGGCCCAGCTCGGCGGCCTGAAGAACGGCATCGGCTTCAACGAGGACGGCACCGGCCTGTACTACCAGCGCGAGACCAGCTCGCCGCGCGGCGCGATGGACTTCGACGACTTCGCCATCTGGCGCCGGGCCCTCACGGCCGACGAGATCGCCAGCCTCTTCAAGTCGGCGCAGCCGCTGTCCACCCTGCGCTGAAGGAGCCACGGCCATGAAGAACACCCGCCGCCACTTCCTGCGCGCCTCGGCCACCACGGCCGGCGCCGCCGCGGCCCTGTCCGCCTTTCCGCCCAGCATCCGCCGCGCGCTGGCCATACCGGCCAACAACGCGACCGGCACCATCCGGGACGTCGAGCACGTCGTCATCCTGATGCAGGAGAACCGCTCCTTCGACCACTATTTCGGCACGCTGCCGGGCGTACGCGGCTTCGGCGACCGCTTCACCGTGCCGCTGCCGAACGGCCTGAACGTCTGGCAGCAGAGCGACGGCAGCGGCAAGGTGATCCTGCCCTTCCACCTGGACGGCAGCAAGGGCAACGCCCAGCGCGACGGCGGCACGCCGCACGACTGGGACGACAGCCAGAAGGCCTGGGACAACGGCCGCCTGGCGCAATGGCCGCGCTACAAGACCACCAAGGCCATGGGCTACCACCAGGAAGCCGAGGTGCCCTTCCAGTTCGCGCTGGCCAATGCCTTCACGCTGTGCGACGCCTACCACTGCGCCATGCACACGGGCACGGATGCCAACCGGTCCTTCCACCTCACCGGCACCAACGGCCCCACGGCGCAGAACGTGGCCTTCGTGACCAACGAATGGGACTGGCTGGACGGCCGGGCTTCGGCCGTCAACACCGGCTACACCTGGAAGACCTATGCCGAGCGGCTGGAAGACGCCAAGGTCAGCTGGATCTCTTACCAGAACATGCCCGACGAATGGGGCGACAACATGCTGGGCGCCTTCCGCCAGTTCCGCCGCGCCAACCTGGCGTCGCCCTACCCGGTGAGCAGCGGCGGCGCGCCCAACCAGCCCTATTCGAACAGCGGCCAGGCCACGCCCTACCGCGCCTACGACCCGGCCACCGACAACGCCGGCAACCCGCTCTACAAGGGCATCGCCAACACGCTGCCGGGCAGCAAGCCGGAGGATTACCTCGACGCCTTCCGCCGCGACGTGCGCGCGGGCCGGCTGCCGCAGGTGTCGTGGATCAACGCGCCCTCCATCTACTGCGAGCATCCCGGCCCCTCGAGCCCGGTGCAGGGCGCGTGGTTCATCCAGGAGATCCTGGACGCGCTCACCGCCGTGCCCGAGGTCTGGAGCAGGACGGTGCTGCTGGTGAACTTCGACGAGAACGACGGCTACTTCGACCACGTGCCCTCGCCCTCGGCGCCCTCGCCCAACGGCGACGGCAGCTACGCGGGCAAGACCACGCTGGCGGCCTCGGACCTGGCGGCCGAATACTTCACCCAGCCCGCGCCCGCCGGCAGCACCGGCCAGCCCAGGCCCGACGGCCGCGTGTACGGCCCCGGCCCGCGCGTGCCCATGTACGTGATCTCGCCCTGGAGCCGCGGCGGCTGGGTCAATTCGCAGGTCTTCGACCACACCTCGGTGCTGCGCTTCCTGGAGCAGCGCTTCGGCGTGGTGGAGCCCAACATCGGCCCCTTCCGCCGCGCCGTCGCCGGCGACCTGACCAGCGCCTTCAACTTCGTCAACCCCAATGGCGAGCCGCTGCCCACGCTGTCGGGCCGCAAGTCGCGCAGCGAGGCCGACCAGCTGCGCACCCAGCAGCAGGCGCTGGCGCAGATCACCCCGCCGGCCAACCCGCAGCTGCCGCGCCAGCCCGCGGGCACCCGGCCTTCGCGCGCCCTGCCCTACGAGCTGCACGCCAGCGCCCGCGTGGACGCCGCCGCCGGCAGCGTGCGGCTGCTGTTCGGCAACACCGGCAAACAGGCGGCCGTGTTCCACGTCTACGACAAGCTCAACCTCGACCGCGTGCCGCGCCGCTACATGGTGGAGGCCGGCAAGCAGCTCGACGACAGCTGGGCCGCCGCCACCGACAACGCGGGCCTGTACGACCTGTGGGTGCTCGGGCCCAACGGCTGGCACCGCCACTTCCGCGGCGACCTGGGCGCCAGCCGCGCGGCGGGCACCGCCAGGCCCGAGCTGCGCGTCTGCTACGACGTCGCCAACGGCAACGTCTACCTGCGCATGCGCAACGACGGCACCGCTGCCTGCACGCTGACCGTGCGCGCCCGCGCCTACCGCGACGACGGCCCGTGGACGGCCACGCTCGCGCCCGGCGCCAGCACCGAGCTGCACTGGGACCTGTCGGCCAGCGGACGCTGGTACGACTTCGAGGTCAGCGCCAGCAGCGACCCGCGCTTCTACCGCCGCTTCGCCGGCCGCGTCGAGACCGGCGCGCCGTCGGTGAGCGACCCGGCCATGGGCCTGGGCGAGCGCTGAGCGCCCCATTCCTTCGTCGGCGCCCGCCGCGGCGCCTTCCCCCGCCTTCTTCCGACCACGAGCCCACCACAATGTCCCACACCTTCGCCTTCTCCCTGCGCACCGGCCTCGCCGTGCTGGCCGCCTGCGCCGCCCTCACCGCCTGCGGCGGCAGCAGCGGCGGCGGCGGCTTCCTGCCCTCGGCCGGCGGCAACACCGGCGCCGGCAGCACGCCGCCCGCCGGCAACACCGGCACCACCCCGCCGCCCGCCGGCGACGGCAGCAAGGCGCCCGAGATGCGCTGCGCGCCCTGAGTTCGACCCGCCCGGACAACCCGCAGACCCACGACGACCCGCACCCATGAACTCCCGTCGCAAATTCCTCCAGGCCTCGGCCACCTCAGGCATCGCCGCCGCCACGCTGGCGGCCTTTCCGCCCAGCATCCGCAAGGCGCTGGCCATTCCGGCCAACAACGTCACCGGCACCATCAAGGACGTCGAGCACGTGGTCATCCTGATGCAGGAGAACCGCTCCTTCGACAACTACTTCGGCACGCTGATGGGCGTGCGCGGCTTCGGCGACCGCTTCACCATTCCGCTGCCCAAGGGCCTGAACGTGTGGCAGCAGTCCGATGCCAACGGCAAGCCGGTGCTGCCCTACTACCTGGACGGCAGCAAGGGCAACGCCCAGCGCGTCAGCGGCACGCCGCACTCCTGGACCGACGGCCAGAACGCCTGGGACGGCGGGCGCATGTACCAGTGGCCACGCTACAAGAACACGGCCTCCATGAGCTACTACAAGGAGGCGGAGCTGCCCTTCCAGTTCGCGCTGGCCAACGCGTTCACGATCTGCGACGCCTACCACTGCGCGATGCACACGGGCACCAACTCCAACCGGATGTTCCTGTGGACCGGCACCAACGGCCCCACCGGTGCCAACGTGGCCTCGGTGGTGAACGTGTGGGACGACATCGGCCCCTCGACCCAGGGCTACACCTGGAAGACCTACCCCGAGCGGCTGGAGGCGGCCAAGGTGAGCTGGATGGTCTACCAGTTCATGCCCGACAACTTCACCGACAACCCGCTGGCCGGCTTCGTGCAGTACCGCAAAGCCAACGAGGCCTCGGGCAAGCCGGTGAGCAACGACGCCGCCTCGCCCGCCTACGACCCGGCCAGCGACAACGCCGGCAACCCGCTCTACAAGGGCATCGCCAACACCATGCCCGACGGCGGCCTGCTGGGCACCTTCAAGCAGGACATCAAGAACGGCAAGCTGCCGCAGGTGTCGTGGATCGTGGCGCCGGCCACCTACTCCGAGCACCCCGGCCCGTCGAGCCCGGTGCAGGGCGCCTGGTACATCCAGGAGGTGCTGGACGCGCTCACCGCCGTGCCCGAGGTGTGGAGCAAGACCGTGCTCTTCGTCAACTTCGACGAGAACGACGGCTACTTCGACCACGTGCCCTCGCCCTCCGCGCCCTCGCCCAACGGCGATGGAACCTTCGCCGGCAAGACCACGCTGTCCGATGCCGACGTGGCCTTCGAGCGCTTCACGCACCCGGTGGCTTCGCCCGGCCAGCCGCTGCCCGACGGCAAGGTCTACGGCCCCGGCGTGCGCGTGCCCATGTACGTGATCTCACCGTGGAGCCGCGGCGGCTGGGTCAACTCCCAGGTCTTCGACCACACCTCGGTGCTGCGCTTCCTGGAGCTGCGCTTCGGCGTCATGGAGCCCAACATCGGCCCCTTCCGCCGCGCCGTCTGCGGCGACCTGACCAGCGCCTTCAACTTCGCCAATCCCAACAACGAGGCCCTGCCCGTGCTGGCCGGCCGCAAGGGCAAGGACGAGGCCGACCAGCTGCGCGCCCAGCAGCAGGCCCTGGCGCAGATCGTGCCGCCCACCACGCAGCAGCTGCCGCGCCAGGCCACCGGCACCCGGCCCTCGCGCGCCCTGCCCTACGAGCTGCACACCAGCGCCCGCGCCGACGCCACCGCCGGCACCGTGCGGCTGATCTTCGGCAACACGGGCAGGCAGGCGGCGGTGTTCCACGTCTACGACAAGCTCAACCTCGACCGCCTGCCGCGCCGCTACATGGTCGAAGCCGGCAAGCAGCTGGAAGACAGCTGGGCCGCCGCCACCGACAACGCCGGCCTGTACGACCTGTGGGTGCTGGGCCCCAACGGCTTCCACCGCCACTTCCGCGGCGACCTGAACCGCCTGCGCGCCGGCGGCGCGCCCAACCCCGAAGTGCGCGTCTGCTACGACATCGCCAACGGCAACGTCTACCTCAAGATGCTCAACGGCGGCAGCGGCGCGGCCGGCTTCACCCTCCGCGCCAAGGCCTACCGCGACGACGGCCCGTGGACCGCCACCGTCGCCGCCGGCGCCACCGCCGAGCAGCGCTGGGACCTGGCCGGCAGCGGCCGCTGGTACGACTTCACCGTCAGCAGCAGCACCGACCCGAGCTTCTACCGCCGCTTCGCCGGCCGGGTGGAAACCGGCCAGCCGTCGGTGAGCGATCCGGCGATGGGCCTGCCGGAGTTCTGAGGTCGCGCCGAACGGGCGGTGAAGGCCGATCGCATTCCGTTCGCGCTGAGCCTGTCGAAGCGCCGGCCCGGGACTTCGACAGGCTCAGTCCGAACGGATGGGGGCACGCACAACGGCGCGCGATCGGGGGACTGCCCCTAGAATCCGCGCCCTTTGCCCGCCCCTGCCATGACCGCCCCGTCCTGCTGCGCCATCGACTTCGGCACGTCCAACTCCGCCATCGCCCTGCCGCAGGCCGACGGCAGCGCCCGCCTGGTGCCGGTCGAGGACGGGCGGCCCACCATGCCGACCACCGTGTTCTACGACGTGGAGGACCTGGCGGGCCACGAGGCGCCGCGCCGCCTGTACGGCCGCGCCGCACTCGCCGCCTATGTGGAGGGGCGCGAAGGCCGGCTGATGCGCTCGATGAAGAGCATCCTGGGCTCGGGCCTGGCCGAGCAGTCCACCGAGGTCGGCGAAGGCCGTGCGGTGCGCTACCTCGACGTGATCGGCGACTACCTGCGCCACCTGCGCGGCCTGGGCGAAGCCGCGGCGCAGGCGCCGCTGCCCCGCGTGGTGCTCGGCCGCCCGGTGCGCTTCGTCGACGAGGACGAGGCCCGCGACGCGCAGGCGCAGGCCTCGCTCGAAGCGGCGGCGCGGGCCGTGGGCTTCGCGGAGGTGCAGTTCCAGTTCGAGCCCATCGCCGCGGCGCTGGACCATGAGCAGTCGGTCACGCAGGAAGAGCTGGTGCTGGTGGCCGACATCGGCGGCGGCACCTCCGACTTCTCGCTGGTGCGGGTCGGCCCCGAACGGCGCGCCCGGCTGGACCGCCGGGACGACATCCTGGCCAACCACGGCGTGCACGTGGCCGGCACCGACTTCGACCGCCGGCTGGACCTGGCGGCCATCCTGCCGCTGTGCGGCTACCGCGCCGCCGGCCCCGCGCGGCCGGGCGAGCGGCCGCGCGAGGTGCCGAGCACGGTGTACTTCGACCTCGCCACCTGGCACCTGATCAACGGCGTGTACGCCACCAACCGCGTGCTGGAGTTGCAGCGCATGCGCAGCTTCTATGCCGACGCGCGGCTGCATGCGCGGCTGATGCAGGTGGTGCAGCAGCGGCTGGGCCATGCGCTGCTGGCGCGGGCCGAGGCCGCCAAGATCGCGGTGGCCGAGGGCGGTGCCGCCGCGCTGCCGCTGGACCTGATCGAGCCCGGCCTGGCCACGGCCCTGGACGCCACCGAGGCCCTGCAGGCGCTGGACGCCGACCTGCAGCGCATCGCCGACGCCGCCCGCGAGACGCTGGCGCTGGCCGGCGTGACGGCGCAGGACGTGCGCACGCTCTACTTCACCGGCGGCTCCACGGGCCTGGCCGCGCTCACGGCGCGCATCGCCGAGGTGGTGCCCGGCGCGCGGGCGGTGCATGGCGATCGGGAGTCGAGCGTGGCCCGCGGTCTCGGGCTGCACGCGCGGCGCTTGTTCGGCTGAGGTAAAAAAGCACCCCCCATGCCGCTTCGCGGCTCCCCCCTCCCTCGCGCCTTCGGCTTGGAGGGGGGCGCACCCCCCGGCCCGGCAAAGCCGGTTCCGCG